>JASJCT010000115.1 GCA_030065855.1 Myxococcota bacterium
ACTAGACTTCACTTGCGGTGACCTCCTGAACTGGGTTTTTTCAGTCGTTTTCAAACCGAGAATACCCAGTGATGACGGGGCTCCGCAAGCCTTTATATCACTGCTTTCCTATGAAGGTTATGCAACCTGGGGGTTAATTCTCCTACACTCAGCGCTGCAAGCAATATCAATTATGAAGCGCTTCAGATTCTCAGTGAATCCATCGTCACACTGGCCCACACTAAGAAGTTGGTCAAACGTTACAAAATTCGAGATCTAGAAACCGGCAAAAGCGTGATCATCGCTTTTGACGATCGAGATCGGTCAGTGGATTTGGATCTTCTTTTAGCCCAAGAGGACGCGCGAAAGTATGAGCTGTACGGCGACATGGATCCCGGGATGTACCGAGAGATCGAAGAAACACAAGCGTCGCGCATGCGCCGGGTCTTAATCAAAATGGATCTACCCGAAGAATTCATCGACAAAAATCTGAAGCCGAAACTCGTCGAAAATCAGTCCCTAGCCCAAAAACAAACCCTTGAGCAAAAGGCTCGAGAACGCTATCGCTCGATGGTATCCTCCCTTGGGGCGCAATCAGCGTCTCAGAAAGTTGAGGTTTCAGGTCCTTTTATCGTGACCGAGATATCTTCTGAGGAACTGCTCAGTTTTGCCCGGGCACCAGAGATAGTCTATATCGGTCCCTATGATAGTAATGTGATTCTGGATCAAGTCGGATACTCCGAATATACAGAGATGGAAGATGCGTTCAAGGTTTCACGCACAAACCATCTGCAAAATTCTTATAATCTATCGGGCAGCGGTATTCGCATCGCTGTCACTGAATTCGGTCAAACCTCTCGAGAGGAGGAATGTTACAATGTTGTGGCAAAACAATCATATGAAGGGAATCCATATCATCATATGTCGTTGAGCCTGGCCATGTGGGGTACCACATACCAAACCCAGACCAGTCTTTGTGACGGTCCGATGATCGGCTACGCACCCGGCGCTGGGCAGCTAATGGCCAACAAGCCGTCGAATGATCCTGAATACCCCCATGGTAACTATGCTGTACGCTACCAATGGGCCAAAGACAACGGAGCGGATATCATCTCCATGAGCTGGCATCTAGAACCTGATGAAGAGGTAAATGGCACACTGAGCGCCAGGGACATCTATTTTGATTATTGGTCAATACGGTGGCCATATCCAGCCGTTTTCACCTCTGCGGGTAACGAGGCTTTTGAGTTTGCCTATGCTTCGGGAAAAGGATATAATTTTCTAGGCGTGGGCAATATGGCTTTTGACACAAGTGTAGATAACCGCTGCGACGATCAGATCTATGATGAAAGTAGCTATTACAATCCGATCTCTCCTTATAACGATCGCGAGATACCGGAGATCGCAGCGCCGGGCGCTAGACACGCGGTTTGCGGAGATTCTTTTGGGGGCACCAGCGCGGCTACGGCAGCAGTATCGGGTATCTCCGCTCTACTGTTGGAAGGCAGCAGTCACCTAAAAAACTGGCCCGAGGCGCTTAGGGCCGTGTTGATCGCCACTGCAAACTACCAGATGGGGGATTGGCAGAACTGGAGCAGGTATTCGGACGGCAGGGATGGTACGGGCATGGTCAATGCCTTATATGCTCATCTAACCGCAAAAAAAAGGGAGACAGGCACAGCAGCCCAGTATCGAGCGCACGACTACGGTTCAATGTCCGTTGACGATTTTGACCAGGGAACGTACGAAAAAACATGGACGGCCAGGAACAATAACGCGCCGATACGGGTAGCACTTACCTGGAACAGTAAGACCACCCAAACCAGCAGCGTGTTAGATGTGGATCTCGATCTGTGGTTAGTCAATTCCAGCGGCACCATCGTGGCCACCTCGACCTCGTTTGACGGTAGCTACGAATTTCTCGAATATATGCCCTCTGCCGGAGACGGCAATCTGACAATAAAAATCAAAGGATACAACATCCCACAGGATTTGAGTACCTATTATTCAGTTGCCTGGACAACGCACTATGACTGTTATTAGTTGATTGATCTAAAAAAGTGGGCGCAATTGCCCGAGCGAGGATTGCATAAACATGTTTTTTAGGGATCACTTAATTGATAATGATAACAGATCAATATCTCTTTTAGTGTCAAAGAGAAAGTGGGATGTACATGTGTAATAAAAAGACTATCATTACTCTTACCGCGCTGCTTTTTCTGGGAAAATTTGCATGTCATCAAACCAACACAAGCGACTCCTCTTCAGACAATGACAACATAGACGGGAACAGCGATACCGACGCTGACACCGACACCGACACTGATACCGACACCGACGCTGACACCGATACTGATACTGATACTGATACTGATACCGACACTGATACTGACACCGACACTGATACCGACACTGACACCGACACTGACAGCGACACTGATACTGACACTGACACTCACACCGATACTGATACAGATACAGATACTAGTGGGGGCGAGCTTATTTGGGCAAAAACGGTCGGTAGCGTCAAATATGACCAAGGAAGTGACATCGTCGCACTGGCTGACGGGACGGCTGTTGTAACGGGGGACTTTGAGGAGACCATTGTTTTTGGGGAGGGAGAAGCAGCCGAAACAACGCTTGCTTCCTTTGGGCATTACGATATGTTTGTCGCAAAGTACTGCTCGGATGGCCAACTTGCATGGGCCAAAAGTGCTGGCGGAGAACTCTGGGATAGTGGCATAGGCATCTCGGGTTTTTCAGACGGCTCTGTTTTGATCAATGGCAGATTTACTAAAAATATCACCTTTGGCCATGGCGAACCGAACGAGACGACGATAACGCTTGACACATCCGATATTGAAGAGTTCCAGGCACAGTACAATTCGGATGGGACGCTGGCCTGGGCCAGGCATATCTATCCTAACGGCCGTCCCCGCCCCTTCCTCGAAGCGCTGCGGGTTCTCGAAGACGGTTCGCATCTGTATATTGGCACATTGGCAGGAGAGTTTACCTTTGGCCAAGGTCAAGCCAATGAAACCCATCTGGTCTCTGCCGGATTAAATGACGTCTTTGTTGCAAAGTATAACCCAGATAATACCCTGGCCTGGGCAGTATTGAGCGGAGGCGTCGAAGAAGACATCTGCACGAGCTTGGCCCTCTTGAGCGACGGTGCGATTGTGGTCACTGGGTACTTTGAAGGTAGCGCCAAATTTGGCGCCGGGCTGCCCAACGAGACGATCCTCCAGTCTGCCGGCATGAATGACATATTTTTAGCCAAGTACCGATCCGATGGAACCCTGGCCTGGGCCAAATCCATTGGTGGCATATACATGGACGGAGCAGGTAGCGTTGCAGCGCTGGCTGACGATTCATTTGTGTTGACCGGTGGCTTTAATGATACGGTTGTGTTTGGCCAAGGCGAAGCCCAGGAAGTATCGCTTAGCTCGGTCGGAAAAGGGGATATTTTTATCGCCCAGTATCGACCCGATGGCATGTTAAATTGGGCCAAACAAGCCGGTGGTACTGAATCGGATAGCAGTAATCATGCGGTGGGGCTAAATGGAGGCTCGGTGTTGATAGCAGGAACAATTCGCTCTACCGCAGCGATATTCGGACAGGGCGAGGCCAACGAAACGATCCTTTCTTCAATTGGAGATAGAGATATGTTTTTTGCATACTACCGCGTAGACGGCACCTTGGCCTGGGCCAAACGTGGCGGTGGCCCATCATGGGATGTATGCCATGGCATATCAGCGTTACCTGACGGGCAATTCTTTTTTGTGACTGGCTATTATGATGAGATGCTCGTATTAGGTCCAGGTGAACTCGGGGAAACCACCCTGATTTCAAACGGCGCTGATGACATATTTATTGCTAAATACAAACTATAGCACTACTGAACCAATTGCCACAGTGGGGCATGGCCGAGGCTCTTTTTAGCGGAACGGGTGAGGAGGGTACCCCCCATGAAATGTCGAGCGATGGCTACAAAGCTTATCATTGGATTGGTGCTAATCTTCAGTGCAGCCGGTTGGGCGAACGACAGAGCTGCGCCAAATATAAATTCTCCTGAGTTCGCAACCCACATCATGCAGCGGATTGACGATCAGTACCGCGGGGATAAGAGCCATGGGATCATGGAGATGGCCGTAAAGACCCGACATTGGACCCGCACCATGTCCCTGGAATCCTGGTCCTTAGGCAAGGCGTACTCCCTGGTGCGCATCTTGTCCCCCAAAAAAGAAAGAGGCACTGCCACCCTCAAGGCCAAGGATACGCTATTCACCTACCTCAAGAAGACAGGTCGCACCATCAAGATCACATCGGGCATGATGGGCGGTGCTTGGATGGGCAGCCACTTTACCAACGACGACCTCATCCGCCATACCCGTCTGTCAGAAGACTACGCGGTCCGGCTGTCTTTTTCTGGAAACATTAACGGTGTGGATGCATATCGATTTGTTCTAACCCCCAAGCCAGACGCACCGGTGGTATGGGGCAAGCTCGAGATTGTGGTTCGCGCATCTGACCTGGCACCCCTTTCCCAGGTTTACTTTGCCGAAGACGGCCAAAAAGTCCGCAGCTTGGTGTTTTCCAAACACGAAACGATCGGCGACCGTATCATTCCCAAAGAGATGATCATGACGCCCCTCGACAAGCCAGGCGAATACACCCGGATTACCTGGAAAAAGATCGCCTTTAACCTGAACCTGGATAAAGGGTTTTTTACTATCCAAAAGTTAAAATCCATGTAGTGGGATAACGGGTCCGGTTTGGGCACAACTGGCACAGGTTTATCGCTATGCGATGTTGTTAGTTGCTTGAATAAACCAATTAATTCTAAATAGTTATTAAATACAAGTGTAGTTTCAAAAAACTGGCATACGGTGTGCTTTTGATGTCAGCAAGGCACTGATAAAACCCGTCAAGGCGAGAGGGAATCCACAATGCACCGCAAATACCTTGAAATCACGGGAATGGTTTTTACGCTGTGTCTCCTTGCCGAAGGATGTTTTCGCTCAAAAGCAGTCTCAGACGCTGATACCACCTATGATACCGACACCGATACGGACACTGATGCCGATACGGACACGGACACCGATACGGACACTGACACCAATACCGACACTGACACCGGTACTGATGAAACTATCGATGCAGGCATATGCGATCCAGAGTCCAAATGTTGTCTGGCTGAAGACACGGACATTGAGTGGGATTGCACGAGCGCCGATGGTAGTGTCATTGAAGGCTGCGCCCCCACCACCTCCATCGGTTGGGGCATAGAAGACTGTACCGCAGCTGATGGGGGGCTTATCGAGGGCTGCACGTCAGTATGCGGTTCTGCCTTAGAGTGGCAGGGAATCGTCACTTGCTGGGAGGGGTATCACTGCGCCGAAGGTGGTTGTTATGAAACAGACGGTCCTTCTGGATTGTGCTATCCTGAGGCGATGCTCCAATGCGAAACCCCTGAAGACTGCCAGTGCCTCCCCACTACTTGCGACCATCCCATTCAGTGGTGGTGCGTTCAGGGTTACTGTCTTGGTGAAAGCTTAGCCAATCGTTAAAGGGAAAAGATAGAAAGCGTCTGACCCCTTATCTGAACTTGGACAAGGGTTTTTTACTACTCAAAAATTAAAATCCATGTAGTGTTATGTCGAGTGCAAACACACCGCGATCCTTGTTGGCGCGGGGGTTGTATGAGTGGTCGTCTGCTTTTTTGAGGACATCGTCTTGAATACGCTCGCACTTGCCTGGCGAAACGTTTGGCGCAACAAGCGCCGCACTGTCGTCACTGTATCTGCCATGACCCTGGCGCTCACCGCCATGATCCTCTATTCCGGGTTGGTCAACGGATACTTGCGCAACATGCAGCAGAACATCCTCGATTTAGAAGTGGGGGACATTCAAGTCTTTGCTGCGGGCTATCGGGAAAACCCCTCTCTGTACGCCCGGATCGATGAGACAAAGGCGCTCCTTGGCGCCCTGGACAAGGCGGGGTTCAAAGCTTCGGCCCGGGCATTGGCAAACGGCTTGGCCGCTGCCGGGGATACTAGCGCCGGGGTCCTGCTTCGGGGTATTGATCCAGAGCGCAATGCAACCGTGAGTGCCGTGCGCCATCAGGTAATGGCTGGCCAGTGGCTGGGCAAAGCAGATCCCCAAGGCGTCGTGATTGGGAAACGACTGGCCCGCAACCTCGGGGTTCGGCCTGGAGACGAAATCGTCGTGCTCACCCAAGGGGCTGACGGTTCCATTGCCAACGACCTGTTCACAGTGCGCGGTATCCTAAAAAACGTGGGCGAGGCCACAGATCGGGCAGGGGTGTTCATGCTCATGGCTGCTTTCCGCGAGTTGATGGTAATGCCCACAGGCACTCACCAAATCATTGTCCGAAAGCCCGAAACGCTAGATCTAAATGCGGCTGCGGCTAAGATTCGCGCAGTCGCGCCCAACCTGGATGTCAAGACCTGGCGGGATCTCTTCCCCACCATTGCCACCATGTTGGATTCGACCGCCAACGCGGTGTATGTAATGGCCCTTATCGTCTATATCGCCATCGGCATTGTGATGCTCAATGCCATGCTGATGGCCGTATTCGAGCGTATTCGAGAATTCGGGGTGCTCAAGGCCCTTGGCATGGGGCCGGGGCGCGTATTTGGACTCATTCTCACTGAAAGCGGGGTACAGGCAGCCGTTGCCCTTGTTGTGGGCACTGCTGTCAGTCTGCCTGGCAGTTGGTATCTCACGACCTATGGCATCGATACCCGCGGGCTGGCCGACATGTCTATCGGCGGCGTGGTTTGGAACCCGATTTGGCGCTCGTCAGTGACCCCAGGGACATATATCGGACCGATGATACTGATGCTCATCATCGTATTTTTTGCCGCCCTTTATCCATCTGTCAAAGCAGCCCTGATACAGCCCGTGCGGGCCATTTACCATCGTTAGAGGTGCGGGCTATGGCGACTGGAACACATCTCGCATCCATGGCCTGGCGCAATCTCCTGCGCCATCGGCGGCGCACCCTGCTCACCCTGTCGTCCATTGCCCTTGGCATCTCCCTAGCCATTTTGTTCACAGGGCTTGGGGATTCGAACTACACCAAAATGATCCACGCGGCTGCCAAGATGGGGGCGGGCCACGTGACATTCGAGCACCTGGACTACCGGGCATTGCCGTCCCTTAAGCGAACGATCCGAAACATTGATGAAAAATGTGCAACTGCCCTCAAAAATCCCGACGTAACCCGGGCTGTCCCTCGCATCACAGGCGCGGCCATGCTGGCCACGTCAGCCAATAACGTGGGGGTCTCTTTTATCGCCGTGGACCCGGCAAAGGAAGGCATTCAAACGCTCAGCGTAATCGAGGCTATATCAACGGGTGAGATGTTTAAAACCGCCAAGGACAAGGGGATTATCGTGGGCGAGGGGTTGGCCCGCAATTTGGACGTTCACCTGGGCAGCAAGATTGTCTACACTCTCACGGACAAACGTGGAGAGATCATTACCGGCCTGGCGCGCGTGACCGGCATCATTAAAACCGGCGCCCCAAGTCTGGACCAAGGACTCAGCCTGTTGCCCCTCGATACGATCCGCGAGGCCATCGGGTATGCCCCTGACGAAGCGACCCAGGTGGCGGTTTTCTTGGGTGACCAGCGAAAGAGCCGGGCCGTTGCATCCCGGCTCCAACCTACCGCTTCTGATGCCACTGCTGTCCTCACCTGGCGAGAGACCCAACCAGACCTCGCCGGGTTCATCTCCATGAAGGTGGCTGGCGCTGTGTTCTTCGAGGTGCTCATTATGGTCCTCGTGGCTGCTGGGATTTTCAATACCCTGTTCGTCAGTGTGATGGAGCGCCTGCGCGAGTTCGGCATCCTGCTCGCCATTGGATTCAGCCCGTTTCGATTGTTTCGACTCGTCATGTGGGAGAGCCTGTGGCTCGCTTTGACCGGGGTAATCACCGCTGCAGCAGTGACCGCGTGGCCCTACTACCACTTAAACCAGGTGGGCATCGACATGTCGGCAATGGTTCAACAAAACGTGGAAGTCGCCGGTGTCGGGGTCGACGCTATCATGCGCGTGGCTATTTTCCCTGAAAATGCCGCTCTTATCGTCATTGCCGCGATCATGGCCACGCTCCTATCCGGGCTTTATCCCGCGTGGCGCGCGAGTCGGACAGAGCCGGTAGAAACCATTAAACTCGTCTGAGGCTGCTCGATGAACAAAGCAAAAGCAATTTTGGAGATGAGACATGTGGTCAAGCACTATCGCCAGGGTGCCATGGACGTGCCTGCGCTTCGCGGACTTGACCTCATCGTGAGCCCAGGTGAATTCACTGCCTTGAGCGGCCCCTCGGGATCTGGAAAGACGACTGCATTAAACCTCATCGGCGCCCTGGACAGCCCCACCTCTGGCAAGGTCATTTTAGAGGGCAAGGATCTCACAACCCTTGGGCGAAGCGCCCTGAGCCGCATGCGCCGGGACCGCATTGGGTTTGTCTTTCAAGCCTACAACCTCATTCCCGTGCTCACCGCCTATGAAAACGCGGAGATCGTGCTCGCCCTTCAGGGCGTTGCCCCAGAAAAGCGGCGGGAGCGGGTGTATCAGCTGCTTAGCGATGTGGGCCTCGAGGGGATGGAACACCGCCGGCCAGACCAGCTCTCTGGCGGTCAACAGCAGCGCGTGGCCATTGCCCGGGCTATAGCGGCAGACCCCGCCGTGGTGCTCGCAGACGAACCCACTGCCAATGTGGATTCAGAGACTGCCGAGAAAATCCTCGACATCATGGCAGCGCTTAACCAAACCCAGGGGGTTACTTTTATCTTCTCCACCCACGACCCTAGGGTAATGGCCCGCGCCAGGCGTAATGTGCATCTGGCTGACGGCCGCATCGTGCGCGATGAAACAACATAGGACAGGGACAAAGAAGCCCGTGGGGCAGGCGGTGTACAGCTGGCTGTTGACCGCTTGTCTTACAGCCACAATCCCATCAGGGGCCCGTGCCATCGCAGAGGCATCGTTTCAGGACGGTTGCTATACGATTGAGGTACTGGGCAGCAGTCGGCTGACCGGGGCCTACTTGCACGTGCCAGATATTCCTGCCCTGTTTCCCGAGGGCGACGACGGGCTCGTCCTATCGATCATCCGCCTGATGCTGGAAGGAACCCTTGGATCAAACGTCACCTATGAGACAAATATATATTCCGAGCTCTCCAGGTATCCGATGGCCAGGCAGAACAGCACCTTTGCAGGGCCTATCGATGTTCACTCTCCCTATCGATACGACCGCCTGACGTGGGATTACTGGTCAGATGGTGCGGTGAGCGGGCAGTTGGGCATTGATCGGTTTTTTTTGAACATTATCGAAGATCCCATTGCTATTTCAGTGGGCCGCCTGCCGATCAATTTTTCCGTCATGAACATGTTTTCACCCAATGATTTTTTTGCCCCCTTTTCACCGACGGCCATTAACACCATGTACAAACCAGGCGTGGATGCGGTACGGCTCGCCGTGACTGCGGGGATGCTTTCTTCCATAGAATTTATCGGCGTTCTAGGATATGGCGAAGCCGGAAAACCATCATGGGGCCAGACCGCGGTGATGGCCAGGGCCGGCACGGTGCTTTGGGATTTTGAATGGTCCGTCCTCGGCGGCAAGCTGGCTGAGCGGTGGATGGCTGGTGCTGGCCTGCAGGGCGAAATCAACGGGTTTGGCATCCGCGCGGAAGGCCACCTGGGCTTTCCGGATCAGGACGGACGGGGCGGCATCGATGACGTGGACGGCGACGGCAATGACGGAGATGTCTACGGGCGGTTTGCGGTTGGCCTGGACCGGGTATTCAACTGGCAAAACGCCGCGATTGGTGCGGAATACCTCTACCTTTCCGACGGTGCTCGGAACCCGGAAAATTATGATCGCCGAGCAGCTGGTCTGTTTCCAGATGACCTGTTCTACCTCAGTAGGCACTACGTAGGCGTGAGTGCTGGATGCGATATCATCCCCATTTTGAGGGTTACTGGCCTGGGCCTGGCCAATGCCCTGGATGGATCGAGTCTCGCCGGTTTTACCTTTATCTACAACATCGCCGACGAGGCAGACGTGGTTGCTGGCGGGGTTTTTTCATGGGGTGCAGAGCCGAGTATCAGAGATCTGTCCTTACCAACCCAGCTGGCAGGCATCGGCTTAGAAAGCGAATTCGGCCTCATGCCTGCCATTGCATACATCGAGACCCGGTTCTTTTTTTAATTTTGCTGGCCGGTGCGGTGGCCTGTGATAACCTCACATCTATTGCAGCTGGCAAGTTTGCCAGCTGACAAACTTGCCAGCTGCGGTGTTTCGCAGTAAAATATTCCGATGTTCAGAACCAACACACCGGTAACCGCTGGGTCTTTTAGAGACCGAGTCGACGAGCTCGCGCTCCTTGAGGAGGCCGTTGATAGTCTGAAATCCGGTGCACCCAAATGGGTTGCGTTAATTGGCATGCGCAAGGTAGGCAAGACGAGCCTCCTTTTGGAATTGGAGCGCCGAAAGAGTACCGCTGACGTCCATTTCGTTGTGCTCGACAGCTATGAGGAACGCCCGTTGTCACTGTCGATTTTTCGACGCTACCTGCTACGGACTATCGATGGGTTCTTTTCTAAACAAAGCGGTGTCTCCTTTGAAGCTGTTTCAAAGGATCCCTTGCACTACCGGTCCGCTCTAATGGGGAACGATTCTTTTATCGGGCTACCCGGACCGTTGCGCTCAACGCTGCTGGCGTTGGTCGAGGGAAAAGTTGACCGTTCGTTCATAGAAAACGCCTTGAGGCTCCCCGAGCAGCTCGCCATTGCATTGAATCGCACCTGTATCGTCGCTTGGGATGAATTCCAGGAGCTCTCCTCTTTCGCCACGCGGGCAAAGATCGATGTATTGTCCCTGGCCCGCTCCATATGGCAGCGTCACGAGCGTGTCGGCTACCTGATATCGGGATCGAAGCGGACGATGATGGAGGAGCTCGTACTTGGCAAAGCGTCTCCTTTTTTCCAGCACTTCTCCATTCTGGATGTGGGGGGAATGCCAGAGTCGGAATCGGTTGCCTTGCTCAAGGAGTGCGCTCCCAAGGGACGCACCATTCCCAAAGCCCTTGCAAAACGAGCTGCCGCTCTCTTTTTCGGGCATCCGTTTTATCTACAGCTGTTCGGAGAAACCCTGACGCGCCTGACGCCTCCCTATAACGATGATGACTTCAAGGACGCTTTCAGCGAGCTTGTGTTCTCGAGAACCGGGCGTTTGTCACTCTATTTCCAACGGGAGTACGAGCACCTGGTGGGGCGAGCGAGCTCATTGGCTGCCACCTTGGGCGCACTGAGTGAAGGACCGAGAGCACCCGGGGAGGTGGCAAAGGTAATCGGCGCTTCGAGCGGATCCACTAGCCGATACCTTGAGCGATTGGGCGATACCATCCGTCGCACACCTGATGGCAAGTATGAAATCGTGGATTCTGTCTTTGCACTGTGGCTCAGTTGGCGACAGCCCGGCGGCACTGTTGTACCCCTCACCGTTGTCGGCAACGAGGCAGAACTGGCTGTTGCGCGCGCATTGGCGCAGATGGGTTTCGAGCTCGTCTATCAATCGCGAGCCTCCCGAGGTGCCTTTGACCTGCTGGGAATTCGAGCCGGGATACAACTCGGTATTCAAGTCAAAAGATCGGCTGTTCCACTGCGATTCAGCAAAGGCGACTGGCATCGAATGAGAAACGATGCGAGGAGATTCGGTTGGCAGTATGTCATCGCTGCGGTCGACCCCGATGACAACAGAGTCGCGTTTCTCGATCCCCTAGGGGCAGAGAGTAAAAAGAGCATCACGCTCACCCGAAAAGCGCAAATCGAAAACCTCCTGCGTTGGATGAGTAGCTCGTAAAAAAATCCTTGAATAAACCAGTTTAATTAATAAACTAGTTTATAGAGAGGTCAACATATGGAAACATTGAGAGAAACAGAAATCGGGTCTTTCGAGGCCAAAACCCGACTTTCAGAGTTGCTAAGAGAGATAGAGAAGGGTAATGCCTTTGTCATCACCAGGCGTGGAAAAAAGATTGCCCGGCTGGTTCCAGTTAGAGAGAACACCCCAAACGAAATCGATTCGCTATCTGCTTCATTTCGAGAAATAAGGGGCCGACTAGACGGTAAAATAGAGATCAAAGAACTGGTTGAGGCGGGTCGAAGATGGTAGACGAGTGGGTTCTGGATTGCTCGGTTGCGTTAGCCTTTGGCCTACCGGATGAGCATTCCCTGCGCGCAGATTCATTCTGGCCCGAGATTGAGCGAGGCGCTCCGATATGGGTGACATCGCTTTGGTGGTATGAAATCACCAATGCACTCGCAGTTGCAAGACGCAGACAAAGGCTCACTGGCGCTGATGCATCTCGCTTGCTGAGTCTGTTTTGTCAATTGCCGGTAAAAACAGACGCCATCTTGGGCGCTGAAACCTTTGAGAGAATCGCTGCATTGGCATGGGATTGCGATCTTTCCGCATATGATGCAGCTTATCTGGAACTGGCCTGCCGAAGGGGCCTGGGTCTCGCCACACTCGACCAAAGGCTCGAACGCGCTGCAGGCGATCTAGGCATCCGGGTCTGGTCCAATCGGGGACAGGACCCATGACTTGTTATTCATAAATCGGCGGGCAATCATCAGCCCTTGAAGCCGACCAGGGATCGTGGATCGTAAAACCCCTCTGGCCCCAGGTCAGCGGTAGGACGATTTTTGTACAAATGGAGCCTGACGTGGGTGCATAGATCGCAGGGAGCCGAGTAATGCTCTTTAGGTTCAAAGCCGAGATGCATCGCCTGCAGCACCAACTTTTCAAGTCCATCTCTTTCCAGCAGGGTACGAATCACCGGATAGGCTTTGAGGTTCACCTGCCCCGGCAACACCTCCAATGGCAGCACGATCCCTGCGCAAAGCCCAGGTACGTACCTGGCTTGGCCGTCGACGTGGAAGTGGCTCGTATCGATCAGTCGATTTGAGCAAGGTGCGTTGCGCGCGGCATCCTTCCATCCTAGGCGGCGGCCGTAGTGCTCGAAGTATCGCCCGGCACGTCCGCCAGGGACCAGCCCGTAGCGAAGGGCCAGGGAGAGGGCATAGGGATCGCCCCGTTCGTCCACCAGCGCTTCAAAGTTCAGTGGTTGGTCCTCGGGCTGGGTCAGGATATCCGGCACAAATTCCTGAATCCAAACAAAAGCGCCAGACGGGAGCACGCGCCTTGCGGCCTCGATAAGCGTGCGGGTCTTTTGAAATGGTATGTGTTCTGCGTGAAACGGGGACACGCTCACCAGTACACACCGCAACCCAATGGATTCGAGCTCAGCTAAGACCTCGACCGCTTGCTGTGGACTGCTTACCCATGCGGCATTGGTCTCCACGTATTCAAGGGAGAGACCCCGATCCCGCATGCCCATAATTGCTCGACGTAAAAGCGCTCGATCGAGCAATGGTTCCCCACCGCCAATGTGGTAGCGGGCGTTTGGCGCACGCTCGGCCAAAAGATCGAGAATGCCCTCTAGCTCACGCAATGTCGGCTTGCCATCTTTACGGTGGGGCCCACAGGCGTAGAGGCAGTGGCGACACATAGAAGGGCAGGCATATCCCAGCACCAAGCCGCCTCCGACGAGGGGTCCGACGGTAAGCGAATCAACCACCACCACCTCCGCTGTTGTTGTCGCACGCCAGGTCAATTCCTAGCTCAGCGAGCTTTCGTTCAAACCCTTGTGGATCATTCAAAGTGTGCACAAACCGACCGTCGCCCTTGGCATAACTGATCAGACCACCGTTGGAGAAGGCGATAACGATGACTGGATCGCGTGCCTGATCCGTCGAGCAGGCGACCTGCTGTCCGTCATCCTCGATACCGGCGATCTCTCTGGGCTCGAGCTCACTCGGTCCACCGCACAAAACAAATCGCCCGGGGCACCTAGGCATCGGCCGCCAGGAAAACCGCGCCCAAAGCGTGTCAAAACCCCCTACCATGGTAGCGATTATACACACTTGTTAGGCATCCAGGTCTGGGAAATCCAGCCGAAATTTTGACGGATGATGCTCGGACTGGGTACGTTGGTAAGTGAGAAGGGCGAATACCCATGTCCACTTTTGAGCTTACAATCTACGGGATAAGAAGGGGATGGCGCCTGTCGAGGACGTTTCTCTTTGCCGGTGCCTTTGCCGCTGCGTTTGTGGGTGGGGTGTTTCACAATGGGTTTGTGAATCCATCGAACCGGACCCTGTCGCTCCTCCTTTTTGCCCTATGGACCGTGGTATTCGGTATCAAGGCCCATCAGCGGTTTAGACCGGTAAAAACCAGTGAACTGGCTGTCAATCGACGGCTGGACCTGGAGCTCGGGCTCTTATTGGTCGTTGCCACCCACGCGGTGGTGCAAATGGCTGGTGGCCTCGATTCTCCAGCCTACCCCATGGTATTTGTTCTCATCGCCTTTTTGGTTGTGTATATGCCCGAGTGGGTGGGGTTTGCTCTGGTGGCAGCGGCGATTTCCATTGAGCTGGCCCTGTTTTTCTTTGGTGCTGGCCAGGCGACCCTGGGCCAAGTGCTATTGCATTCGGTGTTCATCGTCTTCTTTGCCTTGATAAATCTCGTGTTTACCCGGACCGAAGTGGCCCGGATGCAGCACCGTACCAAGCGCCAGGTAGAGGCGGCAAAGGAGGCGATGGCGACAGATGCTAGGGATTTTCGCCTCACTGCACCGGCCAGTGTTGGAAAGGGTACGCTCTCCCGAGAAGAAGAAGAGATGCGCCGATCCCATGCCTCGGTGAGCGAAGTGCGCCGCGCCATGTACCACCACATCAACCTCCTCAAACGCACCATGGGACTAAACACCTGTGTCCTCCTCTGGTTGGATACCCCTGGTAAGACCTTTAGAATTCTCGAATGCGTCTCTGATTCGGATCGCATCAATCCAGGCCCCATTAAAAAGGGTGAAGGTGCCCTCGGCGCCATCGTCCAAAGCGGTAAGCCCTTGCGACTCAAGGAACTCAAGCCCGGATATCAGGGCCTCCCCTTTTACGCCGAAGACACGCGGGTGACCGATTTTTTAGGCGTGCCGATCATTGAGGGAGGGAGCGTCCGGGGTGTTCTCTGCGCAGATAGATCAGGCAATCGGCCGTTCGAGGCAGTAGAAACTGAGAATCTCCTCGCGTCTGTTGAAAGCCTGCTGCAAATCATTGCCAATGAGCGCATTTTCACCGAGTTGCAAAAATCCAAATCTGAACAGGAAAAGCTGCTGTTTGCCTCAGCGCAGCTCGCCCGGGTGCTCACTGAAAAAGACGTTGTAAATGCGGCCCTATCAGCAGCCTTGCAGATAGCCAGCTACGACATTGCTGCCGTGGCCCTCATCGATTCAGACGGCCACCAGATCGTGCGCAAGGCTGTTGGACGGCGTGCGGAAGAGATTGAGGGCCTGCGCCTCAACGCAACTTCGACCCTAGCCGCAGCTGCGATAAAAAATCGACACTATTTGCCCTATCGCGGTGAGTTAGATCCAAAACAGCAGATCGTTTTTAGCAAAAAGACCCAGCGGATATTCGCAAAGATGACGTCAGCCATGGTATTGCCCCTTGTCGCCGGGAACGAACCCTTGGGTACGCTCACGCTCGCTTCCATGACACCCAGCGTTTATAACGAAGAGGTCCGCACCACATTGCAGGTTATGACCAACCAACTGGCCACGGCCCTGCAAAACGCGCGCATGGTGCGTCGGCTCGAGGAGTTAGCTACCACTGACGGTCTGACCGGCCTGTCGAACCATCGGGTATTTCAAGAAGAGCTCGAGAAAAAACTCGCCTCGGCCACCCGGTTCAACAAGGAGCTTTCGGTTATCTTATGCGATTTAGATAAGTTCAAATCTGTTAACGACACCTATGGACATCCGGTTGGAGATTTTGTGCTACGAGCGCTCGGCGATACCCTGCGAAAGAACGTGGTACGCGATACAGACCTGCCGGCGCGGTACGGCGGCGAAGAGTTTGTCGTGCTGTGCGAAGGCACGTCTACTGAAGGTGCGGTCAAGCTCGCCGAGAGAATCCGCATTGATTTAGAAAACCGGGTGTTTCGCACAGAGCAGGGGAACCTTCAGGTGACCATCTCCATGGGTGTGGCCACGTTTCCGATACACGCTTTACGTCGAGAGGTCCTCATTGAACGGGCCGATGCGGCGCTCTACGCAGCCAAGCAGGGCGGAAGAAACCAGGTGCGCATCTGGACCAAGGGCATGGCCGCCACTGATCGTTAGATCTCAAACAACGGCTCGGATGAGAAATCGGTTAGCGGTTCGTTGAGTTTCCAAATGCTGTTGTCGTCTTCCCACAAGACAATGTCGTCGTTGTCGCCACTGGCAAATATCTGTGTCCGATCTCGAGAAGGTCGCGTGCAGCAAATCTTGTCCGTCCTGCCAGATGTGCATCTCGCCCCTGTGGTAGTTGATGTAAATGGTTGTTCTGACCCACTGGTTAAGGGGAAGCACAGGGGCGTCCTCAGCAAACTCAACAGTGCCCCCGGTATTGATGATGTGCGCAGGTGTCAACCTGTTGGAGGTGTTTTCAAGACCTAGGGTGATGACACTATCCCCCCATGCGCAATCGTTGTTCACGGTCCAAAAGCTGAACCACTTTCCGTTGCCAAACGAATACGGCACCTCCAACATGCTCCAATATGTATTCACAACCCCAAACGGCGCCTCGATCCCTTGCCCCTGGTTCGTATAAGCGCCGAGAACCGTGGCATCCAGTCCCAAGCAGCATACCTTCTCATTGGCACCATCCCCTCTATGCTCCTTTCAAAATAATTGTAAGTCATATTTTTAATATCGAAAACAGAGCTACGACGAGGCCCGCCTACGCCGAGCCTCCGGCGAGGTTATCGAGAATCGAGATAGATAACGAGAAACCAAGATCCCGCCGTAGGCTGGGCGGAGGCGGACCCGTCAAAACATGAGATGACGAGGCCCGAGGTTATCGAGAATCGAGATAGATATTGAAGGCTGGACGTGGCATTAACCTGAACGCATTGCTTTGGAAATACGGTTAAAACCTTCTTCGATAGATACTTCAGGTGTATACCCTAAATCTTTGCGGGCGGCCGAGATATCAAACCAGTGTGACGTGGACAGCTCTTTTGCTAGGAAACGGGTAACCAAAGGTTCCTGCTTTATCCCCAATACATTGTATGTTTTTTCAAACACCCATCCCCCAAAGCCAGCAAGCCCTGGTGGGACCCGACGGCTTACAGGCGGGAGACCGTGGATTTCCATGATCATATCAAATATCTCTTTTATCGAGCGCGGATCTCCATTGGAAATAAAATAGACCTTACCGGCAATGGCAGAGCCCGGTTCAAGTTTATCTGCCGCCAGAAGATGGGCCTTAGCAGCATTGTCCACATAGACAATATCGATCTTGTTTTCACCATTTCCAATGAGGCGGAGCTTGCCTGCTTTGGCCTTGGCGACGATGCGCGGTTCGATATGAGGATCGCCTGGGCCAAAAATCAGGTGGGGCCTTAGAGCAACCGTAGCCAATTCAGGGCTATTGGCTTCCCTTACGGCTTTTTCAGCGATGGCCTTTGTTTCGGGATAGGGTGCTTCGAAGTGGCTGGCATAGGGGACCGATTCATCTACACCTTTCATATCGAGACCGTTAAACACAACACTGGGGGAAGATGTATAAATCAAACGGGTGATCTTGTTTTTCCTGCAGGCATGAATAACGTTTTGTGTGCCCACTACATTTGCTTGGAAATAATCGCTATAGGATCCCCATGCCCCGGCCTTGGCACCCACGTGAAAAACAGTATCGCAATCGGCTACGGCCTTGTTTACAGCATCGGCATCAACCAAGTCTCCTGTTCGCTGTTCAACACCAAGGGAACGCAATGCTGGATAGGTGTTTCGGGAGAAGGAGCAAACGGTCTCACCCCGCGCGACCAATTGACGTACAATCGCTTCTCCCAAAAACCCACCGCCGCCAGTTACCAATGCGTTCATAGTGTCTCCTTTTGCGCCCAGACAGCCAGTTTTTCACGCACAATCTTTGCGTTATGCCTCACATCCACTGGAAAACTGGGGTGAAAGAGAATCGTCCGGATGGGGCTTGTGTGATCATAGCGTTGGGCCATTTTCAGGAGAGTCTCGGTCAGCTCTCTTTTATCCCTTTCACTTACCGCGACGTGTTTTTCCAACTCAATGATGATGACCGGCTCGAGGCTTCCGTTTTTGCTAACACCCACCAGCGCGCTACGAAACACATCTGGATGGTTATTGAAAATCGCTTCGCAGGGCAGGCTGTAGAATGTTTGCGCAGGGGTTGCCACGCGATGGCCTTTGCGGCCGCACATCCAGAGGCGGCCCTGGTCATCAAAATATCCCACATCACCCATGCGGTGCCATATCTCACTGGTGTTAGCGTCGACAATTTTTGCCAGCTTGGTTTGTCGGTCCCGCTTGTAATAGGCTTTCGTCACCATGGGCCCCTTGACCGCGATCTCTCCCATCTGATTAGGTGTCATCCTTAAATCCTCTGACCATTCATCGATGGGATCTTCCGTGATAGGGATAATGGCCACCTCCACTCCCTTAACAGGCCTCCCCACACAGACACCCCCGCCGTTGTTGCTCTTCTCTTGTGTTTCGTTTAAGAGCTCGTCGCTGCCGATAACACTGACGGGTAAGACTTCTGTGGCGCCGTAGGGGGTCGTCACCTCCACGCCCGAGCTGAGTGCCTTGACAAATCGCTCAATGGACGAGAGCCTTGCCGGCGCGCCTGCGGAAAACACACGTCTTAGCGTGGGTAGTTTAACGTTGTTTGCTTCACAATAGCGGCCGATTTTTTCGATCAACGCGGGCGAAGCAAACATGCTGGTGCATTTCTGATCGTTGATGGCTGTTACGAGCTTTTTGGGATCAGCCTTGCCCGGTTGGGTGGCGTCCATGGCCGGAATAACCGAAGGCGTGCCCATGGCCGGCCCCATCAGGGCAAAGGGCGGGAATGTCGATAAATCCACATCATCGCCTTCCGCAGCCATTAATGTTGAAAGAACATCCAGTATGGAAGTGAAAATGCGCTGGGTAAAGATGACGCCTTTAGGAACGCCAGTATTGCCGCTGGTAAAGGCGATCATCTGCATGGCGTCTGGATCTGACGCTTCTGTCAGGTAAGCCTCGTCCGAACCGACCCGCTTGATCTCGTCCAGTGTATAACCGCCCCAAAAATATTTTTTACCGACGGTTACGTTGATACGAATCCTATCTGCTGCCCATTTCAGAAGCACGCGGGCCACATGCGCCTTAGGAATACCAATAAATGCCTCGGGCTCGGCCTCTTCAATGCAGGTCCTCAGGTTCCGCACACCCATGCCAGGATCGACAAAGATCGGGATGGCGCCGATTTTGAATATCCCTGACAGCAAACAGAAGAACGCCTTCCCAGGTGTCACCATCAGCACCGTGTGCATCCCCTTTTTAAGGCCTATTTTTTCCAGTCCGTGGGCGATGCGATTGCTTTCTCGATCCACCTGGGAGTAGGTCAGCTGTTCATAAATGCCATTGCCGTTTCTCATGCCCTTCATATGAACCATGACGGGATGGTCTGGTTTTTCTTTGGCAATATTCAGCAATCTATCATTAAGGGCAGTAAAATCGTCCGCAGCAGACAGTGCTTCCCGGTTTATTTTAGGGTTGGGCCGTGGTCCATGGGCGACCTTATTGTCTACAAACGTTTCAATTGCCGGGATGACCTCCTGGGCCGCGTCTTCCAAAATATAATGTCCCCCATCGTTTATTCGCAGGACCTCTGCGTTGGGGAAATGCCGAATCCACTCGTCCAGCATTTTATGACAAAAAATAAAATCCTTCATGCCCCAGCACAGCAACAGGGGAGTACCTTTCAACAACTTCAGCCTGGATTCCATAAATAAGCCAATGTCATACCCCTTGTCTTCTGGCTTTACCGGAATATCTTGAATAAACCGATGGACCGCCCGCCGGTTTTCCCATGACCCGTAGGGATAGAGATAGCCCTTGGCCACTTCCTTTGGCATGCGTCGTTTTTTCATGCCGATTTGTACGGCACCTCTGGCAAAAACATTTAATCCCCGAATGAACAGAGAACTGGCAACGGGAAACCGGGCCATCGATAACGCGAGCGGGATTTTTTTGTTCATGGGCCACATAAATCCCGCTGTATTCATCATCACCATACCGGCGATGCGCTCCGGGTGCTTGGCCGCATAAGCCGTGCTGATAATGCCACCCCAATCATGGGCAACCAGGGTAAACCGGTCCAAGCCCAAGGCGTCGATGAATATCTCGAGATCATTGACCCGTTGGGCAGAGGTATATTCGTAATGTGCGTCATCTGGCTTGTCTGAAAGCCCCATGCCGATATGGTCTGGCGCGATGGTGCGATACCGATTTCGCAAGGCCTTGATCAAATCTCGGTAATAGAACGACCATGTCGGGTTGCCGTGCACCATCACGATGGGATCTCCTGCTCCCTCATCGACATAGTGATATTGATACCCATTGATGGTCGTGTAATGGCTGGCAAAGGGATATAGCGCGGGGTTCAGGCCTTCTCTTTTTTGATTTACTGTTGGATGCTGCATATTTCTTATCACTTTGATTGGGTCTGTTGTATCGGCTCCGTCCTAGTAATAGTGGAAAACTTAATAATTGTTCCCGTTTGCTTACTTATAAACGTCAGCGTCGATTTTCCAGATTATCTCGGATCACCATCGGGCATGCTCGAATGCCGACGCCATACGTTCTTGTTCGTTTTTGGAAATGCCACAGCGTTTTGCGACCTTAGGCCACTCTTTCACGACTTTTACCGTGCTTTGAATCATCTCTTCGGCGCGTGACGCATTGAGGCGAAAATAGGGCGCCACGCCGAGCGCCAACTCGAGATCCTGGGCATTGTCCGTTTCGGAAATATTGAGTCGCAATCCAGCACCATGCGCAGTGGGATGGATGTCATACGCAGGAGCCAAAGACCACCCATTTGGCTCTAGCATGAATCCGTGATTGCGAAGATGATCGTCCGTGTTGGAGATGCAGATAAAAAAAACGATGCGTTTCCACAGCTCTGCCAAATCTTCATTGGTTTTTGAGCCTGAACGGATCAGAAACTCGGCCAGCTCCAAATAACTGACACCAGAGGCAGCATCGTCTCCATCAGTCCGCTGCAAAAGGGTCATGGCCGAAGCGAAATGCAGGCGACCCCCTTCTGGAGTGCGGTCAAAGCGTTTGGACAAAAAAGTGTGGTGTTGGCTCGCGAATTGTCTCGTCTGAGTCGTTGCGGTTCGAATACCCGCACGTCTGGCGAGAACATGAACCACATCTTCCCATGCGCCGATGTCTTCGTCATCCCGTCGGCTCGGGAATTTGGCAATCCATAGGAAACCCTTGTCATCCAGAACGCTCGCTTTGGGTCGAGCGCCGCCAAGAGAGCCACCAGGAGCGATCAGCATTTTTAGCCATTTCGAGTAATCGGGATGTTCGGCAGCGTCGTCCCTTTCCAAATTCAGGCTCACTTGTTCAAGTTCACGCAGTGATGTCCAGGGAGGAGAAGCCAGATGTTGATTGTCATCTAGAAAAGGGCCATCGGGCGTGATTCGAAACCGCAATCCACCCATACGGTGACTGTCGTGAACACCGATCAGATAATCCGATTCGAGCAATTTTCGCTCAAGGCGTTTTTCTTCACGCGCGGTTTGTGCTTCTCTGCGCTGCATGAGCAAACGGCCCCAGCGATCTGGGCAAGAATCCAGAAACAGACCGAAATTATCTTGGCCAGAAGGAACGTATTGAGGACCACTAAATAGAAGGAGGCTCGGATCGAGTGTTTTTGCATCAGGGCTCTTTAGCCAATCCGCATCATACTCGAACGAAAAAATCTCCTTGCCTCGGGAGGGGGTGGCGAAGAGCGTGCCCATAAACGTCGGGCCGCCGATTGAGACCCAATCCGCCCATACTTGTATTTGGCGTTGTGAGTTTTTTTTCATCGGGGAGCCGTTTTAGATGCACGTGCTTTGGTTGGAAGATTCGCGTCCTGAAGCTTTCGTCCAAGTTCGTCATCCCGGGCAATAAGCGCCAAATCCTTTTCCAGCCCCAGGCACATAAGTACATTGGCGTAGGCCCCAATGGTCACCCCAGCCTCGCCGTTTTCAATGGCCCGCAAAGTTGTTCGGGACATGCCAGCGCGCTGAGCAATCAATTGAGCGGAAAGCTTTCTCCTCAGTCGCGCTAGCTTGATATTCTCCCCCAGCTCTTTGAGGAGACGTTTTAATGCAGGAAGTTGAACGGTCGTTTTTCTTGCCATAATGGACACTATTCTAGCCAATAAATATCTATTTGACAAGAATAATGACCAATTTACTTAACCTGCTCTCCACTCCAATCGGTCCAATCGGGGACAGGACCCATGACTTGTTATTTGGAAATGATTTTATCCAGGGTACCAGTCCACGAGGCCATGGACTCACTGTCCGGACGAAAACATCTCAGGACATTGGCAACTTGGGTAGCACTCATCCTGACTTGTTCGCCTATTTGTGCGTGGGTAAGTTGGGTGCCTTCACGAAGTGCATACACGGCAAATCGCCGTGCTGGATTGGCCCGAGGACCGCGACGCCGTGTTCGTATTTCCCTTATAGATGTCTGGATGATCTCACTAACATGGTTTAGAAGCGTTTCAGGAGGTAAGAAACGAAATTTGAATGCAGGTTGACTGTGATCCCGCGCGACCACCTCAGCCTACAGCGGTGTATTAATCAACCAGGTGTAGGTTCCCAAATTAGCCAAAGAGAGACCGGTGAGGAGTAGCCGAATTGGGCTAGCGGTGTGGAACTTGAAATGATGCTGCAATCGGGGAAATTGGGGTAGAAAATTTTCCCGGAGTGTAATCTCTAAAGCAGAATATCGTTACCGGCGTGGACGGGCCTCGCTCGGGGTGACGGAAAGGAAAAGGCTCACGCTGGATTCCCGGCCGGCCGTGAGCCTCACAGGGTACAAACTCGTTTTGATACAGCATTGACCCTTGATGAATACGTAGCACGAAAAGGCTGGGTTAAGGCAAGAATATTGCGTTGTCCGCTTCATCCGGAGGGGGGATGCGGATTTCATAAGCATGGCTATTACGAGCGCAAGACGCCGATGCCACTTAAGATTGCGCGGATGTACTGCCCAAAGGGGCAGACGACAGTGGGGCTCATTCCGGATTTCTTGGCATCGCATATCACCGGGACATTGCAGGATATCGAAGAGGCGGTGGCGACCTACGAGTTGCTTGGCAGTTTGACGGACTCAGCCGACGCGGTGCGACCTCCGGGGATGGTGGGAGACAATGAAGAGCCGGTTACTTTGGATGCGACGACGCGGTGGCTTGGGCGGCGAGCGAAGTGGGTGACGGGGACACTGATGGCAGTGGCGGGGATGTTTCCACAGCTCTTTTCCTTGGCAGAGCCGACGATTCAATCCTTCCGAGCGCACCTCGATACGGAATCGGTGCTGGTGGAATTGCGCAGGATTTGCAGCGACCGACTGTTGTATTTTCCCTATCCCCTCGGATTTGGCCCTCGGGTAGAACGCGGGAGAATCAGTCACTGTGCGGACCAACAATCCACATGTCGTGACCGGCCCCCTTGATTTTCTTAATTCTTCCTCGTTGCCCGCTGGTGGGCCAAAAACGAGGAGAAAAATCGATGAAAGACGGGGTAGACAAGCGCGCCGATGATATTGCGTTGTTTCGCTATGGGGTGATTGCGGACTTAATCCATCTGCCGCGGGGGACAGGGTCAGGGCTGTATGAGCGGCTGCGGGAGAAGTCCGAGCTGAGTTACGACATACCGTATTCCCGAAGACGGCGGGTAGCAGCGGAGACAATTCGTTCCTGGCTGAGCATGTATCGCCAAGGAGGATTTGAGGCGCTTAAGCCGAAGCTGCGGTCGGACAGTGGAAAATCCAGACGGCTTCCTCAGGAGGTGGTGGATCTGCTCTGCTGCATCAAAGAGGAGCAAAACGGCCTGACCGTAGCGGAGGTAATCGCCGAAGCGCGGACAGTGCCGGATTTGGTGCCGACGGATATGCACCTTCCCATCTCCACGGTGCACCGCCATCTTTCCCTGGCAGGCCTGATGAAAAAGAAACGGGGGGAACCGTCGAGCAAGGACCTGCGTCGATTTGCGTACCAGAAGGCAGGGGAGCTGTGGATGAGCGATGTGATGCATGGTCCTTCGGTACAAGTGGACGGCAGGCGCAAGCGCAAAACCTACCTGATCGCCTTCATCGACGATGCCACGCGGGTGGTGCCGTACGCCGAATTCTGTCTATCGGAGAACACCACGTCGTTTCTGCCTGTGTTTCGCCAGGCGGTGATGCGCAGGGGGCTGCCCCTGCGATTATTCGTGGACAATGGGTCGGTCTTTGTATCGAAGCAGCTTGCCCTGGTATGCGCCCAGCTCGGCGTCACGCTGATACACGCCAGGCCGTATCACGCGGCGGGAAAAGGGAAGATTGAACGCTTCTTTCGTACCCTGCGTCACAAATTTATCAGGCTCTTGGGGACGGTGGATTCATTGGGTGTGCTCAACCAACGACTGCGGTTGTGGCTGGAGCAGGAGTACCATCACACCCCCCATCGTGGTCTGGGAGGCATCGCACCTTTTGATGCGTGGTGCGCCAATGCCGATGAACTACGAACCCCAGGACCAGAAGTCGATTTGAGAGAGATGTTTCTCTTCACCGACAAGCGCAAGGTCCAAAAGGACCGCACGGTCAGTCTCAACGGAACGGTTTACGAAGTGGACGCATCATTAGTCGGTCAATCGGTGGTCATCAAGCACGACCCTGCAAGGCCCGGCGCGCCGGTGGACATTTGGCACGATGGAAAGAAAATCGAAACCGCCAATGTCGTCGATGTCTACGCCAACTGTCGTGTCAAACGAAACCACGATACCAAGGCGCTACGAGCCGAGCTGCTGCCTGACCAACCCGAATCAACGCTCAAGCTCAGGAACATGCGAAACGGAAAGGAGATTCAATAATGTACCTCAAACATTTCGGGTTTGCCCAATATCCGTGCGAAAGCAACATTCCCCCTGATGAAATGTACGTCTCTGCTTCCATGGCGGAACTATCCACGAGACTCAAACACCTGGTCGACTTGAGGGGCATCGGACTCCTCACAGGAGACCCTGGGGCCGGAAAAAGCGCCGCTTGTCGAAAGATGGTCGCCACTCTACACACCGGCGTTTACAAAACCCTCTACGTCCCCCTGTCCACCGGCAACCCCATGGACCTGTACAAAACCATCGCCTGGGAGCTGGGGCTCCCCACCGAGAGAAACCGCGCCGCACTGTACAAACGCATTCGAGAAGAAGTCACCCGGTTATGTGTGGACGCCAAGATTCACACCGTCCTCATCATCGACGAGGCCCACTGTTTGCGCAACGATGTCATCGAAGAATTGAGACTGCTCACCAATTATGCCATGGATTCCGAAAACCGCCTCTGCCTTCTCTTTGCCGGTCAAACCGAGCTGAGAAGACGCCTCGGCATGGCCGTCCACGAAGCCCTCAATCAACGCATCGTCGTACGCTACCATCTCCCCGGATTAACTCGCGATGAAGTCGATGAATACTTGAGCCACCTGACCAAACGCGCCGGTTGCGAACTCCCCCTTTTCGAGCCCGCTGCGGTAGAAGCCATCTTTCAGGCCACCAACGGCCTGCCCCGAAAAATCGGCCTCCTCGCTCATCACGCTCTCCTCGCCGCTGCCCTTGACAAAGCGAAAACTGTAACCGAGGAACACGTACAAACCGCGCTGCCGGAGGTGAAATAATGAACCTCGATACCGCTACTCACCCAGATACTATGCAGGAACAAATCTCCCTGGCCAGTAAGTACCAGGTCGGTCACACACCCGCGCGCGCCCTCATCTCCCTCCTCGATGCCACCCTGGCGATGACCTTAATCGCCATCGATCGAGACTATCCAGACTTTCAAGAAATCATGTGGGCAGTTACAGACGGCGAAAAAGTCAACCGATCCACATTCATTATTCACACTCTCGCCGAGAGTTGCGTAAGAATAAGAGAGCAAATCGCCGCATACAATTCCGAGATGGACCACGAACACCGCGTCCTACAGATCCAAAACTCGCCCTTCTAATCCACTACCCATCACCCATTTCCCAAAATTATCCAACTTTCCATTTCATCCCATCGTACACGACACTGTGAGATTTCACCTCCATCAGTCGATATTTCCAATCGAGATCACGCCGGTTGGATAATCTGGGAACCTACA
>JASJCT010000116.1 GCA_030065855.1 Myxococcota bacterium
CGGGTGCGGCATTTTGTAGATGGGGTGGTGATAGGGAACAAAGCGTTCATCGAAAGTCAGATAGAGCGGTTGCGAGAAGAGGGACAATACAAGCGGCGCAAACACCCGATAGCACAGATGGGAGGATTATACATGAGCCTGCGAGAGCAACGGAGCACAGCGCAGTGAGGGAATAACAGTCTTGTAAAGATAAAAACAGCCAGAGGGTCCGGGATCGGGAAAACCAATAGATCCTAACTTCCCGAACTGCATAATATCCACTGAGCTCTTCAGAAATCCCAAAACAGTCCCGTTAGAATAGAAGTAGGTAGGCGTCGATCGCGTAACACGGCTGTTTGAACGGCTCGTTACAATCAGGGGTTGCTCCTAGGTGTATCGCATCGGAACTTCATTAAATAAACTGTGTCCCCAATTCTTCTTCCCTCCCCAATTCTTCCCCCGGCCGGATGATACGATTTACACTCTGAACCGGGATGTCAATCTTAGAGGCGGATCACATGGAAATGCAGAAATGGGGCACTGACAGTTGATATTTATTAATCCAGGTAGGCGTCATACGCTTTACAAAGAAATGGAGTAATCATCAATGCTAAAGAAGACATTTGCAGTGTTAGCTGTGCTTGCTTCACTGGTTTGGATGGTCGACATTGCTCTCATCATCAGCCAGGATACTGTTGGCCTGCCCGTGATAATGAAAATTTTCCTGATTGTATGTTTCCTTTACTACGCATACAGAGTGTTCTTTTTAAAAAAGACTGAAAAGCCACCGGCGAAGTAAGTTTTAACGGCCGAAATTGGGGGATATGGAGGAGATGGGAAGAGATGAATCCAGGCACTGAGAGTTAGCATTTAAACCTCGATGCATACGAGCTGCGACATGCGCGCAATCAACGGGACGCCCTTTGCCGTTTTCTCGATGACGGCCATCTGTCCATGCACTTCTTGGGGCGAAGCATTCGTTGAGAATTGTAAAATCTCATGTTGACATCCTAAAAGACGCTCATTTTCTTCGTATTGTTCGCGTAGCGAAACAATGGTTGTTGTACGACATTCGAGGAAGAATTGGCAGGTCATTATTGGTTGGTGGCAGGGATTTTGGCCTGGGAGGTCGTATGGTTTTTGCCGATCTGTGGTCGTTATCGATACGACGATAAAGCGGAGCGAATAAGCGCACTTGCTTACACAGTGCTTACACGGAAGTTAAAGGTGTGGTAGCTTGAAAATCTCCATCGTACTAATATATTAAAATTATTAAATAAAAATTGCGCGCCCACCAGGACTCGAACCTGGGACCCTCGGTTTAGGAAACCGATGCTCTATCCACCTGAGCCATGGGCGCAGCTCAGCAAAAAACACTCCTTTTTCCCTCAGTCCCTCTTGCCTGTCAATGGTTTTGGCACTCGGATTCTCGTCGCTGGACCGTCAGAACACATAAATAAATAGCAGGTCGGCTACGTTGGTCCAGGTCGGCCCTGTGTAGATGAGATCTCCAAGCGCCTCAAAAAAGGGATAGGCGTCGTTCTGGTCTAAGTGTTGCTCTGCATTGTGTCCGAGTTTGCGGCCACGGGATACCGTGTCTCCAGTGGCAACTGCCCCAGCCGCATCTGTGGGGCCGTCTTGACCGTCTGTTGCCAGAGCCGTGATGAGCACATTGTCGCAGCCCGCGATTTCGAGTGCCGCTGCTAAGGCAAGCTCCTGGTTGCGACCGCCTTTCCCAGGTCCTCGCACAGTCACTGTCGTCTCGCCGCCTAGGATTAAGCACGCAGGACGAGGTGGTGAACTGGCGCCAGATAGGATCTCCTTGGCCAGTCGCCCTGCTCGGCAACCCGCGTCCCTGGCTTTCCCTTGTAGGGTTGTGGTGACCAGTCTGGCATTGAAGCCGCACCTTGCTGCAGTATCCCTCGCGGCTTCTGCAGCCACTTGATTGGACCCGACGAGTGCGTTGTGCACGGTGCTAAAGATCGAATCTTCAGGTTTTAAGGTCTCAGCCACTCGACCGAGTTGACCTGCCTCAAGATGCCCCATGATCGCCGCCGGCATCTTATCTCGCAATTGGTATCGCTCAATGACATCTAAAGCCATGGCAAAAGTTGTTGGATCAGGGGCAGTAGGGCCGGATCCAATGGTATCGAGCGCATCCCCAATGACGTCCGATAGTATCAAGGAGATCGTACGCGCCGGATAGATCCGCCTGGCAAGGTGGCCCCCTTTGATGTCGCTCAAGTGGCGCCGCACCACATTGATCTCTCCAATAGCTGCGCCGGCCCGAAGCAGCAGGTCTGTGGTACGTTGCAATTCTTCCAGGGTGACGTCGCCAGCAGGCAAGGTCAGCAGCGCAGACGCCCCTCCTGAGATGATTACCAAGGCTAGGTCCGCTGGACCCAATGCATCGGCCATACCTACAATACGCGCAGCCCCAATCACACTGGTCTCGTCTGGAATGGGATGGGCTGCCTCTGCAATTTCAATCGGTGTTATGGCGACAGAAGTATCGATTTGATCGCGCTTTACAATCACCAAACCGTCGGTGACCCGATGCTCGGCCAGATCGAGAATGCCACGCGCCATGAGCTGCGCTGCTTTGCCTGCACCGAGCACACGAATGCGGCCCGTACTGTTTAGATCCCAACCTGTGCCGCCTGCGGTGAGTCGGTCTCCCTGAAGCGCAAGGGCTCGCACAATCGCAGGCCTGGGCGCCACAGCCTCGAGCGCCGCGGTCTGGACAGCTAGTATGGCCTCGTGCTGGGGCGCGTGCGCCATTGAATAGGGGACGTCGTTCATAAACACAAACCTAATGCCCACGCAGAACGCGATTTCTCAGGCCAAAGCTGAGCGCCTCTTTGCCAACCTTAAGGATGCGCCGCGGATTGGCGACTTTGGATGCACCAGATACCCGGTCCCGGCAAACCATCTGCGTCGTGGCGATCGTCAGGCCCCTGTCAATCCCTCGCTGAACGAGTTCAAAGCTGAAAAAGAACGTATTGGCCCGGATGAGCGGCGCCAAATCCCGGGCCGTTCGGGTCGGATAGAGGAACAAACCTTGTAACTCAAAGCGGATGCCGGCCACGAGCCAAAGATAGATCCGAAATCCCCGACTGATCGCTTCCCGGGTCAAGGTCTCTCTCTGATTCGAATAGGTGGACAAGGCAATGTCGGCCGTTTTGAGCACAGGCAGGAGTCGGCCGATCTCAGTCGCCGCGATTTGCCCATCACAGGCGTTGTAAATGAAATAGTCCTTTGTCGCGCATTCAATCGCAGTTCGAATTCCCGCACCCATGCCTCGATTTGTCCCATGCTGCATCAGCCGTACGCGCGGTTCCTTCTCGGCATAAGAAGCCACCACTGCGGCTGATCCATCCGTGCTTCCGTCGTCGACAACGATAATTTCAAAATCCGAGAGCGATGCCCGACAAAAGACAAGGGTTTCCTCGATCACCGATGCCACATTCGCCACTTCGTTGTACATCAGGAGTGCAATCGACAGGGAAGGCCCACTTGGTGAGTGCACAGCAACCGGTTCCATAGGGCCAGGGCTACCAATGCCGCT
This sequence comes from Myxococcota bacterium, assembly GCA_030065855.1. Taxonomy (GTDB): domain Bacteria; phylum Myxococcota_A; class Polyangia; order JAAYKL01; family JAAYKL01; genus JASJCT01. The sequence goes on from JASJCT010000116.1 coordinate 3,548, forward strand.
GAGCAATGCCTTTTGATGCTTGGTTGTGCTGTGAAGGCGAAGGACAAGGGCCACCTGGTCCGTGCCTGCTGCCTTGACAGAGACAATCTTTCCTAAAAGGGATACCGGTTGGGGCGGGCTCCCCAAGGTCAGGTCGAGGGAAACCCGTGTTCCAGGGGGTATCTTGGCCACAGAGAGAACCGTGAGAAGATCGCCTGCGTAGCCGATGGGTTTTGGATCTGGAATAGGTTTCACATGGGGCGGTGTCGCAGATCGGTTCATGGTTTCACACCATCTCTCATGGAGTCGCGCATTTCTCGCCGTTCTTCTTTCTTTCGGATGAGGTCCCGATTATCGTACTGTTTGCGCCCTTTGGCGAGCCCCAGTAAGACCTTGGCCAACCCTTTCCTAAAGTAGATCTCCAAAGGGACGAGGGTATAGCCCCGCTCGCGAATTTTGGTGCTTAGCTTCTGAATTGCGCGCTTGTGCATCAAGAGCTTTCGCTGCCTGCGGGGGTCGTGATTGAAGTGGGATGCCTTCTCGTACGCCGCGATATGAGAGCCGATGAGAAAGAGCTCGCCGTTTTGCACCGTTGCATATGCGTCTGCTAGGTCCCCCCGCCCATCGCGCAGGGACTTCACCTCGGTGCCCTTCAGCACCAGGCCTGCCTCCATGGTATCCTCAATGTGGTATTCTCGCCGCGCGCGCCGATTGCGGCATACGGTTTTGACATCAGGGTCTTTTATTGTTCGCTTCTTTATCATCTAAACTGTGGTTTTAATCCTTTCCCTAAAATGAGCAACCCGTTGCCCGTGCAAAAGCAATGACATCTATCGCGTGGGCACCCGACCGACTGAGCGTTCGGGCAGCCTCCCGTACCGTGGCCGTCGAGGTGATCACATCGTCAAAGAGAATGATGCGGCGGTCTAATACGCCTTTTTTTCGGGGAACGCGAAACGCCCCGTTGACGTTCAACCTGCGCTCGACGCGCGTCAGTCCTGCTTGGCTTCCTGTGTCGCGCACACGAACGAGCAGATCAGTGCAAAGCGGTATCGCTACCGCTTTTGCTAGATAACGGGCCAAGAGGGCTGATTGATTGAACCCACGTGCCCGTAATCGCGTGCGAAACAACGGCACTGGTATCACCATGTCCCATCTTTGAGAGCGGTTTGGCCGTGCATCCCACGCGAGATGGGCCAGGAGCTGCCCCAGGGGTCGGGCGAGATGCAGTGCTGACCCGTATTTCAAATGTCTAATCGCATCTGCAACCGCCCCACCGTATAGGAAAGGGGCTCGCGCGGTCCTAAATGCAGGTACATCAGTACTGCACATACCACACTTATGGCTCGGTCCCGCGCCTTCGAATGGTATCCCGCAGCGCGTGCAAACCGGATCTGACGAAAACACTATCGTTTCGGCGCAGACGCGGCAGAATACACTTGTGAGCTCACCCGTGAGCGGGCCACTGGCAATCCGTACGCCACACGCCGCGCACCTGGGCGGCCAGATCAGGTCGCTCAACGCGCCGATGACGTCTCGCGCTAAAGGGATAGTCATATCGGTTTCCATATCGACCAAATCTGTGATTGGTTTCTATTTTTGTCTTTTTTTGTTTCTTTAAGATCGCCACTATCCATTCGTATAGTGCTACCCCTTTAAAAACTGCTTCATTTAATGTATACAATCTCAGAGTCCGTTTGTTTGAAGTCAAAGCAAAGGGAGGAACAATGTTCCGAAGTGTTATTTTCACAGCTATTTTCCTTGTAATTTCCATAACTACTGTTGCTCAAAACGCAAAATCCGATGATACGCCGGCTTCGTTTCAAGGTGAGCTCGCCAAAGGGCATGGGCTTTATGAAAAGGGCAAATACGAAAAGGCCCTAAAAGCGTATCAATCTGCCAAGGAAATGGTCCCGGGCGATCCCCTCAGCTACTACTTCATCGGATGGACCCAGGCCAGGTTGGCCCGATACGACGACGCCATCGTCACCTTGAGAACCGCTACGACCATGGCCGGTGATAAGGACCCGGTGCTCTACGCCAAGGGGTTGTTTTCAATTGCGGTGGTAGAAGAGCTGCGCTATCAGCTCGATGCGGCCCAGGCGGCCTGGCGGGCTTACAAGGAGTATGCGCAAACCCAATCAAAGGCAGGCAGCTTTGTCGCCACTGCAGACGCCAGATTGGCGGCGATCAAAAAGCAGCAAGCCTTGGACAAAAAATACGCGGCCGTGCGCGAGCGGATAAATCAGAGCAAATAACCCGATCGCGTGGGATCAGCATCGAAGTTCGTAAAAATATTGAAAGGCCTCACCTAAGAAGAAGTACACAAGGAAAAACGGACCCAAGGCGGTGGCGCGAGATAATTCACCAGAAAAACCCGGACGAGATGATACGCCATCTGCTATTCAACAAGTGGAGCAGCGGGCGTCCTTACTCGGCAACGGGTCGACAGATAGCGAAATTCCCGTACTTACAATGCCCAAATCCATCAGGATCTGGCGCCGGGTTCGCTGGCCCCTTTTGGCGTTTTCGATAACCGTTATCCTCGCTACAGTCGGACTGATCACGAGGGATTTACTGGTCGCAAGGGGGGTAGCGCGCACCATCGAAGAAGCACACCGCGCCCAGGCAATCGGAACAATTCCGCAAATTCAATCCGCAGGCCATACCCTGCATGAGCTGGCCCAAGCCCATCCCAATCAACCCAACGCACAGGTTTCATGGGCCTGGCATGCCGCACTGGAAGCCGTGCTTTTGGGACCAGCGCACCAGCGCGCAAAGCAAGCGCAAACCGCTCTCGCCTTGGCTTCAGGAGAAGAGAGCAGCGTGGCTTGGGCTGCGAGAGCGCTATTGGCGTATATCCAGGGCAATCTCGATAACGCCCTTAAACTATCGAACGAAAAGCAGACCGTGTATCCAAACGAACCCCGCTTGGCACTCGTGCATATCCTCGCGCTCACCGATGCTGGGAAGATTGAACAAGCGCAGGCATCCTTTGACGCCGCGAGAAAAAAATTTCCAACCTATCTGCCGCTACTTATCGCCCACATGGTGGGAACCTTTGAGGCCGGACATCGCCAACGCGCGGCCGAATTGGCAAAACAGCTTACGGCAGTGTCCCCAGCGCACGTCTACAGCACCCTCGTTGCTATTGCCCTCTCCCTGCCAAAGTGGCACGCATCCCCGCCTGATGCAGGGCGAGTTGCTACCATGGCCGCTGATATCGACGCTCTTACCCGCATTATCGAAAAAGCGCCACCAAAGCTAATGAAACTGGGCTATTTTCTCATCGGTCGGGTCGAATTGCTGCTCGAACGGCCGCAACGGGCGATTATCGCGTTTGACAACATTGTCGACGAAGTGCTCAAACCCGAGGTCCTCGCTTGGAAAGCCGTTGCACTGCAACAGGGCCAAAGCCCCCTGGCAGCCCTCAAGTGGCTCGACGCGCACCCCGATATCACCTCGGCCGAAATCTTAGACATCCGCGCCCAGTGTCTCCTCGCTTATCACCGCACACGAGAAGCTGAGAAGACCCTCGATGCGCTTACGGCAACCCAGAAATACAGGGTCCGGACGAAGAAAATGAGGTGGATCCTAGCCATCCGATCCGGAGATACCCAAACGGCCCTAGCGAACTTGCCCCAGCGCATCGACGCGGCAGATCAATGGGTCGCTGTGGAGCTCTATCATGCACTCAAAGCAGCTGGTGATGCAGACGGCATATCCCGCCTTGTAACCGCACTGTCTCCGGAGCTACTTTCCTGTGGCGAGGCCATGGATGCCTGGCATAAAAACGATCCCAGCAGCGCGTTCAAGGCCCTTAAAAAAGAAGAAACAGAACCCGCTTCCTGTATCGACGCCCTTGCCATTGGGCTCTTGAGAGGCCGAAAGAAACCAGCCGATCTTAAAACCGCTGCTGCTCACGTGGAGAGTGCCGCTGGCTCCAATCTGAGGTTGGAGATCGACGCCGCCATGGTCTCCTGGTGGATCGCGGGTATTGATGCTGCTGCGACCCGCCTTAATAACATCTGGAAACTGGACCCGGATGGCAGTCCAATATTGTGCGCCCTAGGCTCGGCCTATCTCGAGTTGGACATGCCGGAAAAGGCCCTGGAAGTGTTAGAGGGTGTTACAGATCCCACAGCCATTGCGCTTCAGATACTTGCGGCGCTCAAGGCAAAAAAAGAAGGGCTTTTACCGGAGCTCCTTGAGCAAGCGAGCCAGATGACACAGCATCCAGCGACCGCTTACGCAGCCCTGCTCACCAAGGCCAATACTGAGAATGTACCTGATATTCCCGAAAAGATCGCACCCCTATTGGAGAACGCGGGTCCATGGACTTCAGAGCTCGCAGCCCTGTCAGCCCAAGCGATGAGCCTCAGAGGAGACCGCGCCGATGCTGACAGGCTTCTCTATCAGTTGTCAAAAAAAGTGACAAAAGCCGGGGGATTGGATGAATCCTGGCAGACGACACTGGAACAGATTCGACTCAATGTGCGCCGTGGTGGTAGATCCCTATATCGCGCCCTATTCCTGATCACGATGTTGCGAGAAGAAGGGGTAGATGGGCCGGATATATTGTACAACTACGCTATTGCAAATCTAGAAGACGGCAATGAACGCCTGGGGTTGAAATACCTAAAGGGTGCATTGGCACTCAATCCAGCATTTCAGTCAGCGTATGCCAAGCTCGCGGCAATGGATAGATTGGAGGACGATTTAGTTGCTGCCATGGCGCGCGCCAGGCCAGGATGGCAACCCTAATGTCTTGGATAGGTGGCAGCGAAACGGGCGCTACTTCGTTGGGGTTAGATCGGCCTTGAGGGTAGTGACGCCCTTGACAGTAAGGTGCTGGCGCATTTTGTTAAAGGTTTTGCGTCCAATACCCTTGACCCTCATGAGTTCCTCTATCTTTGAGAATGGCCGCTTGGTGCGATACTTGGCAATGGCCGCCGCCTTGGACGGGCCAATGCCAGGAAGATAGGCCAGCTCGACTTCTGTGGCAGTATTGACGTTGACCTTAGCCGTGTTGGATGCGCCTTCGGCAGCCATGGCGCTGCTCGCCAGCGATATCAATGCGACCAATACCCAGGGTGCTAAACGATGAATTCTCTTTTGCATGTGATTTCTCCTTACTGCCACCCCTCAGGTGGCTGCTTGTCCCTACTCGGACGACCCGTGTGTGTTTTGCCCGATTCTTGTTCTCGGATATTAAGGAGGCCGTTCATGGGCAGGGCGTCTAGTTTGACGCTGATGGATCCATCCCGATTGTCCGATGCCAGCCCGATGTTTAACCAATATCCCCTTTGAGATCCGGGCTTTTCCACGATGGTATAGACCTTCAGTATGCGTCGTCGGTTAGTGTTTGTCGTCTGTTGCGCCACAATCATTTACCTCCTGTTTCAATCAGCAATAGAACCAAAAGAATGAGCTCAATCTATTAAAGGGCTGCCCAAACGCTTTGGGGGTTTGCAGGTGTTGTGCCAGGCCTGCATCGCAGACAAGAACATAAAAAAATATTATAATATCATGCGGTTAAGGATTGCTTAGACTTAGGACCGTGCGCGTGCCACCTCATGTGATCGGTGCCATAAAGCGGCGCGTTGAGGCGTGATCCCAACCGCCGCCGCGTTGCTTTTTTTTCGGCCTTTCACGACCTGCTGTACGCTGGCATCACTTATCTAGCTACCCGCTCGCTCGGTTTCCCCGGGCTTTGTACGAAACCTTGCAATTCGCATTTAGGCTTCTTGTTTTCATGTATAGTTTTGTTGAATGCTTCGAGCTATACTTTGCCCATGAACGTTTCACCGACAGATACGGACCCCACCGCAGAAAAGGTCCAAGTGCAGTTGCTCAGGAAGGCCGGCGCCAAACGACGGTTCGCCCTGGTGCGCTCTTTGAGCAGAACGGCCATGGACCTTTCCAGGAGGGCGATTCGGCGGGCGAACTCAAACGCCACTGAGCAGGAGAATCTGCTCGCCTTTGTTTCACTGCATTACGGCGAAGAGATTGCCCAGGCAGTACACTTCTATCTTCAGGGAAGAGACAGTTGAGCGAAGCGGACATTCTCGTCGCGCTAGATCCCGTGATTGTGGCTTTCGAAGAGCTAGGTGTTCGCTATCACATCGGCGGCTCTGTGGCCAGCTCCACCCATGGTCTCGCCCGCGCGACGCTGGACGTTGATCTGGTGGCTGATTTGAAACGAGAAGACGTTGCCGCGTTTGCCAAAATTATGTCCCGGGATTACTACATCGACGAAAAAATGGTGGCCGACGCAGTCCGACGTCGAGCTTGTTTCAACCTCATCCATTTGGAAACGATGATTAAAATCGATGTCTTCGTGCTCAAAACCCGCGCGTACGACAGACAGGCGTTTGAAAGGATGGTGGGCGACACCCTCGAAGAGGGAGAAAATGCTCGAAAGTTCTTCCTCTCTTCGCCTGAGGACACCGTACTTAACAAGCTCGAATGGTTCCGGTTGGGCGATGAAGTCGCCGAAAGACAGTGGAGGGATGTGCTCGGCGTCTTGAAAGTGCAAGGAAAAAACCTCGACTACGACTACATGCGGCGTTGGGCTTTGGATATCGGAGTTCTGGATTTACTAGAGCGAGCTATTGCAGAGTGCGAGGGACAGTTCTAGTTTTTACAAACTCACAATCCTGCAGCGTCGCATCTAGGCGTGATCCAAACCGTTGCCGGGAGTAGATAGGAGTCGAATAAAGGTTTCAGGGTCTCTGAGCCACAATTTTGGGGCTCAATCTCATCAAGGGCTGCTGGCTGCCCAAGCGCCTTGGCATTCTGCAGATGTTGTGCCAGGCAGGGATCGCAGGCGAAGCTTTGATAAAAACAATAATAATATCTAACAGTTAAGAATCATTCAGGTTTTCTGCCATACTAGCCTCAACGCATTGGTTTGGTGTTATCTAGCGGCGTATTTAGGCGTGATCGTATCCGTCGCCGACAGTGTGTAGGGCCTGAAAAAAGGTTTCAGGGGCTATGTGCCACAATTGTGGAGACCCTCACGTCTTATCACAATGGCGCATTTTTTTTGGCTTCAAACTGAACTTTTGGTTGAAAAGCGCACTATTCAAAATAGCAGAGAGTGTTGGCACCGGTGGGGCTCACTGCTTATTACTGAATGGTACTTCGGTTGATTCTCTATATATATCAGCAGAGGTATCAGTAAGATGATTTGATCCATATGGTGATAATATTTATGTAGTATGAGTAATTAGTTAAAAAATTGTAAAAAAATTTTCTTTTCAACAACATCCGTTTAAATGCGATTCATCGTGTTGAACGGATCTAGAACTAATTTGTAAAGAGGAGCTATTACAATGAAAAATGAGGAAAGGAAAAAAAACCGACCTGCTATTTCATCGCTGATATCCGGATTGTGTTACGGCATATTTTCAATATTGTCGTTTCTGACCATTTCTTGCGAAGAGTTCGAATCTGACGACAACTGGCGCGAGTCTGACCATTCTAACAACGAAGTCAGTAGCGGCCTGCAGTATGCGGCTGAACAACTGTTTTTTGATGATTTCGAAACGGACAAGGGGTGGATTGTCGATCCGAATGGCACTGATTCAGCAACTACTGGGATTTGGGAACGCGCCAATCCTGAGACAACCAGTTATGGTGGGATTACGTATCAACTCGGTACATCACCCAGCGGGGTCTATGATCTCGTTACAGGAGCACTAGGTGGAGGAGTGGGGACGGACGATATTGATAACGGTACCACTTCTATTCGCTCACCGGAAATTCAGTTGCCATCCAGTGGGGACATTACCTTATCATTTCAATATTACATGTCTCATTATAACAGTGCCAATGCCGGGGATTTCTTTCGTGTCTTGATTGAAGCAGACGGAATCCCGACGTCAACTGTACTAAATGAGACAGGCTCGTCCGACTACGACGGAGCAGCTTGGGAATCATTTACGACCAGTCTAAATAATTTTGCCGGCCATAGTATTCATATTTTATTTGAAGCAGCGGATGGCCCAGCCCAAGGTACTTTAGTAGAAGCTGCCATCGACGATGTGCTGATCTCAATTGAGCACACGACAGGCTGTGAGGCACCACAAGGTTTGAATGCAAATGCAATAACCGAAAGCAGTGCCGATTTGAGTTGGAATCCGGTTGTCGGTGCGAATAGCTACACGTTGCGTTACAGAGAAGCGCCTGATGGCTCCTGGAGAATGATTACACCTGTATTGGAAGTGCAATATCACCTCTACGATTTGATGCCCAGCTCACAATATGAGTTTCAGGTCAGTGCCAGTTGCGGTCAAGAGTCTTCGCCGTATAGCACTGCCTTTTCTTTTACGACAGAGAGTACAGAACCAAATACCGTGGTGTTTTTTGATGATTTTGAATCAAACAAGAGCTGGGTCGTGAATCCCTATGGTACGGATACAGCAACGACGGGTATTTGGGAACGCGCTAATCCTGTTGAGACCAACTATTATGGTACTGTTTATCAACTCGGCGTCACGCCGAGTGGTCAAAATGATCTGGTCACCGGTGCTTCGGGCGCCTCAGCCGGATCCAATGATGTCGATAACGGAACCACTTCCATTCACTCACCGGAAATCCGATTGCCCAGTCAGGGGGACATCACTCTTTCATTTCAATACTACTTCTCCCATTACAGCACTGCCAATACGAATGATTACTTGCGCATATCGATTGAGTCTGCTGGCATGTCAACTGTGCAATTATTGGAAGAGACCGGTTCATCCGCTGTCGATGGGGCCAGTTGGGAAGAATTTTCAACAGGGCTAAATGATTATTCTGGTCGAGATATACGCCTGCTGATTGAAGTGGCGGACGGGACGAGTTCGGGCACGTTGATAGAGGCCGCTATCGACGATGTTCTCATTTCTGTTTCCAACACCGGCAACTGCGAATCACCGACGGGATTGGTAGCAGATAATTTGACAGAAAACGGAGCTACTTTGAGTTGGCATTCGGTAATTGGTGCAGATAGCTATGATTTGCGTTACAAAGAGGTGGCTGACGGAACGTGGACGTTGATTACCCATATGTTGGATACTCAGTTTGAGCTCAACGATCTCGTCTCCCAAACACAGTACGAGTTTCAGGTCAGTGCCAACTGCGGTTCAGACGCTTCCCCATTTTCTCCTTCACATGTATTCACTACAGATTCTGATGGATCGCGCTATCATTTGGATATGATCGTGTTCAGGGATATTCGCGCCTGTGCCGTGGGCAAGCCATGTGGTCTTTTTTATGACGATTTTGAACGAGGAATGGGGTGGACAGTAAATCCAGATGGAGACGATTCTGCTCAAACAGGTCGTTGGGAAAGGGCAGAACCTCAGTGTACAGATTATCAAAATTGTGAACCAGTCAGCGGAGACTACACTTTGGTTACAGGCGCGCTTGCGGGATCTGGCATTGGTAGCCACGACATTGATGGTGGCTTGACTACGGTGCTGTCATCCCCCATTCAGCTTCCGCAAGCACTCAGTATTGAACTATCGTTGAGCTACTATTTTGCACATATGAACAATGCAACAGTTGACGATTTTCTAATGATTGAAGTACTCAATACCGGTGCGCCAGTAACAATCTTTGAAAAAACCGGATCAGCATCTGATGTACCACCGACGTGGGACACGATAGAAGTCAGTTTGGCTGAGTTTTCTGGTCAAAGCATTCAACTGCGTATCCGCGCCGCTGATGCGGGAACTCCGAGCCTCATTGAAGCAGGTGTCGACAACGTTCTAATTACAACGAGTTCTGATGATTGTTTTGAATTTGAAGATGATAACGAAATTCCTCAAGTTCGGTTTTCATATGATGATCTTCAGATCTTGGAGCCCAGTGATCCGCGAGTTTCTGACGCCGATCATGTGCATTGTTTCCGATCGACGTTGACTGAAAGTGAAGTCACTCATATTCACACTGAGATTACTGAAATGAGAAACAAGGTTTTCAATTGGACAAATGATCCAAATACGCCAGACAAGCTGCTCGAGTTAGATATAGATTTTCACGATGTGACCGAGTCCGTAGAAATGGAAATGGGCGTCTGGGGCGCTGGACCATACCTGTACCCCTGGGATGCGAGCAAATACCTGGTGCAGTATTTGAGTCCGCAAACCGATTTTGTTATTGTCAGTCATCATATTCTCGATCGGGAAACGGGTTATCACACTGGTATTGGCGGTTGCGGAGGAGCGTACGGCGCTCATGAGGCAGAACTCGCCGGTGCTGGATACAGCTGGGTACCCTTCACGGGGGGGTCTCCCATACCGATAAATTGTGCAGTCAATGGGGTGTACACCCATGAGTGGATGCATCAACTCTACGCTGCGGTTCACCATATCAGTCAGTTTGAGGACTGTTATGGCAATCCGAGTCCCAGTTATCCCCTTTGTGGTGATCAATCGTGCGATCCAAAGACTTGGTTCCCTGATGTCGATACGTGTCACCTGGATCCAGATGCGCCGTACTGTGGAGCGTCCGGCGATAACTGTGGTGAACACGATGAAGTCCACAGCCATATCTTGGGGGAACACTGGCCCCTACAATGCGATAGTCAGTTGTGTACGATTTATGCAAACCATTGTAAAAATGGTGTTGAGGACTTTGGGGAAATCGGCATCGACCAAGGAGGCCCCTGCCTTTAATTGCCAAAGTACAGTTCTTTCCCAAACCCCCGGATAAAATGGGGCCGGTGGTATCGAGATTCACGGATCCTCACTCAATCCCAACCATTTCCACCTACTTGTTCGTTCTTCAAGTGACATCGCCAACCTATCCCACTCAATGGGGGACCTACTCGGTAGCTATTCCAGGCACGTCAATGCATTACGGATTAGAACTTTGCGATAAGCTCGCAGCCTAGGAAAACCCAGCGCGGCGCTTGCTTAAGTGCTTAGCAAGCCCGCATCTGTCATCAGGTGGCGTCTATTCGCTATATTTTGGATAACATACTTGATTAGGTGCTTCTCAGACACCCCATTCTTTGAGGACCACTGGTAGCTGGTCAATGACGTCAGAGGCGATGAGGCTGCAGTTACCTGTGCGTTCAGATGCTTTGTCACCTGCAACGCCATGGATGTATACGCCGAGGATGGCTGCATCTAGAGGATCTAACTTTTGAGCTAGGAATGCACCGATGATACCGGTCAGTACGTCGCCCATGCCCCCAGAGGCCATGCCTGAATTGCCGGTGGTGCTGACGAATACCCGTCCGTCCGGCGCTGCGATCACCGTATGCGACCCTTTGAGAACGATGACCGCTTGATGGCTTTTTGCTGCCTCACGGGTAATGCCGATGCGGTCCGCTTGAATTGCCGGAACGCTCTTGTTTACCAGTCTCGACATCTCCCCTGGGTGGGGTGTGAGTACCATTGGTACTGAGATGCGGCTCGCTCCAGACGGATCTTTGGCCATAATATTGATGCCGTCCGCGTCCACAACTGCTGGTACCTCGATCATCTGCAGCATTCGCATGACAAGGGCAGAGATGCCAGCGGCCGTGGTAAGCCCGGGGCCGACCGCGACTGCCTGCTTTCCTTCCAGGAGCTGTCCGATCCGCTTGGTGGTCTTTTCAGTGAGCGGTGCGTCGGTCCGTTCGATGATGTTGTCAACCATGACCTCCAGGGATTTTGACTCAAGGGCGAGTTGGGCTTTGGCCGTCGTCCCTAAAGTGACAAGCCCCACGCCGCTTCGCATGGCCGCCTTTCCGACCATTGCCGCCGCACCGGTCTTTCCAAAGGACCCGGCCACGACCAGTAAATGACCAAACGTGCCCTTGTGGGCATCTCGTGGACGCTTGGGGACTTTGTTTCGCGCGTATTTTTCACTGATGATGCGACCGTCTATGCCCGCCTTTTCCGATACAAATCCAGGCACGCCGATTGGGACCACGTGCACATCGCCTGCCAGGTTGGCTCCGGGATATAGGATAAGCCCGCGCTTTAAATGGCCAAACGTCGCCGTCTGCTGCGCTTGTACGGCCGTGCCCCAGGGCACGCCCCTGTCCGCATCCAGGCCAGAGGGGATGTCCACTGCTATTACGGGTGTTTCAGACCGATTGACTGCTTCGATAATATCGGCCAACCGGCCTTCCACATCGCGGGAAACGCCAGTGCCGAGCAGGGCATCCACCACACAGTCGCTGTTGTTTAAGGCGCGGGTTAAATCCTTGGCAGCCCCAGGGCCTGTGATGTCTACTATCACTGGTGTCATTGTCTCTAGAATGTCGAGATTGAGGCGCGCGTCGCCTTTTATTTTTTCTCTTGGCACTGCGAGATAGGTCGTGACCTTCAACCCCTGGTTGAGCAGATGGCGCGCGATGACAAATCCATCGCCACCGTTGTTCCCAGGGCCAGCAACGATGGCAAACCGGCGGCCGCCGTTACCCATGCGGACAGCGATGCGAGCGGCGCCGCGCCCGGCATTTTCCATGAGTACGGGGCCGGGTATGCCCACTTCTTCGATGGCAATGCGGTCGTACGTTTGCATTTGCTCCCGGGTTAAAAAAACATGTTCATCCCACATCGCTTTTTCCTTCCAGTATAACCACGGCTACAGCGACCCCACCGGCATGGCTTAAGCTGAGAAACCTGCGAACCACTCCCATCTCTTGTGCGCGCTCCGCGGCCTGTCCGTGAAAAAGCAACGCAGGCGCACCGCTCGGGGCATTGACCACTTCCATGTCTCGCCACCTAAGGCCGCTAGGCCCTCCCAAAGCCTTGATAGACGCTTCCTTGGCAGCCCACCTGGCAGCGAGTCGCTCGGCCCTGGCTCTGCCATCACCCGCATGTGCCTGCTCTGAGTCGGTGAAAACACGCCGCGAGAAAATGTCCCCATGCCGCCCGAGTACCTGTTCGATGCGGTCGATCGGGCATACGTCAATGCCCAAACCCAGTATCACCGCTCGCCCATGGACTCGAGCATCTGCCGCACCGCCGCCTCCAGACCGACGAATACAGCCCTCGAAATAATGGAATGCCCTATGTTTAACTCGACAATCTCGCCGATTCCGGCCACCTCGGTCACGTTGTGGTAGTGCAGGCCGTGACCAGCGGCAATGCTGAGACCCAAATCATCCCCGATTTGTGCAGCCGCCACAATGCGCATGAGCTCTTTTTCCTGGTGACCGAACTTGGCCAGACAATAGTCCCCAGTGTGAAGCTCTATCACGTCAGCGCCTGCTTCACGGCTGGCTTCGACTTCTCTCCTTTCAGGATCGATGAACAAACTCACGCGAATATCCGCATCGTGTAGGGCTTTGACAGCCGCAGAAATCTCGGAGAGCTGGTCGGCAACCGCAAGCCCACCTTCAGTGGTTCGCTCCTCTCTTTTTTCTGGAACCAGGGTGCAGATATCCGGTTTGACCCGCTGCGCGATGGCTATCATCTCATCTGTGGCAGCCATCTCCAAATTGAGGACCGTTGTAACCACCTTACGCATAATCTCCAAATCCCGATCGTTGATGTGTCTGCGGTCCTCCCTTAAGTGGATCGTGATGCCGTGGGCACCGGCCCGTTCGCAGATCGATGCTGCGGGGATGGGGTCAGGATAATTGATTCCCCGCGCTTCTCTTAAGGTCGCTACGTGGTCTACGTTAACGTGTAATCGGGTCATTGTTCATCCTCCTCACTTGCAGTCTCATCTCGTTTGGAAACAAACACAAAGGGATCTTCATCAGGTAGCGCGTCCTGGTCCGGCACATCCGCGTCTTGGCTGATCTCTGCGTTCATGTCTGTTGGCTCTTCCCCATCTGACATTGGCGCTGACACATCATCCACTTCCCCCTCACCTTCTTTCAGCTCGTCTGCTTCTGACTGGGATGCTTGTTGTGACGCATCATCTGGACCCTGTTCAAGCGGGGCCTCGAGGTCGACTATCTCCTGGTGTTCCTCCCAAAGCTCGTGAAATTCGTGCAGCGCAGGCAGGGAAGCCAAGGATTTGAGACCAAACAGCTCTAAAAAAGCTTGGCTCGTGCCGTAGATGATAGGCCGCCCTGGCTCTTCCTTGCGTCCGATGACGCGCACCAGGTTCTTTTCGAAGAGATACTTTAGCACACCTCCGCAATCGACGCCCCGGATCTCCTCGGCTTCAGCTCGGGTAAGGGGCTGGCGATAGGCCACGATCGCCAGGGTCTCCAATGCGGCCCGGCTGATCTTCAAGGGCTTCAGTTTAAAAACACTGCGAATCACCCCTGCATTGCCCGGATGAGATCTGAATTGAAATCCCCCAGAAACCTCCTGAAGGACGATGCCCCGATCTTCGTATTGGGCAGTAAGAAGGGAGAGCAGCTCACGCACGCGCTTTCCCGGAATGCTGAGAATGCGGGCTAACCGTCGGACCGATATGGGTTCTGGGGAGACAAAGATGAGGCTCTCCAGTCGTGAGAGGAGAACGCTCTCGGGAATATCACTGGGGGCATCTGCTACCTTAACCGGACCCGGGGCTACCTGCTCGTCTGTCCCTTCCTGGGGCGGTTCGCTTGGAGCGACCTCATCGTCGTTGGGGCTAGGCGTTGCCTGATCATCTACCCCTTCCTCATCTAACTCTGCATCTAACTTATCCGGGGTAGGGTCGTTTGAAACAACCTCTTCATCCTTCGGGCTAGGCGTTGCCTGATCATCTACCCCTTCCTCATCTAACTCTGCATCTAACTTATCCGGGGTAGGGTCGTTTGAAACAACCTCTTCGCTGCTCATTGTTCCTCCGTAATCTGCGTTTCCAGTATTGCCTCTGCTTCGGTTAGAGACGCGGCAGCTAGGATGTGGATGTCGGTGTGAAGCTCGGTCTGATGTATGCGGATGAGGCCGAGCCTTACCATTTCCAATATCGATAGGAATGTCACGACCATATCCCCCCGGGTCACCTGGTCTTTAAAGAATTCAACAAAGGTGATCCGAGACGTGCGCCGTAACTGATCGATGAGCTGATTGATACGATCGGACACTGATATGCGCGTCACAGAAATTTCATGGGCAGACTCGGGCGAGGCTTTTGCGATAACGCTTTGAAAGGCCTCTAAAAGCGCGAACAAACCCGGCGTCACCAGATCTCGGTCAACAGAAATGCTCTCACTCGCACCGCGAGGGAAGCTATCCCGGCCGAGCATGGGACGCTTTGCGAGCTCCATGGCTGCTGACTTATATTTTTGATACTCCAGCAATTGTCGAATCAATGCTTCTCTGGGATCTGGACCGTCTTCTACGAGTTCATCTTCGGGTGAGGATTCCGCAGGCAGCAACATCCGCGACTTAATGAGTACCAGTGTGGACGCCATATCCAAATACTCTGATGCTAGGTCCAGGTTGAGTTGTTTCATTAAATCTAGATATTCCAGGTACTTAGAAGTAATAAAGGCAATGGGAATATCAAAGATATTGAGCTCGTGCTTTCGGATGAGGTGAAGCAATAGGTCGAGGGGTCCCTCGAACACATCGAGTTTTACAAGGTACTGTGCCTCTCGAGACAACTGCTGCATCGTAGCTCCTAGAAAAAGAGCCCCCAAAACCCCAAGATTACAAAGGAAAGAACGTATCGCGTCAACCCGAAAAGCAATTGAACAGGCGGCAGCTGGATGAGAAACAGCAGGGCCAACATCGAAACGTATCCGTATCGGGCCATGGCCATCTTCCATCGTTCGGGAAGCAGGCGGTGGCCGTCCAGTGGATACACGGGCAGCATATTGAAAATGGCGAGGACCAGGTTGATCTCGAAAAGTTTGGTCAGCAACAGGGGCACAAGGCCGGCGTTATCTCTATCTAACATCCCGAATTTGCCCAAAATCATCATCAATCCAGCCACGACGAACGCAAATAGAATATTGGATGCGGGACCTGCGACCGAGGTGATAATCATGCCCCGTCGCATGGTGACGCCGCGCCTAAACCGATGGGGCATGACCGGTACGGGTTTTGCCCAGCCAAACAAGCCCAGCCCGCCGAAAAGAATTGATATGACAGGTAGCATCACCGTGCCGATGGGGTCGATATGGGCGAGGGGATTTAACGTCAACCTTCCCTGAGAATAGGCAGTATCGTCTCCGAGCTTGAGAGCAGTCCAAGCATGCGCGTACTCGTGCACCGTTAACGAGAGCATCATGGGCACGAGGACAATGATTATGTCCTGAAATGTCGACACATCACCCTTTCAATGTTGTGCACTGCGGTGGCATCGTCTGGGTATCCCTTCGCTGGTACGCGTGCACCGCATGCCTGAAATCCCATTCTTCCTAACAAAATCCAGCAATATCTACAACTCTCCTCACCCGTTGAGCCAGGACTATAGAGTTCTATGCTATTTCCAGCACGCTGTCGTCCCTGCGAAAGCGGGACCCCTATACCTAGGTGGCTGAGACTGGATGCTCGCCTCCGCGAGCATGACGAATTTTAGAACTTGATTGCCCTTCCCGTTGATCGCCATCTGGCTCATCGTGTGGTGTGTCTTTAGAGATCGAGCAATGCCTCGGCCAAATGGACGACGCGATCGTGTCGGAAGCGCTCGGCCAAGAGCACTGCGCGGAGGGTGTCGTATGCGCGTTCTAGCTGATCATTGACTATCAGATAATCAAATAAGTTGTGGTTGGCTATCTCCTCGAGCGCGGCTTCGAATCGCCGGTGTAGTGAGTCCGCGCTCTCGGTGCCCCGTTTGCGCAACCTTCGCCTCAGCTCCTCTATGGATGGGGGGAGCACAAACACACTGACCGCTTTGGGGCACTGTTGCTTGATCTGACGGGCCCCTTGAAAATCCACATCAAAAAGGAGATCTTTTTTTTCAGTCGCTGCCGCTCGCACCTCGGCCCGGGCCGTACCATAACGGTTGCCGTGTACATGGGCCCATTCTATAAAGAGTTCATCATCGACCATACGATCGAACTCATCCGTATCGACAAAGTGATAATCTCGCCCATCCACTTCATTGGGACGTGGCGCTCGTGTGGTATGCGACGTGGAAAACCGCAAATCGTCAAATTCCGCGATCAAGCGACGACACAACGTGGTCTTTCCAGCGCCTGACGGAGAAGAAACGATCAGCAACAATGGGGATGACTTTTGCATTCAGCCCTCTACTCTATATTTTGGGCCAGTTCCTTCATTTTTTCGAGGGAGGTCTTTAATTTTACGACCCGGGTTGTTATTTCGGGTAGCGATGCTTTTGCAGCCACGGTGTTGGCCTCCCGGCCCAATTCTTGGACGATAAACTCGAGTTGCCTACCCACTGGGCCTGAAGTAGCGGTCAGGGGTGCCAGTTTATCGCAGTGGTTCTTAAGTCGGATCAGCTCTTCATTGATATCGGCCTTATCGACGAGCAGCGCTACTTCAGCCTCGAGGCGCTGCCGGTCCACGTGCGCCTCCGTCGTTGAGAGAAACGCTTGCATCCGCTCGTTGATCCGCTCGAATGCAATTTGAGGCCAGGTCTTTGCTAACTTGGATATAGCGTCGATTTCCCTGCGCAGATCTGAAAGGATATCCAGTACCGCCGCTGCCATGGCCTGCCCCTCAGTGGCGCGCATTTCGACGAGCGATGCTGCGGCCTGGTCAAATGCTTCCTGAAGCGCGGATTCGAATGCCGGGTCATCGCCCGCAACCGGTGTTTTAAAAATATCAGGGGCGCCTGCCAAAACGGGAATCAGGTCTGCCAGGCAGAGCTCTGTATCGCTGGCCACGTCGATGAGGCTATTGAGATACCCCTGCAACGCACCCTCATTGACAGCTGTATTGCCCCCGCCTTCTGCCTGGTAAACCAGGTGAACCGTGCAGTACCCTCGGCTGATCTGCTCCCGCAGGCGTTTTGCCACGAACACCTCGCCGCCGAGCAACTCTCGGGGCGCATGACAGCGAACCTCTAAAAATCGGTGATTAACCGTTTTTATCTCGACAATCACTTTGCCCCCGCCATAGAGCGCGCTCCCCCTGCCGAAACCAGTCATGCTGTGCATGGTTGCCGAGTCTTTTCTCAAGCCACAATCCCCTTCTCGGCGAGTGCCGGAGCAATGTGGGCGCGCTTTAACACATAAAACTGATTATTTAAATAAGGCGTCGAGCTTTGCTTTTGCCGAGTCGGTTTCCTGAGCCTCGTGGGGACCGTTCTTAAACGTAAAATGGGTGCAATAGTTCGCCCGCTCCCGGTCCGTGATATATTCGGTGACGTGTTCCCTGCATTGATTGTGAGCGCCCGGATCCCAGTATTCGCAGTTGCGGCAGCAATGCATATCTTGGCCGCAGTGGGGGCAGGCATCTGTTCTTTGCATTTTTATTCGTTCAAAATCTATCTCGTTGCTGCATTTAAAACAAAAATGATGCCGCTCTTCGATTTTTGGTATGTACATTTGGGCTCTCTTTTCTGATGCCGAGTCAAACCGGTTTTTTATTCGCCGGTTGTGGGGTAAACTGGCTATCGTGGAGAGGATACCAAAAAAGTCAAGGGAAGCAAGATATACCTTTGGCGTGGCTTTTATGGCCGCCACCCTTTTTGTCGGGTGCGCACCATCGCGGGACCGTGACGAAGTGCCTGCCCTGCACATCTCGCCGAGCATCGCCAATCCCGGGGATTGGATCCTTGCAACGCTAAGTATCGAAGGCGCAGACTTCACCGAATGCGATACGCTAGAGGCTGCCTCCCTTGCGTTTAGCGGGTCTTCCCAGGATACTGCCATCGAGGTGACCCAACTTCAGTTAGTCGAGGGATCAAACGCGATAGAAGCAGCCATTAAAATAGACCCCTTGGCCCCGGTCGACACCTACGATATCGCGCTCAGATGCAACACACTGTCGCTGTTTAAAGGGACATTTCAAGTAGTCGCCAGAACGACGAATCCCACAATATCCGTTGATCCCGCTTCCCTTCCAGCCGGTGCGCAGCATCGGCTGTTAACCCTCAGCGCAAATGGCAGTTATTTTGTTGAGGATTTGACCTATGTCCTGTTTGGCGATGGACAATACATAACCGTTCTCAGCCAAGAAGTTCCCGAAGGCAACGGGGATTTGATGCGACTTACCGTCAATATCTCACCGTCGTCCCCTCCCATGAAAATACCGGTCGTTGCAGTGACTGGATCCCTGGTGGCCAATGGCGAACTCGAAATTACAGAGCAAATTGAGCAGCATATCTGGATCGAAAATGGCAAAGAAGTGGAACGACCGACAGCCGACGAAGGCGCACCGCGGCAATATACTTTGAATATCCGGGGAACCGGGGTCAGTTTTGCCAAACCAGCTGCAGATGCGGGGCCGGATGACCCAAACGCCACTTATGTAACGTTTCCCCACGGTGAAAATAATATTGATTCACCTGGCATTGTTGCGACTGCTGTTGATGTTAACGACCAGGACGATATGGACGTCAACATCGCTGTATATGATTACGCCTACATCGGCGTTACCCGCCTTCGGGTGACCACCGGAGATCAAATTGTAGAGACATCGCTTGAAGTCGTCGCTGCCGAAGGGGACCCGGTATTGCAGCTATCTCCAAAGGAGATTCAAAAAGGCCTAGCGAACCAGCTGGTCCTGGCCAAAGCCAAAAACTTTGAATTTACACCACCGCTCAATATCAACTGTCTCGAATCCGAATGCACTGCCGTGAGTCCGGAAATCAGCACCCCGCTCAAACAGATCGTGTTGGGGGTTGCCGTGAACCAAGCGTTTTCCGGGAGCAGCGTCACGCTCGAAGTCACTACCCCCGAACATATAGTGCGCGAAACCCTATTGCTGATCGACTCTGAGGAAATGTTCATCACACCTCTCGATGAGACACCGCTGATCCAAGGGAGCACCAACCCGGTGGGCGTACGTCTAGGGTTGACCGGTGGTATATTTGGTGAACAGACCGCACCCTCGGTACTCCCTAGATCCGGCATCGAAATCCATTCGTTTAATATCGATCAGACCCAAACTATTTTGAATCTGTTTGTCAACGTGGCAAAAGACGCACCCGTGGGGCCGGCGCTCATTCGGGTCAACATGGGTGCGACTGTCCTTGAAACCCTCCTTACCATCCAGCCCTCGGGCAATGTGGCGGCGATCTCACTTAACCCCAATTGGATTCCTCAAGGTCGGCGAACCGCTGTGCTGGAGATTGGGACCAATGGATTTACTCTCGATGAAGCAATGACCTCATTCCTGTTTGACGATCCCGCCATCGAGCTGTTGAATTTTCAAGTGAATCAAGAGGACATGCGCGGGGCACTGCTTGAAGTCAGCGTGAGTCCGCGGGCCCGATCTGATATGGCGGTCCTGTATGTCAAGACAGGGGATGTTCTCGCGGCAGCCTCTTTTCGAGTGCTCGCCATGGACGCGCCGCGGGTCGTAGACGTGAACCCGCCCCAAATCCAGCGGGGTACAACCCAGGTCGTGCGCATCAAAGCTGAAGATATCGCCTTTGGTGCGATCGGGGCGGAAGTGATGAGCGACATCAATGTCACCGTCGATGAGGTGACCCGGGTTGACGCGCACCTTGTGGACGTAACCCTGACAGCTGCACCTACTGGCCCGGTTGGCTGGATAGGCGTACTCCTCATGAGCGATTGGCAGCGCGTGGTGGCACCGATTCGTATCGCGGGAACCGAGCCTGAGACACTTACCATGGCAGTGTTCCCCAAAGCGGTTCCTGCTGGATCCCGCCCGATAGCATTAAACCTCGTGCTGCCGACCCAAACGAGCTTTATCGGCTTGTCTGAAGCTGCTACTGGGGATCCGGGAACACATGCTACGGTCCCTGAATTCGACCCTGCAAATCCGATAGAGGCAATAGTGGATTTCGATGTTGTATTCGCACTGGGTATGACCGACACTACAGATGATATTTCAGTCCCGCTTTATGTAACCACTGCCAGGGGCGCTGCTGTCGGGTTCGTCGATGTTGAAAAGCTCGAAACGAGATCTATTGCTGAAGGCGATCCCTGGGACGAAGCTCTCTTGATGGATCAGTCGGTCGTATTGGAAGTCGAATCTGGGACGCTGCCCGCGATACTGTACGCTTCTGAAGGTCGATCCGGGGTTGCTGCTGCCGCGTACGAGCTGATTTCACCAAATGGTCTGAATACGGCAATGCCAATCCACCGCGAGTTCATCTGGATGAACGAAGATGGCATCGCCCCTATTTTGGCCTCTCCTGCTGCAGACCCGACCGGCCTGCCCATTGACGCACGGGTCAAATCACTGGGACGGCATGCTATTTCACTAGAAGAATCAGCGTCCCAAGACCCCGAATGGGTCGTGGAGACCGACCTCTGTGCTGCGCCCCTGCTTGCAAGAGGGCAAATTGATGGTGCCTTGGACGTGGATCGCATTGTTATCGAGGAAACTGGTTGCCCCTTAACTGCTGTGGCAATCGCCCGGAGCGTCGTCGATCGGGCCTGGGTCACACCAGATGCGTGGCTAGAGCTCAGAAACGAGCAAAACCAACTCATCGATGTTGCAATGGGGTGGCCCACGCCAGGAGATTCAGATCCTCGCCTCTACATCGACGCTGGCCTCCGCACCATAGAGCTCGCTATCGGCGCCCAATGCGGCAGTGCAGGCGCTTATCTGCTGAATATCAGACGAGCCACTGCAATTCGAGAGATCAGTCGCTCACCAGAGATGTCCTATGTTGAAATAGAAACACGGCCAGGGGAGGCACTCACCGACCTGGTGCTCGAACTTGTGGATGGAACATCCGGCAGTGTGCTTGAGAGCGTTTCGCTTTCGGATTACCAAATTGTAAATGATGGCATTATCGTCATCGCCGGGGCAGCGCTGCCAGAAGCGGATGTGGTGGCGCCGGTGGCAATTTTTCCAGATACCGACCCGTTTGCACTCCGGCTACTTGAAAACGGTATCCAGACTGACGCGGTCCAGGTGGGGGTGACGAAAAGCGGCATTGGGGATGGTTTTGGCGAGGGCACGCCGATCGAAGACGGCGATACAGAGGCTGTGTATACCAGGATTGTAGGTATTGATACCAATGATAACCGGGACGACTTCATAACGATTTGGCAAGGGTCACCCGGTCGATAAGGATTGAATGAAACAGGCTAAATAAGCCCGCGGCGGCGTTTAACCTCGGCCATGGCCTTCTTGTACTCTATCTCCCAATCCCGCGTTCCTTCTTCCAGGTTCTTTATCTTGGCGCGGGTCTCCTGGTCGATGTCGCCTTCAATATCCATGTGATGTTTGAGAATGCCCCGCATTTTGCGCTTCAATTCGTGGTCTTCAGAGTAGATCTCCTCTACAAAGGGGCTGTGCATAAAGGTCCGTATGAGTTGCTCCATAATGTAGTCGATGGACTCGTCGCCCACAACAAAGCGCTGTTGTTCTGCCAGGGTACGCTTGATTTTGGGATAGGTGGAGAAGGACACCCCTTTTTTCTCACAGATATCCTTTGCCTTTTCGGTCAGTTCCCGATCAGTTCGAATATATTCCTTTAAGACGGCTTGTACGTCGAGCTCAACCTCAGCGGGGGAATCTGTTTCTATATCACCTTCATCGACAAGCACCTTGGTTATCTCTGTCGAGATGATGCTGATTTTCCCCGAAAAAAGTTTCATATCAGGGCCTCTCTAACGCAATAATATTACCACATTTCTGCTCGCGTGGAGTATTGCTCGTGACCTGACCATTGTCAACTTTACGTATCTGTCCTGCCCCAGCTATTGCTCTGTCCAATCTGCAATGCCGGGTAAAGGATCTCCCCCTTACCCTACTTGACAATTGTCAACCACCTTTCTTGAAATGATTGAGTTTTTTTGATTGAGGGGAACAGCGTTCCCCGGATTGTCCATTTGAATTCCTCTTTCTTGAAAGGCCTTAGCCTTTCAAGTGATGTTGTCCAAG
>JASJCT010000117.1 GCA_030065855.1 Myxococcota bacterium
GGGGGATTTCCAATTGTCCAAGCGACTGTTTTCAAAGGTAAAATTCGATTGGACGTGTCAAAATCCCCCTAACCCCCTTTTTTAAGGGGGAGATAAAAATAGCAAAAATCGCGATATTTGCTCTTAACCGAATGCCATTGCCCCTGCGGGGGAAGGGGGCGGGTAAACCGCCCTGAATCATTGGATTATAAAATTCCGTTTCCCCCTTTCCGCATCGGAGAGGGGGTTAGGGGTAGAGGTTTCGGGATGGGCATTAATCGTATGTCTGGTTAATCTTCTGTTTCGCAAAGGCCTCAGCCGCCTTATACGAAGTGCGCACGAGGGGACCCGCCGCTACAAAACTAAATCCCATGGCGCGGGCAGTTTGGGCCAAGTCATCAAATCGCTCTGGCGAGATATATGCGACCACTGGTGTATGGTCTCGGGTGGGCTGGAGATATTGTCCCAGGACGAGAATATCCACCCCTACCTGCCGGAGATTGCAAAGGGCAGATTCAACCTCGATTTGGGTTTCTCCAAGTCCAAGCATGATAGAAGATTTTGTTATTAATTTCGGATTCTTATTCTTTATTTGCTCAAGTGTATTAAGAGATTTTTTATAGGAGAATCTCCCATGCCTTAAATCAGGTGTTAGCCGCTCCACCACCTCGATATTGTGGGCGATGACATCAGGTGAGGCACTGATTACTTCAGAGAGCGGATCACCTGTGTAATCTGGAATCAAGAGCTCGACGAGGGGAGGGGGGGGGATATTTTTGAGGGCGCGAACCGTGCGGGCAAAAAGGGCGGCACCGCCGTCGATCAGATCGTCCCGGGTTACCGACGTAACGACTGCGTAGTCGAGGCCCATTTGCACAGCTGCCGCTGCTACCTGTGCTGGTTCTGATGCGTCTACAAGACCGTTTGGATTCCCTGAGGTCACTGCGCAGAACGCGCAACCCCGGGTGCAGGTGTTGCCCAGGATCATAAACGTGGCAGCGCCGCTCTCCCAGCACTCGCCTATATTTGGACAGTGGGCCTCTTGACAGACGGTGTGTAACCCCTTGGTGGTCACTGTGCGATGGATGGCATGATAGCGCCCCCCCTTGGGCAATGTGACTTTCAACCAGCTGGGTTTACGGGTGTTCATCACGGGTCATTCCTTAGGGAGTTTGGGGAGATATCTGTACTTGGTGAGTTAGCCGCCCGGGTACTCCACGACCTCTTCGACCGAAGCGGTCGCAATGCCGGCCTTTGTAAATAGCGCTTCGACACTCAGCTGATCCGGTGCATCCCAACAGCAGACCGCACGGGCCTCGCTTTTGTTGATGAATGCCTGCTTCAAGGTACAATCGGTTCCCGTTGAAGCATTGATCACGGCTGTTCAGGCGCTTTTTACGGCCTGCAGCGGCATTTTGGGTAATGTAATCAAATACGTTGGCATCTGACCTCCCTCCTTGCTTTCCGACCGGAAAGCATGCGTGTTGGCATTTGTTCGCCTCAGCTTATTATTATAACCATTGGGGACGGCGTCAATTCCTATGCGGCAAGACGAGACGTGGCTTTACGCGAGGACTTTTCGGACTTGTTCGAGGGACCAGTCGAGGTCTTCCTTGGTGATGACCAACGGGGGGGCAAATCGAATGACCATTTCGTGGGTCTCCTTACACAGCATGCCCAACTCCTTTAGCCTTTCACAGAACGGCCGGGCGGGTCCTGCTGCTTGGGTGAGCTCAACGCCGACAAACAAGCCGCTGCCCCGGATTTCCTTAACATGGGGCGAGTTAATCTCTCTTAGCTTTTCCATGAAATAAGCGCCGAGTTCAGCAGAGCGCTCGACCAGGTTCTCGTCTCGGATCACGGCAATGGCTGCCCGAGCAGTTGCTGCTGCCAAGGGGGACCCCCCAAAGGTCGACCCATGTTCTCCTGGATTGAAAACCCCGAGCAGGTCGGATTTTGAAGCGACTGCAGAGATGGGGAACATTCCGCCTGACATTGCCTTGCCCATGATATAGGCGTCTGGCACCACAGCCTCGTGCTCGCAACAGAACATCTTGCCGGTCCGGCCAAAGCCGGTCTGAATTTCATCGGCCAGGAGCAGCACGTTGTGCTTCTCGCAGATCTGGCTGCATGCCTTGAGATAGCCCTTGGGCGGTATCACCACCCCTGCTTCACCCTGTATGGGCTCGACGAGAAAAGCTGCGGTCCGCTCGGTGATGGCCCGTTCTAGGGCATCTGCATCCCCATAGGGAATAATGGTAAATCCCGGTGTGAACGGGCCAAATCCCTTACGATATTCTTCATCAGCCGAAAAGCTGATAATTGTAGTCGTCCGCCCGTGAAAATTACCCGAGCAGACGATGATTTCTGACGTGTCCAAGGGGATACTTTTTGCGGTATGTCCCCATTTGCGGGCCGCTTTTATCGCTGTTTCCACTGCTTCGGCACCTGAGTTCATGGGCAACACCATGTCCATGCCGGTAAGTGCGGCGATATCCTCGTACAGATATCCCAGCTGATCATTCTGAAACGCCCGGCTCGTGATGGTCACGCGATCGAGTTGATCTTTGACCGCGGCGATGATTTTCGGATGTCGATGTCCCTGGTTGAGCGCTGAGTAAGCACTGAGCATATCCATGTATCGGTTGCCCTCTGGATCAAAAACCCAGACGCCTTCTGCCCTGCTGATCACAACTGGTAGGGGGTGGTAGTTTTTTGCACCGTACCGCTCGGTAATGTCGATGATCTCTTGACTGCGTGACATGACACGTTCCTCCTCAAAGGTAGTCGCCCTTCCGCGCTAATCGCAGTGGGGCACGAGGTTCACGGTGTCACAATACAACAGTAAACTTGGGGGTCAACACATATTTCCCCTTGCCACAGCGATTAATCTGGACCCTGCTGGCACGATTCGGTCAATGTCGGCCCACGTGCTGAGATGTTCTTCTAACAGGCCCCGACAGGGGCAGAGCAAGGGATCGCCTGCTGGCAGATCCCCCTTGAGCGGTTCGATGAGCACTTGGTAGCGGTACCTGCGGGCGTTGTCTAACAATGCCCATAACCGTTGTTCTGCATCCCCGTTCGGCCCCAATACCGAGACGCCCAGATCTTCGAATGTACCCTCCCGTGCAATTTGCACCCAGTATCGGATAGCGTGCATCGTGTTCTGATCCGATAAGATGTGACCGAATGCGTCTAGCTCACCGAGGATGGCCTCGGGATCCAGGTAGGACAATATGGCGACATTGGCGTGGGACAGGAACGGGTCTTCGGATGTTCCGCGGTCCATTTGGAACAGCCCAGCTGAGCCATTGGGGGCGAAGACAATGACGAAGCAACAAGCCTGGTCGATCTCTGCTACTTCTGCTGCGGTGGGTCGGATGCCTTCGGCAGGTCTATTGTGTGCGACAACGTGGACATTTACTCGGTTATCTGCTCCGGCCTGAGCCAGGAGGTTCCGAATCAGGATACCGAGCCCTTGGGTGGGCGTGGCAAACGATACGTGGACAAACGATACGCCCGGCCATTTTGCGCCGATCAAAGGGAAGATGCCAGCTGCTGCCCGCGCACCTTCCCCGCCGCCGCTGCGGTCGAGAAACAGCACCACTGGATTTTCCTTGTCCGGAAGCGCGTCGAGTTGTTTGCGCATGCTCTCTTCGAGAAGCTTGGCCAGGACAAATTGCTCCATGGGATCGGCACGGAGCAGTTGCCGGCAAGCCCGCTGTTGATGCATCCATTGTGAAGGGGTATCTCTTAGCAGCTTTGAAAACACCGCAGCCACGGCAGGGGCAGCGTCTTTCATTAGATGAGTTTTCGCGTCCAAAGGATCACATCGACGGTATGCTTGTCAGACAGGAGCTGTCGCTGCATCCATCCGGTATTGCGAAACCCACAGCTGGCATAAACTGCGTTCGCGGTGATGTGATCTGCACGAACAGTGGAGAATATCGACACCGCGCCGATATCGGCGAGCTTATCGATGGTCCCGAGCAAGCCCCCTCGGGCCAGGTTCTGCTCGGCCTTGGTTTCAGGTTCAAAATACAGATCTACTTTTGCATTGCCAAAGCAGTCCTGGTACTCAGCACCGATGACATTGGCCTGCTTGGTTCTGCGATTTTGAATCATGAAGTAGTGGTATTCCACTTGCCTGCTGAATTGGGCAAAAATCACGTTGCGCGAAGCCAGTTCGGCTGGGATCGGTGATGGTGTTGGTTTCTTTTTCTTTGCTTTTGATGCCTTTGCCTTTTTAATCCGGCGCTCGACTTCTTCGTTTATGACCCCAATCACTTCGTTTTGGGTAATTTGCTCGACGCGCAATCCCTTTAGCTTTTGCTCGGACAGGGTTTTGCCAATGGCTTTTACTTCAGTGAGTAGGGCTTTGTTTTCAGGGGATTCTTCGCCCAGTGTGGCATCAGGAGTGTAATCCTCGTCGTAGATGCGGCTCATGATGTAGGCGTCGGAGCGCTTGTAGTATCCGGGAATGGATCCTTCTCGCTGATACCCCACGCGTTGCCAGCCGTTCATATCGTCTCTTTCAATCAGTGTGAATATTTTCCGCATACCATCGGCCATCAAGACCCGCTCGAGATAGGCGTGTTTGATTTGGAAGTTGCCCCCCCTGAAGTCGACAACGCGCAGGGTTCGATTGGTGTTGTCGAAGAGTAGGCTGCAAAAAATATCCTCGTTCCTGATCATTCGTTCAGTCAGTGTGGTTTTGGCTGCGGTCTGGGTGTGCATGCTTGGGCGTCCTCCTAAAAAAGCGCTAAAATTTTAACACTCAAAGCCATTTCCTTCAATTCATGGCGTTGCGATTTGTTTTTTGTCAGTTTGGCTTTTGAAATCATTCAACATATCCGAGAGCCTTGAGGTGTGCCTTTTGTCCTTCTGTGAGTGAAACATCTCCAATCGGTTTAGAGAGTCCGAGGGCAGCACCGTCCAGGGCCGAGAAGCGGTGGAGGCGGGTCTCTAGCCTGTCATACAGGTCTGGATGTCTGGAGATGAGGTTCTTAGATTCTTTTGGATCACTGACCAGGTTATAGAGCTGGGGCAATGTCTTTTTTCGACCGAATGGTACGATTAGCTTGTGCGTCCGGTGAATGAGCGCCATCGCATCTGATTTATGGCGCATGGTTCTGGCAAAGACATCCCGATATGATCCGCGGCGGTGTATAAGTGGCAAGAGGCTTTCCCCCTGGGCGGTGGGCATGGGATCGATACCGGCAAGTTCCAGTAGGGTCGGGCCGACGTCCAACGTGCGCACCCGCTCTGGGACAATGGGGCGCTGGATCGATTTTTTCCCGCTGGGCAGCTTGATGAGCAAGGGCACGTGGAGGACCTCTTCGTAGAGGGTTCGAATGTGGTGCATAGATCCGTGGTCTTGAAACTCTTCTCCGTGATCCGAGAGCACCACGACGAGCGCATCATCCCAGATGCCCAAGCGCTTCATGTGGGCAAAGAGTTGCTCCAAATGGTGATCCGTATATGCGATTTCACCGTCATAGAGCGCGACCACATGGGCCAGGTCCTCATTGGACATCTGTCGGCGCTTGCTGATGAACGGTTTGATGAAGCGCCAGGTGCCGGTTGCAGGTCCGCGGTAGGTGGGATCTGTAAAGCGCCGATGAAAAGGTGGTGGCGGATCGTAATCCCAGTGGGGGTCGAAGTAGTGCAAATAGGCTAAAAATCGGGTGTCCTTGTTTTTAGTGAGCCAGGGGAGCACCTCCCTGTTGAGCTCATCGGCCCTGAGTTGTTTGCCCTCGCGGTACTGCCAGTCAATGGAGAGTTCGTGGAATTCATCAAAGCCAGCGTGGCAACCAAAGCGGCTGCTGGCGTAGATATGGGTGATAAAAGCAGCGGATCGCCACCCGGCAGTGGAGAAGGCGCCGGCAAGGGTTGGCACCTCGGGATGAAGTCGTTTACCGCGGTCTTCGACCTGGTGTTGATGGGGATGCAGCGACGTGAAGAGCGAAATCGTCGAGGGTAGTGTCCAGGATGAGGGGGCATAGGCCCGTGCAAACCTGACCGCCTCTGTCTTGGCGAGGTGGGTGAGGGCTGGGGTTGTGGCGCGACTGTATCCCAGGGCTGACACGTGATCCGCGCGAAGCGTATCGACAACGATGAGGATGACGTGATTGGGTTTTTTAAATATCTGGTCGTGTGGCAAAGATGCTTCGTATAAATGCACCCCAAGCTGAGTAGCGCCGGTAATAAGTAATAGCGTCGTGAGCCAAATGGCGCGACGGGTTCGTTGGGGCATCTTCATCCCAAGGCCTTGCAGCGAGTCCTTACCATCGACCGTATTCTTTGGCTACCCGTTAGGTACAAATTTGTTGGGCGGTTAAAATTGAAAATAAATAAACGGCGCCACATCGCTCTGCGCTATCTGTGTAATTACGAGAATCGCCGCGATCAGCGCTGCGGCTTGAACAGGGGCTGGGGCAGCGTGAAATAAGCGCTGGGAGGCTTTGATCCAAGTATCGGGGATCCAGTGGCTAAGGGCTGCAACCAAGATCACCGCGATGATTGGAAATGAGAGGTTGGCCATTCCGCTGGTGAATGAGAATACTGCCTGAAAGATCTGGACTGCCGTTGCCAGGCTGTCTGACCGGAATACGACCCATGCGCCACACACAAAGTGAAACGTACATGCAACGGCCAGGATCCGGCGCACTGGATTGGGATGGTCGCGAACCGGGCCGGGCCGCTGGATCGCGCGGGTGATTGCAAGCGCTACGCCGTGCAAGGTCCCCCAAGCGAGAAACGTGGATGCAGCGCCGTGCCACAGACCGCCGAGCACCATGGTGATCATGAGATTTGCATAGACCCGATGCCGAGAGCGACGGGACCCACCAAGGGGAATGTAGAGATAATCCCTGAGCCAGGTGGATAGAGAAATATGCCACCGTTGCCAGAATTCTCTCAAATTGCCAGAGCGATAGGGCGCGCGGAAGTTTTCTGGAATCCGAACACCCAGCAGCATTGCAGAGCCGATGGCAATATCCGAATAGGCTGAAAAGTCAGTGTAAATCTGAAAGGCATAGGCATAGATGGCTGCGAGGGTTTCGATAGACGTGTACATCTCCGGATTCGAAAACACAGGATCCACGATGTGGGCGCCCAGGAAGTCGGCAATGGCGATTTTTTTTACCAGGCCCATGCCGATGCGATAGAGGGCTCGGCTGCCGGCTTCTGGACTGAGGGTCGGTCGACTGGAGAGTTCTGGAAGCAAAACCCTGGCTCGAACAATGGGCCCGGCCACGAGCTGTGGAAAAAAGGAGACAAACAACAAGTAGGAAAAATAGCGCTTGGTTGGGGTCAATCGACATCTGTAGACATCGATGACGTAGCTCATGGTCTGGAAGGTGTAAAACGAAATGCCAACTGGCAACAGCACGTCGAGGTAGGGCGTTGAAACTGGTATCCCGACTGTCCCCAATAGCGCCGTGATTTCTCCCACAAAAAAATTAAAATACTTGAATGTGCAAAGAATACCTAGGTTTGTCGCTACACTGAGGGCAAGTAATGCCCTTCTATAAGCTGGATGTTGCGTGGTGTGGAGCTGGCGACCGATGGCGAAATCCAAGGATGAGGAGAAAAAAATCAGCACCAGATAGGCGGGATGCCAGGCTGCATAGAAGATATAGCTAGCCACGAGAAGTGAGAAAATGCGCACCTGTTGCCGGTTTTTGAAAAGCCAGCTGACGGTGATCGCTGCGACGAGCAGCACAGCGTACTCGATTGAGTTGAAGCGCATGTCAAGGGGCATATCACGTTCTTCTCGCTTCTTGCTATAGGAGGAATTGCTTAAAGATACGTGTTGAAGACCGCTTGAATCTAACCAATGAAAAAGGGGAGGATGGCGTTCAGCCAAGATTAAGAAATGTTAAGAAATATTGATAATTATGCTTAAATGATTATGCTACTGTGAAGACAGCGAGGATGACATCATGACTGTAACTGTATCACTCACTCCCCAGCTCGAAGAAGAACTCAATGAAAGGGTCAGGTCGGGCCAATACGCCTCGGCGAGCGAGGTTATGCGTGAGGCTTTGCGCGTACTCTCCCATTATGAGAGAATCCGCGAAGCTCAGATAGCAAAGCTCGAAAACGAGATACTGATCGGCGTCAAGCAGTTTGAGCGAGGTGAATACAGCGAGTTCACCGAGAAGACGATGGACGAAATCCGGGCCAGAGGGATGGAGAGGCTGAAGAAACGGCAAGATGCTTAGAATCTTAATCTCAGATCAGGCGCAAGCCGATCTGGAAAACATATGGTTCTATATCGCCAAGGACAATATCCCTGCAGCCGATCAGCTGAACCAGAGAATCCACGAATCGTTCAAGTCGCTTTCCAACTATCCCCAAATGGGCCGAGCGCGTCCAGAGTTGAGTGCAGTGGAAGGCCTGAACAGCTTTGCTATCGGGAAATATGTTGTCTTCTACCAGGTTGTGGATGACGCCGTTCATATCTCTCGTGTGCTGCATGGTAGTATGGATATCCCGGTAGTATTGAGGGCGCTGCAGTAGGCCAACACTGGTTGCAAGGCATATCACGTTCTTCTCGCTTCTTGCTATAGGTATTCATATGTAGTACTGTTTCCTACATGTGGCATATTGTCTCCCAGGCATGCGCGCGCCTTGTTTTTTGCTTACTGTTGGGTGGTACGGCCCTATCGTGCCCAGTGGTAAAGAGCCCAACGAAAACAGCTGGTACTGTATCCCGGCCTGAGTCGGGTAGCGGTATTGAGGCAGAGGTGCCTGACAGGGCATTGGATGCACCAACAGAGGCAAGGGCAGCTGATGATGGCGGGGCTGACGCGAGCTTGGACAGCCTGATGGAGGCGCTGCGACTCGGCAGGATCGTTCCCTTGGATCCAGAGCCGATGCATCCATTTTTGAGCGCTCTGGCTGGGGTTGAGGCTGGAGATAGGGATGTTGTCCGCGTGTTGCATTATGGGGATTCTCATACGGCAGCAGAGACACTTTGCACGTCGATCCGGCGCGAGCTGCAACAGCGTTTCGGAGATGGGGGCCGGGGGTTTGTACTGTTGGGTCGGCCTTGGCGGTGGTATGCGCCTGACGATGTGATAATAGACGCGCGGGGCACCTGGCGGCCCCTGCGGCATACCCTTGCCGAGGATTCGGACAGGCAAGACGGGCGTTACGGTGTCGCTGGGATCGCTGTCGAGACGGGTGAAAAGGCTTCGGTCTCGCGTATTGCAACGGTACCGGGTGAGGGGTTTGGCGATCGCATGTCCTCGGTCGACATTTTTTTTCTCAAAAGGCCAGGGGGGGGGGCATTTTCAATACACGTAGATGGCGTGCGTAAGGGTACGGTCAGTACGGCCAGGCGTCGTATTGGGTCGGGTTTTTTTCGCCTGAGGTTTCCAGAAGGAAACCACGAGCTGGAGATACGGGTTAAGGCCGGAGAAGAGGTCCGATTTTTCGGTGCGGCAATAGAAAATGACGGTCCTGGTGTGGTTTACGACACCTTGGGTATTAACGGTGCGTTCTTTTTCACCCCCCTCAACTGGGATGCCTCTTTGATTGAAGAACAGGTCGGGCGTCGCAATCCAGATCTCATCATCGCCATGTATGGCACCAATGACGCGGATGCCCGGCATTTGACGACGAAAGTGTACACCGACCTCGTAAAAAGAGCGATCTCTCGGCTGCGGGAAGGGGCGCCTCGTGCTGCTTGTTTGATACTGGGTCCGCCTGACAGAGATATGGGATTGCCAGTCGGCGTCAAGAGCGCTCATCTGACCCGGATCATCGATGTGCAACAAGCAGTGGCAGATGAGGTCGGGTGTGCGTTTATCGATATTCAGGAACTGATGGGCGGGCCGGGATCCTATGAAATATGGCGGCGCAGGGGATTGGCCAAATCCGATGGGGTGCACTTTACGCCCACCGGATACGCACTGCTTGGAGAACTGATCGCTGGTCAGTTGCTCGCTGCATACGATGGGTTTTGTGGGAAGTCAGCCCAGCCAGACCCTGCTAACCAGCTGGAAAGTGTTGAAAAACAATAATAATATCGAAACGATACAAGGAGAGAAGCCATGGATCTGCCGAATTTTTTATCATTGCCGTTTTGGAATCAATTGGCACGGGCCCACTTGCCAGAGCTGCTCACGGTACTGACCGCTGCGGTGCTTGTACTCGCGGATCGCTATGTGCGCCATATCGTCCATAAATTCACTGCGTCACACGGCCGTATCTTTCGGTTTTTCGCATTTCTCGCGGTCTGCTCTATTGGCTACACAGGCCTTACCTTGGGGACTGCCTGGCTGTTGCGTAGCGGACTGACCGCCAAGGGCGGTACCTACATGGCACCCATGGCGCTCGGCATATTTTTGATTGTCGCAATCGAGGCCCAGCGGCAGCGGCAAATTTGAATCTCGCGTCAGGTTTGCGATACTATTTTATCGGCTTACTGACGCTCTGGTTTATAAATCCCTTGAAATTCCATGAAAAATCCCGGTGGAATGGACCTTGCTTATCCCTGTTTGACGAACAGGGGGTGAGACCATGGCCACGCATGCTGCACTTATTGAACCAAGCATAACCGTTCATTGGCACCGAGTGCCTGACAGACCAGCAAACAGACAGATGCAGCATGCTGAGCCTTGGGGGAGTCGGACATCAAAAGAGGGGCTGAAAGCAACCTACAAATCAGCGCTTGAGAGGTTTGACCGCGAACTAAGGATGCGCCTGCTGTTCCATCGGGCAGTGCAGCTCTTGGACAAATACGGGGATTTCTTTTTAAATCACACCGACGATGAGGTCGCCTTGAACGCGTTTATGGAGACGCAAAAACAAGCGACACACCTGGTGCGGTGCCTCAACCATCTCGCGGTTTACGCCTGGGAAAAGGGCGATATTCAAAACGCGGTGAATTACCTGTCCCGAGCAATGGCACTGGATCCCGATGATCGGGAGACCGTATGGAATTGCGGTCAGGTGATGCATTTTGCTGGCGAGCGGTTGTTGGCAAAGCACACCTATTTGAGATACATGAAACACCACGGCCACGACCAGGAGATGGCAGAAGCACTGGCTGTGTTGTCTGGCTAGGAGAAAGCAGAGAACTCCACGCTGTGGGCTTTGGTCACCATGAGGAACGCGTTTTCATTCAGCCGTTGAAATCCAGTGGGCGGTGCACTCGACGCTTCAGAAGACACGAGGACAGCCCGAACATCCAGGTGGTCCACCCTTGTCTCTTTTACCTCTCCTGGGCGAATCGACTTGCGGCAATGGGAACAATCGCGAATGCCCTCAATGAGGACATAGTCCACAGGAAGGCCCCGGCTGAGCACGACGAGGCTATAGCCATCTGAAACAATGAACGAGCCTGCTGAAGGCGCCTCACCGACGTGGCCTGCAAATTCATCGACCGTTGCCAAAGCCCGATGGAGGGCATCTCTGATCTGCGCGATACCCACATTGGGTCGGCCCATTAGCCCCATGT
Source organism: Myxococcota bacterium (assembly GCA_030065855.1). Lineage (GTDB taxonomy): Bacteria > Myxococcota_A > Polyangia > JAAYKL01 > JAAYKL01 > JASJCT01. The sequence continues at coordinate 11,453 of JASJCT010000117.1, forward strand.
CATAGAGAAAAGACAGGAATAGATGAAAGATATGCTCAGAGTCGGTATCTCCCATCAACCTGCGCAGGATAAAGGGCGGCATCGCATGGCAGATCTTGTCTTTGATGGCCTCAAACCCTGCGAACGTTCCGTTGTGTGCAAATATCCAATCATTGAACCGAAAGGGGTGAACGTTTTCAGGGCGAACCCGGCCCACCGTGGCCGTGCGGGAATGCATAACGATGAGATCGGTCCGAATTCCATGGGCAATATCTGATATATCCAAGGGCTCGCCGTGCCGCTTTGGCTCGACCCGCTGGAGGAGATCCCCGCGGGAGTAATATCCGAGTCCCCATGCACCAGCGTCACCGGTCCGCAACCCGATTTGATCGGCGTAGGGCGTGAGGGCACATTCGGCCAAGGTATCGTTGCTAATGGACAGTCCCCAAAATACAGACATGGTTCACACTCATTGGATTAAGGAGCGGTCTACTAGGTGCTCCTAGGATCATTTTCGGTATCTTTCTCGACTGAGCGAATCATAGCGTCAGTTTTCTTTTTAACAACAATATCGGACACGCGCTTGATGAGATAAAAAATAACCACTGCTCCGACACCAATAGCGATAACCCATTTCCAAAGCGCAAGGTCGATACCCGAAGACGTGGGGCTCGGTTGATATGCGATCGACGCTGTCAAAACAAGCAAAGCCATTGACACGGTTTTTCTCCTGGCAAAGTGACACTTTCCTCTATACACGCATCCGTGAATGCGTGGCAAGTAACGAGTCAGTCGTGGTCAAAGGCACACAAAATAACGAAAAATGCGCTATTCGATTGACTTTATTCGTTTTTTGTTCCTATTTGAACCGGTTGTATGACCGTGTCTAATGCAAAACTTAGCTGCCCCTAACGGGCGGCAGTTGCCATGGTGAATGTGGTGAATCATGCAAGGTACCTATGTCCCAACGCGGGTGTTTTTTACCCGGGGTCTTGGCGTTCATCGTCACAAGCTGCAGTCATTTGAAGGCGCATTGCGCAAAGCCGGCATCGCACACCTCAACCTGGTTCAGGTGTCGAGTATCCTGCCGCCGTATGCAAAAATAATATCTCGAGACGCCGGGCTAAAGACAGTGGCGGCCGGACAGATCGTCCACGCGGTGATCGCCCGGGCAGAAACCAGTGAACCCAATCGCCTGGTCGCTGCTTCTGTCGGTCTGGCAACCCCGACCGAACCAAGCCAATACGGGTACCTCAGCGAACATCATTCATTTGGCGAGACAGCGCGAATCTGCGGGGATTACAGCGAAGATTTGGCCGCGTCCATGCTGGCATCGACCCTGGGCATCGCATTCAATCCAGACACGGACTACGACGAGAGAAAGGAAATTTTTCGAATGAGTGGCCGTATCGTCCGCACCCGAAGTACGACCCAATCCGCACGTGGGAACAAGGATGGTCTGTGGACAACAGTGGTAGCAGCGGCCGTGTTGCTCCCATAGGGCTATGTCACGCGAACCCTGGCGGGTGAAGATAGCACATTCCCCCTTGAAAAAGGGGGTTAGGGGGATTTTCAATGCAATGGAAATATTGACGAAATCCCCCCTACCCCCCCTTGCGAAAGGGGGAGATCTTTTGCCATTCGATTTTGGATTTGAGTCACGTGGTGCGCGGTTCGAAGCAGCTCGGGTGGCGTTTATTTTTGTCGTGGCCGATGAAAGCTGTGCATTTGGCAAGACATCAGGCCCCCTGGCCATTGCCGATGCCTCCAGGTATGCCGAGTTCTATGATGTTGAAACAGGCGCAGCACCCCTGGCAATAGGCGTCTGCGCTGAGGTGGCCAAAGGTCCAAATGGGCTCACCAGTACCCTAAAGCGAGCTCAGCTGGCACTGGCAAAGGGCATTGTTCCAGTTGTCATCGGTATTGATCGGCAGGTAACATGTGGCTTTAAATTCCAGCCGATCGTTGCGCTCTGGGGCAACGTGGGTCGTCAGGAGATCAATGAGGCAGCCTTATTCAAGGGAAGACCCAGTGCCATCCTTGGGGTTCGAGCAGCCACTTGCGATGCAATCCCATCCCTACCCCAAAACGTTACCATAACGACCAGCCGGGATGTACGTGATGGTTGGGATGAGCTTACAGCAACCCTAACCCCAATGCCTGGACCTGTGCATCTCAGCATCGATTTGGATGTATTGGCCCCAGCTGTTGCCCAAACTCCCCGATCTCTAGAACCTGGGGGACTGTCCTGGTATCAATTGATCGATGCCATGGAGATGGTCTTCAGCGGTCCAGGGGTTGGGTCAGTCGATGTGGTGGGCACCGGTGGCATCTCCCCCAGATCACCTGCCGCCCTCTTGGGCGCCCAGATACTCCTTAAGATAGCGGGCTTTGTTTCATCGAGCGGGGACCGATGAGTGGCTCGCTGGATCACGTGGCGCTCATTAGCCTGCCGTTTGAAGCCACGACTTCTTTTTTGACCGGTACTGTCGCTGGACCCGAAGCAATACTGAGGGAAATTACCTCACTAGACGGTTATGATCTCGCTATGGGGCGAAATCCCTGGCAAGGTGTTGCTGTTAAAAAAATGCTGGCTCATGATGAACGGTTAAAAGATCCCCACGGGTTAATAGCCGCGGCATATCGCAGTGGGCGGAGTGTCTTAGAAGAAAATGGCTTTCCCTTGGGCCTGGGGGGAGAACACACCGTATCCATTGGTATGATTAAGGCTGCCCGCGCCAAAGGGCCACTCGGTATTGTCCAGCTAGACGCCCATGCGGATTTGCGGGATACATACGAGGGAAATCCCTACAGCCACGCCTGTGCCATGCGGCGCTCGATTGCATTTGACTGTCCGCTGATGGGTATTGGTATTCGGGCAATCAGCAAAGAGGAGATGCAGGTCGCTGCTGAGCGGTCAGATATTGTGCTTGTTCATGGGCGGGCGGCAACCACTTCCACAGGGTGGTTTTCGCACCTCAATGAGCTCCCCGACCGGGTCTACCTAACGATAGACTTGGATGCTTTTGACCCGTCTTGTGTCAGCGCGGTGGGAACACCTGAGCCGGGCGGCATGTCTTATGAAAATGTACTTAATTTTTTACGGGTTTTGTTTCAGAAAAAGAACGTTGTCGCTGCTGACGTGGTAGAGCTGCGCCCAGGGGATGGGGACGCCCCATCTTTGCGGCTTGTAGCGCGTCTTGTGGGCGCCATCGTCGGCCTTTGCTTTAACGGATCGACCTGATCATGCGCGCCATGATATTGGCTGCCGGGCTCGGTTCTAGGCTGCGGCCTATCACCGATACTTGTCCCAAGCCCCTTGTGCCAATCGCCGGGGTAGCCAATATCGAGCGCACGATTCACCACCTCAAAAGGAGCGGGATTAGGGAAATTGTCATCAATACGCACCATCTCAAAGACGTGCTCATGAACGCACTCGGAGATGGATCAGCTCTGGGCGTGGAGATTGCCTACTCGATTGAGGACGTGCTTCTCGGGACCGGGGGCGGCATTAAAAAGGCACTTACCCACCTGTTGGGGCAGGACCCGTTTTTTGTTTTAAATGGAGATGCCCTGTTTGTCCCGGACTTGGCATCGGCGCTCGACACCCATCGCAGGCGTGGGGCCTTGGCCACGTTGATAGTCCGAGAGGACCCCCAGGCCGAGGCATATGGGGCTGTGGGTGTGGATGAAGCCGGGCAGGTTCAGTCCCTCGTGGGGCAGGGGTCCGCACAGCGCACCTGTCACACCTACATGTTTACCGGCGTTCACGTGATTGATCCGCGTATTGAGGATTGGCTCCCCAGTGCTGGGTGCATTGTGCGTCAAACCTATATCCCACTGTTACAAGCGGGCGTTCCCATTTGGAGCGTCTGTTCAGACGCGGCGTTTTTTGATCTGGGAACACCCCAGCGCTATCTGGCAGCCAATATCGCGCTCGTAACAGGAGCAGTGCAGATACCTGGATATTCACCAGGGCCCAAGGGCGTGTTTGTGTCTGATACTGCTGTACTGGAACCGCATTGCCACCTGGGACCGGGCACAGTGATCTGTGATGGCGCCCGCATTGGGTCAGGCGCGCATATCGAACGCGCAGTGGTCCTACCGGGAGCTGTCGTCCAGGGGCGCCTCAAAGATGCCATAGTAACGGAGAAAAACCAGGTGTTACAGGTGGTTGGATGATTCAAAATAGCTACTTTGGCAGCTGTGTCTGTCCGATGACCGTGATTGTGTAAGTCGTATTCGATGCTGTAGCAACGAACGCTACGACCGATGTGGCAGTACCACTATCCTTGATAAACTTAACAGAGTAGGAACAGGACTGACCTGGCTGTAGTTTGGAACGCCAGTCGCAATTGATAGGCGTGTAGATGAAACTGGCCATCTCACTGCCACCGATAAACACAATATCCTGGGCCAGGAAACCGGTATTTATGACCTCAATCACATTACTCGGCCATGCCAAAACGTTACTTGGCACGCTTAGCTCATACATGGGAACACCTTGGGCGCGTATCGACGTTTCACGAAATGGATAGTAATCGCCATCAGGTCTCGCATCTTGAGCGTACAAACTGGCGTGGCTATCCTTGTTGTTGCTCGGACTTTGGTATTTAACCTGCAGGCGGCAAGATTTTCCCCTTGCCAGTTCCGGTGTCGGCCCACACCAGGGGACGATTTCAGGGCAGATGCAGGGTGGCACCGGGCATGTACACGGTATCACCCGTCCGCTGGTGACGAGCGTGAGGTGACTAGTCTAGTGCCCGTCCCTGAACTTGGAAGTTGCTGAAATTCCAATAAAAAACGTCATTTTGTTGATAAAGAAACGGGACTTTTTGTGTCTCTTTTGGTATTATGAATTTGCCTAAACACTTAATATCA
>JASJCT010000021.1 GCA_030065855.1 Myxococcota bacterium
TCCCGTCGTATGGCGCCCGATCCACTTCGCATTGCTGCGTTACTCCTCCGCGCCTTGCCACCAGCAAGACTTGTCGTCCTGCCTTGCACTGCTCGTGTCTCAATCACCATGCTCGGTCCGGCCTACTGAGATAGGTTCTAAGCATTATTATAATGAAAACCGGTGCCACTCATCCCTCGGCGGCGATACACCAACCGAAATCGCGACGAGTATAGGACCTTTAGCCATGTACAGGTGTATTCGGAACGGAGCGGGATGGCGGAATGGCGCCAACTATCCCATTTTGGTATAGCTTGCTTCATGTACTTGTTTTTATTTTGTTTTTTTAAAGACGGTTCTCAGAATGGTATACCATCGCCAACCGTCGGGCCTTCCATCGGCCCTGAGCCGTAGAGCGGTAACAGTTGTAAATTACTATGTATTACTCGCTGTGAGAGAGGTGGCCTGGGATTTGCTTCGCCTGTTTTCCAGAGTTGAGATGTCTGATAGGTTTACCCCACGTAATCACCTAGCCCCAATCTTGGCCGAGGTAAAGATGAAAGACATCCGGAAAACAAAAACGCAGTTAATCGAAGAGTTGGAGATGCTGCGAAAAAAAGTCGAAGACTGCCATGAGGCGAAATCGGTCGATACTGGTCCGGACATGGAACTGCTTCGCCGTATGGTCGACTGTATGCTCGAACCCACGGTGATCCTCGATTGGGATGGGTTTCTGTTGCACGGCAATGTACTGGCCGCGGAAGTGATTGGCGCGTCCAGGCCAGAGGAACTCGTCGGCATGAACATTGGGGAATTCGTCCATCCCGATTCCACGGAACAGGCGGCCATCGACCTGCAACAAGTGAAGAATTCAGAAGCGGATTTCTCCGCAAAATACAAATTGCTTGTCCACGGCCGCACCGTGCATATTCAATCCCACGGCACGAAGATCGAACTCGACAACGGGTCTGTCGACCTCGTGTCCTTTCGTGATGTTACGAACAAGAATCAGGCAAACCAAGAGTTGCGACGTCAGGCTCAGCTCTTTCAATCAATGGTGGAGAATGCCAACGACATCATCTACACCATGGATACCGACGGCACATTCCTCTATGTTTCGCCCAACTGGAAATCCAAGCTGGGGCACGATCCGGAGGAGGTGATTGGTTCCTCTTTCATGCCCTTTATTCATCCCGACGATCTGCCCCAATGTTTGGAGTTTCTGCAACAGGTGTTGGCATCGGACGAGAAGCACCATGGAATGGAGTATCGGATCAAACACGAGGACGGGACCTGGAAGTGGCACGTGAGCAACGCTTCGACAATGGTCACTCCCGAAGGGCAGGTGATTTTTACAGGTATCGCTCGCGATATCACCGAACGAAAATGGGTAGAAGAGGAGCTCATCAGGACGCAGGAGCTCCTTGAAGACAAGGTTCGAAAGCGCACATCGGAATTGGAGCGCAACGAAAAGATGTTCCGGGGTCTCACAGAGTCCATGAACGCGATGGTGATTATCGTCAACGTTGAAAACGAACGAGTCGTGTACGCCAATCCCGCAGCCACGGAAATGACCGGTTACAGTCTGGAGGAATTGACCGCTTTTCCCGCGCCGAATCTGTTTAGTGACGAAACGGCTCGGCAGGCCGAGGTCTATCGGGAAGCCTATCTTCGAGGGGATGATGTTCCCAACTGCATGGAGCTGGAATTTGTAACCAAGGACAGACAGTGTCGTTGGATGGAAACATCTCTCGCCCTCATCGACCTCGGTGATGCGGGACTGCACAAGGTGGCAACCAGTTTCGACATCACCGCGCGAAAACAGGCCGAAGAGTCAATGAAGGAAAGCGAGAAGAAATTTCGCGCCTTGGCCGATTTGACCTCAGCAAGCATCGCCATTGTGGGGAGTGGTGGGAATCAATTCACCTACGCGAATCAGACCATGTTAGACCGGGTGGGGATGACCTGGAAGGAGCTCTCGACCGCCGATCCGGCCGACTGCCTGACACAGGCCGCTTTGGACGCGGGAAAAAAAGCAACGGCAGAGGCGGAGGAAAAAGGGGTCACTCAGTATCGCTTTGAATACGAAGAGAAACCAGGGGTTTGGCGTGAGATAAACGCCGCCCGAATTCAGCTCGATGGCGAGGACGCCGCCATTTACACCTCGTTCGATATTACAGCTCACAAGGTCGCGCAACAGGCACTCGAGGAAAGCGAGGCCAAATTTCGCAACCTGGCCGAATCCACCACAGCCCACATCACAATCATGCAGGACGATAAGTACGTATACGCCAATCAAGCGTTCCTCGATTACATGGGCGTGGACGCTGAAGAATTATCACTGATCACAGTCGAGGAACTGATGATGGGAATAATGGGACCCCATGTGACTGAGCTTGCCGTACCTGCCTGGGAAGCCGCCATGAAGCGCGGGGACAATCGATTCCGGTTTGAATTTCCGGACATGGAAGGAAACTGGTTTCAGACCAACGTTTCCATCATTGAGATGGACGGCAAAGAGTCCTACATGTCAATGACTTTCGACATTACCGAACACAAGCGGACCCAGGACGCATTGGCCTCCAGCGAGAAGCGGTATCGAACTATTTTTGACACAGCTGGCACAGGAATGATCAGCTTCGGCAATGACGGCTTGATTACCCTGGCCAACGAAGAATGGACCAAGCTCTCGGGCTACTCCATCGAAGAAACCGTGGGGAAGATGACCTGGATGCCCTTCTTCACTGAAGAATCCTTGGTCAAGATGAAGACATATCACAAGATGCGCTCCGAGGACCCAAACGCGGTTCCGAAGGCGTATGAAGCCCAGTTCATAGATCGCTGGGGTAAAGTGCACGATGGCATTATCAATATTCAACTGGTTCCCGGGACGCTGCAACGAGTGGCGTCGTTCCAGGATTTGACAGAACTCAAACTGGCCCAACACGAGATGTATCGCGCCGACAAGATGGCCGCTCTGGGACAGATCATCGCTGGGGTAGCACACGAGATCAACAACCCCAACAACTTTATCTTCTTCAACCTTCCCATCTTGAGAAAGTACATCGAAGCGATACGCCCCATGCTCGATCACCACGTGGAAGAGGATCCGGAATTGCGCATTCTCAACATGCCTTATGAGACCTTTCTCGAAGACATCTACAAATTGCTTGAGAATATGGAGCACGGGTCCCGCCGCATTACCGGGATCGTATCTGAGTTGAAGACCTACGTTAGAAGCGAAGAGGACGAGAATAACAGACTCGGAAGCGTTGGCCCGGTCATCGACAGGGTGATGGCTTTGGTGGGTAAACAAGTGAGAAAAACCGTGAAGCGGTTTGATATTGAAGTGGAACCGGATTTGCCGCGGCTGAACATGAATCCCGGAAAAATCGAACAAGTGCTCATCAACCTGATTATCAATGCGGGGCAAGCCGCGGATAAAGAAGATTCATACGTAAAACTGTCCGCGCGATCGAGAGAGCTGAATGGCAACCTCGGAGTGGAAATCGCGGTTGAAGACAACGGCACGGGCATTCCAGAAGAGATTCGCGGTCAGATTTTCGAACCTTTTTTTACGAGCAAAGGGCGGGAAACCGGCACCGGGCTCGGACTCTCCATATCCCAAAGAATCGTCGAAGAACACGGCGGCAAGATCTCCCTTAGTAGCCGCACTGGACAGGGCGCAATCTTCACCATCTTTTTGCCTGCGTAGACCCCGACATTGCAAGAGTGTTTTACCATTACGGAAGCGCCTGCCATCCCTTGCGTTCTATCGTTCCATTCCAGACCAAAAGGCTCTAAGCTGTCTTATCCTCAGCTACGCGTCGATTGCCAAAGGAGGAATCTTGAAAAACAAAAAGTCCGTTTGGCGCCAGTTTCCCAGCTCGTTCTGGAGCGCCAACGTCATGGAAATCTTCGAGCGGATGGGCTGGTACGGATTCTACGCGGTCAGCAGCCTCTATCTCACCGCTCGGATCGTCGACGGCGGCCTGGGGCTGAGCAGCGAAGACCGGGGCGTGATCCAGGGGCTGGCAATGTTTTTTCTCTATCTGTTTCCGGCGATCTTCGGCGCCCTGGCGGATCGGTTCGGATTCAAGCGGATGTTCCTTGCCTCCTCGGCGGTGATGATTCCCGGCTACCTACTTTTGGGCATCCCCGATGGGTTCTGGGGCTTTTTGGCGGTCTACTTCCTGGTTGCCGTGGGACACGGCATGTTCAAGCCCGTGGTCATCAGCACCGTGGCCAAGAGCACCACCGAGAAGACCGGATCCATGGGCTTTGGCATCTTCTACATGATGGTGAACATCGGCGGTTTTCTCGGGCCCATCGTGGCGGGTGTGGTGCGGGGCTGGGACTGGCAGTACGTGTTCTACGCCTCGGCGGGTTGGATTCTGCTCATGGGGATAGTGGCCCTGCTTTTCTATCGGGAACCGCCGCGCGACGCCGAGAGTGAGTCCAAGCGCTCATTGGGCGATGTGTTGAGGGATATGATGGCCGTGGTCGGCAACGGTCGATTCTTCCTCTTGGTGGCGGGGCTGCTGCTGCTGCTCGTGATGGGATCCAAGTGGCTGGAGCCGGGGGTCTACCTGCCGCTCGGCGGCGCTTGGATAGCGCTCAACCTGATTTTGGACGTCATCATCAGCAGGACCAAGGCGAAAAAAGAGTCACCGTGGTTTTTGGCTCCCATGCGGGTGGGGGAAGGCCGCTACCTGGTTTTTCTCCTTTTGATGTCGTTCTTTTGGACCAGCTTCAACCAGATCTTCATGACCCTGCCCGAGTACATTCGGGACTACGTGGACACGAGCGATCTCATCGGCAGCCTCACCCCTGCCGCGGTCTCTGTCGCCGGCTTCTTCCAGAGCCTGGGTTTCGATACCGGTGACTGGGGCAGGGCCGTCCTGGAGCACGGGCAGGTCAAGCCGGAGCACCTGATCAACCTCAACGCCTTCGGTATCATCGCCGGCCAGGTGGCCATCGCCTACCTGGTGCGCAAGCTCCATCCCCTGACCACGATCATCGCCGGCAGCTTCATCACCGTGGTGAGCTTCCTGATCTATCTCATCGGCCAAGGCGGTTGGATCATCGTGATAGCGATCCTGGTCTTCTCAGTGGGTGAGATGTTGGCCAGTCCCCGCTCCAAGGAATACGCCGGACGGATCGCCCCGTCCGACAAGGTCGGTATGTACATGGGCTACTTCTACTGGTGCGTGGCCCTGGGCAATCTCTTCGGCGGCCTGTTGAGCGGCGTGCTTTACCAACACTACGGCCCAGTTGCCAGAGGGGGCATCGATCGGCCCGATATCATGTGGATCATCTTCGCAGGCCTGGCGCTGGTATCGGTGGTCCTCTTGTCAATCTACGACCGGTGGATGAAGCGGGCGCTGTGATCGCTGTGATCGCTGGGTTCCTCGGGAAACCAGACCACATCGATCTGGGCCGTGGGCATGGGACAAGGGGACGGAGGCTGTCTTTTTGTTAATGATAACAATATGATGCGATCTCTCATACTGCTTTTGTGAACGGCCCCCTCCCCCACCTTGACCCTGAATCGATCAGACACCTCAACACTTGGTTGAGAGTGGTTTTCTTTCAAGTCAACAAGTGCAGTTTTCATGTCCGCCCTTTTTCCTCAGTACCAGCAAATTACACCGCATCTGGAAATGAGAACCGGTATTGTTCCCGACCTGACCGCGGATCTTCCCTTCATTCTCATTTATACCTTCGTGAAAAAAAATACTTGTTAGGGCAATATCCGAGGCATTTTTTTTGGTTTTCTTATCCCTTGGTACCTTCATTGAAAATGCTGATAGTTTTATGATCCCTGCCAATGCCGGCATTGATAGTTTTTTTCACATGAAGCGTGCATAAGATGCACAAAAGGAGGATTTTTCAATGAAAACTTCGCTAAAGTTAATCGCGGTCTTGATGTTGGTATCCATATCATCAATATCCGTGGCCTCAGGTCTTCATAACCAATATCTCAAGGTTGAGCGTATCAGTGGATGCGGTAATGATAGTGGTACGCCTGTGTGGACTTCCACGGCAGTTCGTAGCGATTTGTCAAACGGCTCTCACGAAAACCAGGGAGATGACACTTTCTGGACCCCTAGCGGTTTCCCTTATAATGATATTGATGCAATAAGAGTTAAGGTAAAATGTGACAACTGCCAATTCTATGACCATGGAAAAGACCTTTGGCGCTGGTATGATGCTGTACAAGACTATTATAGGACATCCATTGATCTTGGTGGGTACTATTCTAATTCAAACGGCGACTATTACTATCGTGGCGAAGAAAAGCTGTCTATCTGCAATGACGACTACATCCAAAACGAGCCAATACTAAAATTCTATTGGAACACCGCTTATCCTCGAAATGACCATAAGTGGGAATACAAAATGCATATACATATTGAATAAAAAACTCTTTGTGCAGAAAGTCCATCCCAAAATGTTGATCGATGAAAAACAATAATTCGAAATCACGTTGACCTTCGTGTGCTTTTTCAAGATCATTCAACTATCCTAACGACTCTAGCCGAACCTGTTCATGAGTTTTAAAACAGGTATTTTATCACAGATGAGTTATATTTTTGCGATACTCCAACGTGGAATACAACATAAATCAGATAGGGAGAAAAAATGGAAAATAGATTGATTTTGCTGTTTCTGAGTTCTTTTCTTTCAATCATTGCGATCTGCATCATACTGTGGCTTTCATCAGATAAAGATGAGCAGTCAATCCAACCGGAAAGCAAACAGATCTCAGCGATTATATTGAAAAATCCTAAAAATAAAAGCCGCGAAAAAAAAGAATATTGGGAGAAGCTTGGGCAGTTAAAAATGGCCATCGAAAAAAACAACAGACTAAAGGGAGAAAAAGCCAATGATGAGGAAATGGATGAAAAATCTTGGTCCCCTCTCGATGATTATACTGATGAGGAAATAGAAGAAATAAAGGATCTTCATAGTAAAACAAACAAAATATTTTTTGAGAAAGCACCTGAAACATTAGAACATATGATGCAAAAACAAAAAGTAAATACTGAATGGACGGAAGATATTGAAAATATCGCACTCTCCGATGATATGCAAAGATATATGGCTGATAATAGTACGACTCTGAAAAGAGTTGATTGCAGAGAGCGTATATGTAAAATAGTTTTTTCGCATGATAAAATTGATAAATATGAGAGTTTTATGAAGAGTAATATGGATGAAGGCCCCTGGATGACAGGCTCTTCCGGCTCAATCGGAAGTTACAAAATCGATGAAACAGGCGCCGTAGAATCATTTATCTATTTTACCCAGTCAGATGATCCTGAATTCTTCTTGGATGTTAGAAGAGAAATGGTTAATTCGCTAGAATCGTAAATGTCTTTCGCTTTCTAAATAGGATTTAATTAAATCTGCCTCTGTTGATAAATTTACAGATAGTCAAATGTTCTATAAGGCAATTCCTATTGATTAACTCCATTTTTTCTAGAATCGTTGAAATTCTTTTTTTTACCGAAGCGACACTAATGCCAAGTTTCTCCGCGAGTTTCCGGTAAGGCTCGAAAGATACAGCAAAGACATTGAGAAGTTCGATTTCGAGCTTTCCAAGTCCTAAGGAGCGTAAATATACTAAATTATTAATAGGACCTCCGTTAATAGAGTACGGCATGACATCAAAAAGTGAATCGGTTAACTGATCGATTTCCTCAATGAAATTGATATAAATACTCTTTACAATAAAATCTATAATATCACATTTGACTGTTCTTAAAAGAAGGCTTGCAGAAGGTGGGTGATTTGACACTGCCAGTGCAGGAGCTCTAAAACCGATCATTCGAAGTTGTAAGAGGAGTTCAAGGCAAATATTGTTTACCTCGCCAGCTTCTACATTGACGACTATTAAGCCAGGGTTGCCTCGTTGCAAATACTCCATGATTGAAGACCATGTAGTCGCGATATGAACACGAGTAAAACCTACCTGTTCAAGATATCGCTTCATTTGGTTGTCGAACAAAGACTCGTTTCCCAAAATACAAACACTCTTATGATATCTCATGATTAACTGAGAGTTATTTATATTCATCCGCGATGCTCCTACCCACCTAAAAAAAGGGGGACTTGTTTGTTGCCATGCACTACGCCTTTTTAATTTTTTCGCAATCGCCTTTTTGAGCGTCTTCGACGCCAACAATAATGAAGATTTCTTCCGTCCTTAGGCTGGTCGCCGTACATATGAAAACCAGGGCAATGGAAATCGCTGCTCAAAGTAGACGAGATATTGCAATGTCCCATAGTGCCGCATGGCCCCTGAAATAATCGTACCAAGTCAATCGACTTTACCGGCGGTCCGTTAACCGACCGATGTCATAACAATATCCTCGGTTATCAATATATTGAGAAGGAGGAGACTGATACAGCAAAGCGGATAATAAAGTAACTAATTGCAACCGTGCGTTAATTTAGAGTTCCAAATAGTAACCTTAAAAGCTGGTCATATGTCTAAATCAGAGGTGCGGCGCCTCGTCAAATCCAAAAAGAACGTCGAGGCAGTAGCCGAGTTCAGGCGCCAACCTGTAGAAACATGAGAAAAACAGTTTCCATTCCGGCGACTCTGGCATATAGCTTCTGCAAGCTCATAACTCCGTTCGGTCTAGGGAGGAAACTATGTTGCGCTTTCTTTCAATGATTTCGTGCTTGGCTCTAATTTGCTGCCTCCATTCAGCCTGTGGGAGCGGTGAATCAGACCGGGACAGGGCAGCCCCTGCCAAGCCCGCTGACACAAAGCCTGCCGAGAGCAAACCTGCAGACACCGGTGGCACCGGTGCGCCTATGGGTTCTAATTGGAAGTCGCCGCCCAAGGAGGTGTTGGACGTGCTTCATGCGCCGCAGCTCCCAAGGGTGTGGACCTCACCGACCGGCAAGTACATGCTGCTTGCCGATCCGGTGCTTTATCCGCCGCTGGCTGAGTTGGCAGCCCCAATGCACAAGCTGGCCGGCATCCGGGTGGATCCCGTTGTCAACGCTATCCATGGCCGACACGGGGCCACATCCCCACGCCTGGTGAGTGTCCACGGCGGATCCGCGATACCCATTGAGCTGCCCAAGGACGCTGAGGTTTACAGTGTGGCATGGACTGCCAATGGCGAGCGGTTCGCCCTCACCGTCCGGCACCCGGACCACATGGGATTGTGGGTCGGGTCGGTGGATGGCAAGATCACCCAAATCGAGGGCGTGGCCATCAACCTCCTATTGGACACGGGCGTGCGCTGGATGCCCGACCAGGAGCGTCTCCTGGTGCGCCGTATCCCCGAACGCGGGCAGCCGCCAAAACCGCCGGCCATCCCGGCCGGGCCTGCCATCGTCGAAGGGGCAGGGGCCAAAAAAGCCCGCTCTACCTACGAATCCCGCAACCTGCTCGAGACTGCCCACGACGATGCGCTCTTCGAGTACTACACCACCTGCGAATTGGTGGTGGTGGACCCGAAACTGGGGCAAATGACCCCCCTGGGCTCGCCTGCGATCTATGCCACCTCGGACTTCTCCCCGGACGGCGAGTTCCTGCTCATAGAACGTCTCAAGGGCCCCTGGTCCCACGAGGTACCCTGGTGGCGCTTTGCCAGTGAGCTTGAAGTATGGGACAAAAACGGAACACGTGTCGCGACCATCGCCTCACTTCCCCTGGCAAATCAGGTACCCTCCCACGGGGTGCGCTTGGGCCCTCGCGGTGTCTCGTGGCGCGCCACTGCACCCCACACGCTTTTCTGGGTCGAAGCCCTCGACGGAGGTGATCCCGTTGCCAAAGCACCCCACCGGGATCGGCTAATGCGCCTGAACGCACCTTTTAAGGCCGAGCCCGAGGAGGTCTTCAAGGCCGAGCACCGCATCCGCAGCTGGCAGAGCGGCTGGGGCTCCGAGGGGGGAACGCTCATGCTCACCCAGCGCGAGCGGATCCGCCGCTGGCGCTACACCTGGCTTCTGGACGTGGACAAGGGCACATCACGTCTGTGGTTCGATCTGAACGAGAGGGACAGCTATGCTTCCCCCGGTCACCCCTTGCATCGGCCCCTACCCAATGGCCGCTGGGTGCTGCATCAGCAAAGAGACGGCGTGTACTTCAGCGGCAGGGGCGCCACGGACCAGGGCGACCGGCCTTTCCTGGACCTGCGCAGTATGAAGTCCGGTGACGTCGAGCGCCTGTTCCGCAGCGACCCCGAGCGGTACGAATCGTTTGTGGCGTTTGCCGGAGCGGATAACCAGTTCGTGATGAGCTCCGAATCCACGACTGACGTGCCCAACTACCATCTGGCCACACTGAAGGGGGAGATCGAGGCCGCCGAAGGTGACGCCAACTGGTCGATATCCAAACAGCCCATCACCCGCTTCAAAGATCCCACGCCCCAGCTGCGCAAGGTCGAAAAGCGCATCGTGCGGTACAAGCGAAAAGACGGCGTTCCTCTCAGCTTCCAGCTGCACCTGCCCCCAGATTACCAGGAGGGCACGCGGTTACCCACGGTGCTCTATGCCTATCCCCTGGAGTACTCGGATCCGAAAACCGCCGGACAGGTGCGAGGATCGACCCGGCGCTTTAGCCGCATCAGGGGCGCCTCCCATCTCTTTTTCCTGCTGCAGGGCTATGCCGTGCTCAACCGCACGACCATGCCCATGCTCGGCGACCCGGAGACCACCTACGACACATTCGTGCCCCAGCTGGTGGCCGACGCCGAGGCCGCGGTGGCCAAGGCCATCGAAATTGGTGTAGCCGATCCCGAACGCATCGGTGTCATCGGCCACAGCCACGGCGGGCTCATGGTGGCCAATCTCCTGGCGCACACCGATCTCTTTGCGGCTGGCATCGCCCGCAGCGGCTCCTACAACAAGACCAACCAGCCGTTCGGCTTTCAATCCGAACGGCGCTCCCTGTTTCAGGCCAGAGACGTCTATATTCAGGTCTCGCCCACATTCTTCGCGGACAAGATCA
Organism: Myxococcota bacterium; assembly: GCA_030065855.1. Classification (GTDB taxonomy): domain Bacteria; phylum Myxococcota_A; class Polyangia; order JAAYKL01; family JAAYKL01; genus JASJCT01. The sequence goes on from JASJCT010000021.1 coordinate 10,958, forward strand.
AAGAGCCCGTCCTGGTGATCCACGGGGACGCCGACTCCAACCCGGGCACCCTCACCCCCCAGTCCGAGGTCTTCTTCGAGGCCGTGCGCGGCTCCGGGGGGACCGCCCGGCTAGTGCTGCTTCCCCACGAGGACCACGGCTACCGGGCCCGCGAGAGCGTAGAGCACGTTCTGTGGGAGCAGCTGCGCTGGTTTGACAAGTACGTGAAGGGATCGCGTTAGCAACGCCCTGGCATGGTGACCACGGCGCCACCCATAAGCGCGGTGTCTACGTCCATAGACAATCCAAAGACAATCCAAAACAGCATCAGTACTCTGCAGGCACTTGACAACACGATGCCCATGGGATACTGAACACTTGTGCATGCAATCGGGTAGCTACTGCCGTACACGAAGTATTGGAATAACAAGGAGTACCACCATGGCTGTTATTGCTGTTTGGAAATGCGATCGGGATGGAGCGATGTTTGACAATAAAAAGGAAGCTGAACAACACGATAACATGTTGGAGCTGGCCGAGAATATCTCCGCTCTGCTCACACGTGAAATGAAAGAAATCGACCCGCAAGTGAGCACGGAGGTGGGTCGCGTGCTCGCGAGCCACCGCGATGTTCTCGCCAAAGCCTGTAAGGGAAAACCGAAGCTCCTGCTGTCCGACTTGGAAACCGGTGGCCAGGAACCCGCAGCCGATTCCACTGTGACCTCCCTGCCAGTCAATCAATAGCTACTAAATCGGTCAAACATACATTTGAACCGAGGATTCAGCAGAGAGATCCAGTAAGGTTATTCGGCGTATTTCACCGTGCACCCCCATGGGGTGGTCTTAGGGGGCTCGATCGCTTTTCCAGCTTGTAAGTTGGCGAGTGCCTTGTCCACAAAGCTTACCGCAGGCGGCGGATCCGCATCGTCCTCATCACCGCCCATGGTATTGTCGATGGCGCCGTCGTAGACCAATACCCCCTTAGTGTCGATGATGAACATGTGTGGCGTTCGTTTTGCTTCGTACATCCGACCCACTTGGCCGGTCGGATCCAGTAGTATCGGATAGTCTATGCCAAAGCGCTTTTTGAACCGGGCGTTGGCCTCGACCCCATGCCCCTGTTTGCCTGGCCCAGCGGAATTGATCGCCAGCCACGCCACATTTTTACCTCTGTACTGTTTGGCCTTGTGCTTCAATGAGAGCTCGCGCTCGTGGGCTAGCTTGACGAAGGGACAGCCCGGATTAAACCACTCCAACACGATGGTTTTGCCAGCATAGTCCGATAGCTTGACCGGTTTTCCCTGCAAGTCGTTCAACTCAAAACCAGGAGCCTTTTGGCCGAGCACCGCTCGGGAAGATTGGTGGGCAGGTTTGCCCCTATCGGTGTTCGTAACCTCTCCCGCGTTATCATTCGGGTGCGTGATTTGGGTTTGCTCAGCGGATAACGCAGCTGAATCGATGCCCATTCCCGAGGCCTGTTCTGTCAAACCACAGCCTCCGATGATACTAAAAAGAAGCATCGATGGGATGAACCCGAGCTGCATGCTCCATTTTATACGTCGATTCATAGCCGGACCTTTCTTCTCGAAGGAATTATGTACTTAAAATTCAAGTTTAATCTAACCACTTTGTATGGGTAATCAAGTCACTGTATTTTTGATTCTCTTTATTTGCAAAGTATCTATTGCCTATGCCCAACCCGATGAATTCATAAATTTTCGCTGGTGAGTCGGTGGGGGCCCCTGGGAGGTACCACCTGATTTTGGCGTTTGACATTCCCTCCTCTCCAAAAATAGAATGGCTGCTGTTTTGCTTTCCATACAAAGGATTTGCCATGATATTTTGCAGGCAGGCATCAGCATATTTCATTATTGGAATTTTGGCACCGAGCATCACGGGTTGCCAATCCTTCGGTTCCGACCCGAGCGGAGATCACTCATCTGCTGATCTAGCGCCAGCCCCAAAAGCGGATGAGTCCCCTATTGCAGAATACAGCAGGTCTTCACCTGCCAAGTCCCAAGTGGACCAGCCCACGCCGACTCCCCCAGCACCTGCCAAAGCAATTCCCGAGGCCAAGCCAACCAGCGTCACTGATCCAGATTCCTCAAGGAGTGCTGCACAAACCACTACAGCGGGAAGGTCCCCAAAAAAAGCGGCCCCGCCTAAGGCCACCACAATTCTTCGGGGATGTCTGAACGATCCCCGGGCTCCCCACGAGGGGGGACCCATCATCGAAGGACAGCAGGACGGAGTCTCAGCCCGATTCCTCAAGGGAGGCAAACTGCGCGTCACCCACAATATCACCACTAATTGTTGCTTGAGGGCCAAAACAAAAACGACGATAAAAGGCAATCGCATAGTAATAAAAGAGACGCTCAATGGACCTCTATGCGATAGCAGATGCAGCTCCTCCATCATAACCACCATCCCCACTTCCCTCGATGAGTACTTCGTTCAACTGGACTATGAATCCAATGGGAAAAACAGAACCATCTTCGACCAAAAAATCTCACGCTAACCAGGTCGGATGTGTGAAATTTCAACGCTACCTGTCGTTCGCTAGGTCCCCCTCGTTCATATAAGACTCTTTCCTTTCCCTTTCCACAGCATGAAAAGGTGAAAAGGGGACACTGATGAACAAGCCGATCTCACTCATTTCGATAGTGCTGAGGTCCATGGCTGGTTGCGACGACGATCATTGCTGTTCAGTGAGGTTCTGTACGATTGATATAGACTCGGATGGCGGAGATTGTTGGTGCAACACCAACAGCCTCGAAGGCGAGCTCTGCCCGGATTACCATATGAGCTGGGGAAGAGTGTTGACGTGTTCCCCAGAAGGGTGCTTCAATCCCTTCATGCGTACAGACTGCCGACAGCCGATTCATCCTCGGATGCCTTCCGAACGGGTGGTGTTTTTCGATTCTCTACGCGGGCTGGCGCTTCTGGCGGTTGCGATGACCAATAGCACGTGGCTGTCGGGAAACATCTACCGCGAGTGGGCACAGGTTCCTAAGGCGACGTCGTGGCTCGACACACCCGTGGGGATGTTTCACGGTCTATTCATTCACGCCCGAGGGTTTGGTCTACTGGCTATCTTGTTTGGTATCGGATTGACGCTACAGCACGACCGATTCAAAGGTACTGGCGATCGCTTTGTTACCCCCCTGTTGCGCCGCTTCATTGGACTGATGATTTTGGTACTGTTTCACAGTGTGCTCTTTTGGGCCGGGGATATCCTCGTGGCATACGCGGTGACCGGGCTTTTAACCCTACCGTTTCTGAATGCCAGGCCTAAAACGCTATGGGCCTGGATCTGGTGCTTGTATTTGCTCTATATCGGATATGCCAACTTCGCTGAGATGGTGTTGCCCGGCTCGCTGGTGATTGAGGGATGGTCGCGAGGAGGCCTATGGTTGGTTGAAAAGGCCGATGGGAATTTTGGCACGGGCACGTTTTGGCAAGCGGCAAGGTGGCGACTCTGGGAGGCAACCCATCTACACTTGAGTATCCATCTGAAGAATCTGCCGTTGTATCTCTCGATGTTTCTGATCGGTGTGGCCCTGTGGAAGATGGGGTTCATTCAAAACGCGGCCAAGAGATCCCGTAGCAGGAGGCTTTTCCACACCACCTTTTGGCCGGGGATGGCACTGCAGGTCTACGTTACGCTTGGAAACCCGATCAGCGCTGAGACATGTACCTCTGAAAGCGCTGGTAAATAAATTCAGGCACACGAGATTTGAGCCGTCTGGGGTGACGCGGAATCCCGAGATTCCGATGGCCATGTCGATAATGGATTATATTCTTCGCTGGTTGGAGCTGAGGTTTCTAGATCAGGGTGCCGAAAAGACACCGCCTAAATGAAAGTCTAAGGCACAAGTACGCCTTCCGAAAGAAACTTGAAAATGTCAGCGCGGGCCTTGATTTCAATATTGGACGACATGGGACACCTCCTACTATTCGGCTCTGAGCTGCTGCTGGACAGCCTCTCCATCCCACTCACCCCAGCGTTCGACTATTTTTCCATCTTTGATCTTGATGATCTCAATACCCTTGAAACACACCTCGTTGTCGGTGGGCGAGAACGCCATGAAGGTTCCCCGGTGGGTACCAGTGGCGGTCCAGCGAATCGCGACCGCCGATGAAGCTTCATCGACCACCATGTCGGTAATCTCAGCGTGGAAATTGGGGAAACCTTCGTACAGCTCGGCGATCCCCCTCCTGAAGGCTTCACCATCTGATCCTCTTCCAGCCGGATCGTGATCGACGAAATCCGGAGCGTGCAGCAGATCCACCACAGTGGTATCGCCCTCTTGCCAGCCCATCCGGATCCACTTCATGGCAATCTTCTCGAGCGTTTTTCTGGTCATCGTCTGGAGGCCTCCTTTTGAACGAACACAAACCATATCGTCCACTAGATTGGTTTGGAAGGGAAATACGGTTTGGCGCTTCACCCGAAGGTTGGAATCTTCGAAGCGGAGATCGCTTGAGAAAACTGTCCCGATATCCATAATCCGGATCGGCGAGTGTCCGTTGAAAGGAGTCAGCAGTGCTCGAGTTTTTCGTCCGAGGTCTGGCATTTGGGTTTCCCAATGCAGCGTGCCGGGGCCGTTCCAGGCGTATCTGCTCTCCCAATCTCTCAGGTGGGGGTGGCGGCTCACCCTGCCCGTGGCACTAGCCCCCCTGGTCAGCGACGGGCCGATCATCTGCCTGGTGCTACTGGTGCTTTCCCTGCTCTCCAAACAGACCCTCGGGATCATCCAAATCGCCGGGGGTGTGTTCATCTTGTACCTGGCCTATGATGGCACCTACCGCAGCACGCGGGAGGTAGCCTCAGAACAACCCGTGGGGGCGGCATCGGCCCGCAGCTCGGTCAAGGGGGGTCTCAAGGGCGCGGCGATGAATGCCCTCAATCCAGCCCCCTACATTTTCTGGAGCACGGTGGGCGGCCCCATCTTGCTGACCGGGTGGCGGGAGTCTCCGGGCATCGGTATCGCGTTTTTAGTGGGTTTCTATGGTACCCTCATCGTCGGTTTCGGCATTCTGATATGGTTTTTTGGCACGGCCGGCGGGCTGAATCCAAAGGTGAAAAAGGCGCTCAGCGCCATCTCTGCGATCGCCCTGCTGACATTTGGGCTGTTGCAGTTCTATCTCGGCGTCAGAGGTATCGGCGCCTGACCAGAGGAGGTGTGAAATGAAGAAGCTGGTTTTGTTTGCATTCAATGGGGAGCCCATGTGCTTTGCCCATGTTCTACTCAACGCATTCGATCTGCGAGAGAGAGGTCACGAGGCGCGGATCGTCATGGAGGGGAGTGCTACCAGGCTCATCAAGGATCTCCACGAGGACGAATCCCTGCCCTTTGCCAAACCGTACGAAAAGGCCGTGCAAGAGGGCCTGATCGATGCGGTCTGCGAAGCGTGCGCCCAGAAGATGGGGTCTAAAGAGAGTGCCCAGGCGCAGGGGCTCAAGCTGGTCGGCGAGATGAAGGGACATCCCAGCATTGCCCGCTATCTGGAAGAGGGCTTTGAGGTGATGAACTTCTAAAGGTAACTCGTTGCGCGGGAATCAGATGTTGGCCTGGCGCTGGAATGTATGATGATGAGCGCCTGGGAGAGATCTTTATCGCCATGGCCAAACAGGGCTCAGTCATTTCTGGTCTCACGGATTCTTTTGCAACTGCAATTTCCATTGCCTTGCAGTATGGGGTGCCTTTGGAAGTGCTGGTAAAGAAATTCAGGCATACGCGGTTTGAACCGTCAGGCGTGACAAGGAATCCAGAGATCCCGATGGCCATGTCAGTGATGGACTATATTTTTCGGTGGTTGGAGTTGAGGTTTCTAGATCAGGGTGCCGAAAAGATGCCTGCCTCTGTGAAACCTGCCAATAAACCACAGGCACCATCTCAAGAATCCGACGCCCCGCCTTGTCCCAACTGCGGATCCATCATGGTGCGATCAGGGGCTTGCTATAGGTGCCTGAATTGCGGATCGACTTCTGGGTGTGGGTAACACGTCGCATTCAACTTGACTGGCAGTCCAACCCCAAAGTGCTAAGGGCTGTACCTACCTCGACCACTCATAGTGTAAAAGTGACTAATTTTAGATTTGATTGGACGCAGACCGGAAACAACTATATTTCTCACTACTGTCCAAAACAGCACAGAGCAGTGTTGAACCGTCGCACGGTTGTTGCGTTTTCTGTCGTTTGATGTCGTTTTCTCGGTTTAGGTTCCCCTCTTTTCATCCAAAGTGCTGTCCAATACCCGGAATGGTCAGTGTAAGTTGGTTTATTGGTGATGGGTCCACGCTCCACGCGGTGGGATCTGCCAGCCATTCTCGCAAATCGCGGTAGACAAAGAGGTTCCAGCGCAGGGCGGCGGCCATCAATGAAAGGCACCATCCTGATTTTGATTGGTGCTTCATCCATTTGATGAGCAGCAAGGCGATGAGTGCTGTCCAAATCTGTATGCGCAGCGCGTTTTCGCTGGTGCCAACGAATGTTTTGATCTTTAGGTTCTGCTTCAGGGCCTTGAAAAATAGCTCTATCTGCCAGCGGTCTTTGTATATTGACGAGATGGTCGTCGCTCCGAATTCGAGATGATTGGTAAGCAGGTCGATATAGCGGTCTTTCTCCTCGTCCCACACTGTCACAACGCGTAGATGGTGCCGGCATTTCTCTCCAGCACTGCCGCTCAAACGAATAATGCGATCCTGCAGAATATTGCTGTTTTGCGGTATTCTGCGCTCCTCGACGACTTCGTACACCGCATTGCTCTTGAGTCGTGTGACGAAATAGACGCCCCTGTCGGTCCATTTCGAAAACAGGCTGTAATCGTTGTAGGCGCGGTCCATGGCGACGATGGAATCCGGGCTGAGGGCCAGCATTCTGGCTGCCTTCACGTCCGCTTTCTTGGCCGTGGAAATGTGCACGAAGCACGGTAGGTAGTCGGTGTGGCTGATGAGCACGTGCGCTTTTACGCCACCTTTGGACCGGCGATACTTGGCCCACGGAAACAGGCTGAGGCAAAGCGAAATAACCGTGGCGTCCATGCTGTACAGCTTGTTCTTGAAGCGGAATTTGTGTTGCTGCGGTCCGAGCTGACCCAGCGCGCGAAATCGGGCGAGGGTGTTCATGAACAATTCCTCGAACATTGCCGCCGGGCGATGGGCGTTCGCGTACGACAATGTCGATTTCTTTGGTGCGCAGCGCAATCCCAGGTGTCGAAGCTTGCCAAGGCAGCATTCCAATCCCGTGCAAATTTCGCGCAGAGATTCCGCACTCGCCAGCTGACAGAACAACATCGAGACGAAATGAGTCCAGCTCGTAAACCCTTTGGCCGCCGCTTCTGCCTTGTGTTTCGACACCAGCGACATGAATTCTGATTGCGGAAAGAAACGAAGTAGTTGACTGAATATGCTCGCTGTCTTTACCATCTGCTCGCCCTCCTTTGGGTGTACACAGCGGTATTGTGCCGTATTCATTGGAGGGCGTTTGCATTTTCTTTCTCCTCAGCTCAAACGCTGTTTTGGACAGTAGTGATTTCAAAGTGTTCTTGTGATTTAGCCTTGTTGTATGGACCTTACAGAAAAACAATGGCAGGTCATTGCGCCCCTGCTGCCCAAAGAGAAAGTGCGCGAAGATGGCAGGAGGCGTCCTTGGCGAGATCCCCGAGATGTGCTGAATGGGATACTTTGGATTCTGCGCACTGGTGCACCATGGGCAGACCTTCCAGAGCGTTATCCTCCAAGGGCTACCTGCCATCGACGATTCCAGAAATGGTGCCAGGACGGCACTATGAGCAACATCAGAACGGCCTTATTGGAGGACCTCGAAAAACGAGGGAAAATAGATTTCAAAGAATCCTTTATCGACGGGAGCTTTGCTTCCGCCAAAAAAGGGGGGCCGCTGTTGGTAAAACTAAACGCGGAAAAGGTACGAAGTGGATGGCAGTGGTCGACGGTAATGGCCTTCCTCTTGGAGTTACCATCCACAGTGCCTCCCTTGCCGAAGTCCGACTTGTAGATGAAGTCATCGATAACATTCCCCTTAAGAAGCTTCCGGAAAGACTGATAGGAGACAAAGCATATGATAGTGATAAGCTTGCACTCGATCTTTGGGAAACCCACAATATAGAACTGATAGCTCCCAATCGCTCCAATCGACGCAAGAGCCAAGATGGTAGGCCTCTGCGGCGTTATCGAAAACGCTGGAAGGTTGAGCGCTTCTTTGCTTGGCTCGGAAACTTTCGTCGTATCGTTGTCAGGTGGGAATATCATTCAAAGAATTACCTTGGCTTTATCGAGCTAGCGTGCGCGATTATTCTGCTAAGGTATTTATGAGATGACTTCTAGCGTAATCCACCATCGTCATCCCATCAGCCTTGCATTTCTTGATGTGCTTCGCCCACCATTCACGACTGTGCGCTGCCTTTCGAGACGTTGCCACCAACTTCTGCTCCGCTACCGTTGATTGCCCTTTTTCGTTTTCAGACATCGCTCCTCCTGTTGAGGAACAAAACTACGCCGCGTGCTCAGATTTGTCAGGGGTGGGTTGGTAGAACGGATACGATAAATGTGTTGGATATTGTGGAAGGCGATCTACTGGCGCATGCTGGTGCGATTTCTGGTGCGACTACTATGGCGATTGCTGTACAGATAAACACGATTCTTGCGGCTAACAGCCGTTCAGAGTCTACTCGGAAGCGTATATACCCAACAAGTCCCCGGCTTCATGGACAACTTCGATAGGCCTGAAAAAGTGCCCAAACTCTTGTTCAAAATTTGAATAGTAGAACGTCCATCCCTGTTGCTTCACTTCTTCTTTCTTTTTGGCGTCTATCTCTATCAAGAGCACTGAATCTGCGACTCTTCTCAGTTCGCGGTAGAAGTGCTCTCGATCTTCATAGCGAATGTGCTTTGCCACCGCACAAACAAATACCAAATCAAAGTACTTTTCCGGGTAAGGAATGGTAACGCCATCAAATCCTTTGAATACGTGCTTGGGGAAGTGCTTTCGGGCAGCAGCGATAGCCTCGTGATTGATGTCGATGCCATGCCCTGAGATCCGTGGGAATTGTTCGCAAATGAAAGCGAGCATCAATCCCCGGTCGCAGCCCAGATCGAGGACGCGCCTTTTGGTCCAAGCCGTATGTCTCAGAAGTTTGCTAAGGGTCTGTTGAGGGTCCTTGTACCCACACTCACGATAGAAAGCCCAAACCTCTTCGATATCTGCCGGTGACGGGTATTCGGTCTGCCATTTCACCCCAATGTTTTGATAATACGCTTCTGCTTTCATCCTGACCGAGATTTCCTTTTTCCGCTTTCTGTCCATCCACAAAGCAGCATTCCAGGCAATGATACCACACCCCCTCGCTACGCCTCTGAAAGATTCCCTTATTAACCAAAAAGACCAACAAATCCCAAGTGGTAAGAATAAAGTTGAAGCATCTGCACATTACATAGTATGAACACTCCTTTGAATAGTTGGAAGTATTTTTTGGACAATTGGGGGTAGGTCATTAAGAGGATAGGAGTATGTTAATGGCAAAGGATCCAAATACAAAACCCAAAAGTTATGCACCTCCCAATAGCGCAAAGGAGCTCTTACGGAGATACAAAAAGGGGGAGAGATATTTGGGTGAAGCCAATCTCGTGGGAGTAGACCTCAGTGATGCAGATCTCCAAGGGGGCAACTTTGAAGGGACCAATTTCGAGGGAGCCAACTTCCACGGCGCCTATCTCGTGGAGGCCAACCTCTCCAGAGCCAATCTACAAAGAACCAACTTCTATAAGGCCCGCCTGATTGTGGCAAATCTCGAAGGCGCTAATTGCGAGCAGGCCAATTTTGAATGGGCCAACCTCCAAGGGGCCGACCTAAAAGATGCCTCCCTCGCTGGTGCTAACCTTGCCATGTCCAACTTTTCATCAGCCAGCCTTCAAAATGCCAAGTTCAATGATAAAACGATTTGGTCAAAGATATCTTGGAATTTAGAAACGATTTTCCCGGTAGACTTCCACCCTGAGGACCGCATCAACCAAAATAAACACGCCGTTCAAGACATCTATATATCCTACCCGACAGAGCTGGTCGATAAGCTCGACCTGTTAACCTTCAAGCGCCACAAGGCATTGAAAAAGGGTCGACAGGTAGAGCAATCCCTAAAGGATGAAATACGAGCAACAACCCGCAAACTGAACGCGTTTCGACCGCCCAGGGCCGGCGATACGGTGGCTAACGCTGAACTGGTGGAGGTTGTTGGGTCTGGCAATTTCGGTACCGTCTGGGAGGCCATAGATGAAACCACTGGTGAGAGCGTAGCCGTCAAAATACTCCATGCAGACAAAATCGGACTTAGTTTGACCTTGCATCATTTTCGCCGGGGTGTTGAGGCTATGGAGAAACTTACAAATGCGATGGGATGTCCTGCGTCAGTTATAAAGTTGCTTCATGTAGAACCATCGCGTTTAGCATTCTCTATGCCGCTGGTGCCTGATGCTGACTTAAGCAAGAGAATTAAGGGTTGGAGTCTCTCCACCAAGTTGGCGTTCTTCTACACTGTGTGTGAGGCAGTTAAATTCGCCCATACGAACCAAATTCTCCATCGAGACATCAAGCCTGAAAATATTTTAGTAACAGACGACTTGAGGCCAATTCTAACGGACTTTGACATTTGTGATCTGCTTTACAAAAAGACGCTGAGTGCTCAAGCCACTGGCACGCTAATCTATGCTTCACCCGAACAACTAAAAGGAACCACGGAGCGGAAATATCACTCAGATGTCTATAGCCTGGGGCGCATATTACATTTTCTGCTTTTAGAGAATGACCCTGATATACGACTCGGAGACATCCCCAAAATTGACGACCTCAGAGGACACCCAGAGGGACTCATTCGCATTATCAGAAAATGTACTTTGTTCGATCGCAGCAGCCGATATCAATCTGTCGACGCGCTGCTTTCGGATTTAGAGAAGTACGAGAGCCATCCCGGCAAAGTCGGTGTTGGACACCCGGATGTGGCGGTTCAGACAAGGGGGTGGGATTGGTTTAGGCATCATCCAAAGGCTATCGCAGCGATAGTTCCAATCATCGTAGCCGTGATTGGCGGGATCTTCGGTTTGTTGAACATCGTTGTCCCCAAATTCATGGACAGGGGAACGCCTTCAACGACCACCATCAAGAGCCCTGTCAAAGTTGTAGATCCGTGTCAGTACTCTGGCTACAAACTGAATGGAAAGCCATGGCCAGCAACAGGTACGACACTCGAAATCAAAGCGCCGCGTGTCAAGGTGGAATGGGACTCGACTCATTGCACTACCACTGTACAAGCCATCTATGATAACCAAATCGTCTTTTCGACACAGAGTATGTCACCCGTCGTCATAGATCTAACCGAAGGAGATGAAAAGAGGTATGAGTTTAAAATGTGGGAGCAGGGTAGTTCATTCCCGAACAAAATAGCCTTAGTTAAGTGGATTAGAACTGGAGAAGGGGACAGACGCTAAGACAAAAGAAATAGATGTCAACAAGAATAACCATGGTCGCCAGCAGCTTTTGAGAAGTTACCGGCAGCTCCCGCAACTAGTTGCAAAAGCTGTATAGTAGGGAAATTTCATCGACCCACAGATCGTCATCAGGGGTCTCCAGGATCAATGGGATATCGTCGAAGCGAGCATCCTTCATCATGCGCTTGAAAAAGTCCAACCCCAAAAAACCCTGTCCAATGCTGTGGTGGCGATCTACCCGGGAACCCAAGTCTTTTTTAGAATCATTAATGTGGCACGCTTTGAGGTACTCAAAATCAACGATATCGTCGAACTCGCGAAGTACTTTTTGATAACCTGTGGGTGATTTCAAATCGTATCCCGCGGCAAAGGCATGGCAGGTGTCCAGGCAGACGCCCACACGCGATTTATCCTCTACCTGCTCGATGATGGCTCGCAGGTGCTCGAAACAGTACCCTACCGAACTGCCTTGTCCTGCGGTATTTTCGATCACCGCTGTCACCGTGTTGCTGCGCTCCAGGGCCAAGTTTATCGACTCGGCCACGAGCGTCAAGCAGCGGCCCTCGTCGATTAGACCAAGATGGGCGCCAGGGTGAAAATTGAGCAGTGTCAATCCCAACTGTTCACAACGATCAATCTCGTGAAAAAATGACTCCCTCGATTTCTGACGCTTTTCCAGGTCTGGATGCCCCAGGTTAATCAAATAGCTATCGTGGGGCAGCACATGGTTGGCAGCGAACCCCAGGCGCTTTAGATTGGCCTTGAATGGGTCAATGTTCTTTGAAGACAGCGGCTTGGCCCGCCACTGCCGTTGGTTCTTGGTAAATACGCCAAAAGCCTTGGCACCGATCTTTTCCGCGTTGAGCGGCGCATTCTCCACACCGCCCGAGGCGCTGACATGGGCCCCGATATATTTCATCTCTCACTCCTTGTGAAGGTGTTTTAAATTCAACAGTTTATAAAAAACATGTCAAATATCGAAAAAAATCGTCCTAAATTATAATTTCAAATGTATTTTATGTCCGGAATTGCGATCCCAGGCGCAAATCGAACCTTTTTTTTTCAACATATCATTGATGTTTGGACTTCCTCTTGAACTGCGGTTTTGTGGACACGAGGTGTCAATAGCCCAAACGCGTATTGATGTCACTGTCAAGGCATATAGCAGCGGCATTGATTGATGCGTCCTGTCCCTGCACTGCTTCATGAGGTGTATTAACGACATAATTAGAAATTAACAGGAATCCTTACAAACATGAAACCATTTAAAATTATTACAGTTTATTGTCTTGTAGGAGCAATTTGTTTTACTTGCGTCGATGACTATAGAAGTGGGCAGGTTGGTCCTGATATTGAAATGGATGCGGATTCAGACTCAGACTCGGATTCGGACTCGGATTTAGACTCGGATTCAGACACTGATATTGATAGTGATACTGATACTGACACCGATACTGACACCGATGCTGATACTGACACCGACACCGATACTGACACTGACGTTGACACCGACACCGACACCGACACCGACACCGATACTGACACCGATACGGGCTTAGATACCGATACCGGGGAAGAGTGCCCGGAAAACACGAGTACCCATATCTACGTCACAGTGATCGGCCACGTGATAAACGTCCTGGATGGCTCAGGCGTTGAGGGGCTGCATGTCGCTGGTATCAGTCCTAACCATGCGATGTCGAATGACAATCCCACCCCATTGGCCGAGACAATCTCAGGACCAAACGGCAAATTCCTATTGGAGTGTATGGATGTAGAAGACGTGGACGACGGTCTAGTGGTATTTGTGGACGATTCACCAGAAGACGGTATTGCGGGCAACTATTTCCCCACGGGAACCGGGGTAGCGGCTTGGGATTCAGAAGAAGAGATGGTGCATGTCTTTGACGCCAAACCAGTCGCACTACCCAACACACTCGTAGCAGACATCGAAGGGATTACCAATAATATCGAGCCTGTCGAAAGGGGTATCGTCATGGGACGCGTGGTCGATATGGCAACCCAATTGCCCATCAATAGCGCTGTGGTGACAAAAGCCAATGGAAATGAGGCGCCGATTGTGTATCCCAATATTGACTACTCCGATCTGGAGAGCGATGGCAACACATCCTTTTCAGGTGCTTTCATCTTCGACCAGAGGTCCGTGAACCTTTCAAACTACACGGCCTTGGCGCCTGGCTACACGTTCGGTCAATACAAAGCAAAGTCTAAAAAGGAGTTTTGTTGGTACATGTATATGCCAAGCGAAATTTAATGGGGGAAATAACATTTTGGTCAAGACCAAAAAAGAGAGGTAACATTATGAAATTATTTGGAATTATGGCAGTTTTTTATCTAGTAGCCGCAACCGTATTTGCGTGTAGCGACGATTCCTGTTCTGACTCTAATAATGATATTGATACAAGTACTGATAACGATACCGGTACGGAAATGGATACTAATATTGATACAGGCACAGGCACTGATACTGGTACTGATACTGACACTGACACTGATATCGATACAGACACAGGAACCGATACCAGTACAGATATTGACACGGATACGGACACTGGTATCGATACCGACACTGGTATCGATACCGATACCGGCATCGATACCGATACCGGGGACGAGTGCCCGGAAAACACTAACAATCACATCTATGTCACTGTGACTGGCCACACAATCAACATCTTGGATGGCTCTTACATTGGGGGCTTATACGTCGCTGCACTTGGAGGTTACGATGCACTGATGCATGACAATCCCACCCCAATTGCGGAAACGGTCTCCGGACCAGACGGCAAGTTTATATTAGAGTGTATGGATGTCGAAGACGTGGGCCGCGGCCTTGTCTTACTCGTGGACGATGCTGCTCAAGACGGCGTGGCAGGCGACTACTTCCCCACAGGGACCGGCGTCGTCGCTTGGAGTTCAGAGGAAGAGATGGTCCATACCTTTGATGCCAAGCCAGCTGCTCTATCAAACACACTTGTCGATACCATAAAGGGGATAGCGCCGAATATCAAACCCGTCGAAAAGGGCATGGTCATGGGGCGCGTGGTCGACATAGAAACCAGAATACCTATCCCTGGTGCGCTGGTGACCAAGGCCAACGGAAACGAAGCACCGATCGTGTATCCCACTATTGATTACACCGAGCTAGAGGCCAGCAATACCACATCTGCTAGCGGCGCTTTTGTCTTTGACAAGGAGAGGGTTTCGAGGGCTAAATACACGGCCTCAGCAGATGGCTACACATTCGATAAATACTACGCAAGGTCAAGGAAAGAGTTTTGCTGGTACATGTATATACCGAGCGAAATTGAGTAGTACTCAATAGGCATCTAATCGGCACACCGTCTGACCAAAGTTATGTAACCTTTCTAAAATCATAACCTAGTGCTCATTCAACCCTACTCTGACGGGTGGAGATTCCGATTTCCCCCTTGAAAAAGGGGGTTAGTGGGATTTCCAAACACTGCGGGAATATTCACGAAATCCCCCCTCCCCCCTTTTTCAAAGGGGGAGTTTATTACCCATCACTCATCACTTGACGAGGTACTAGCCTATCTATCCTTGGGGTAACTTTTATTTCGGGGCTTGAACCTTGTGCTAGCTGGAATATCGCACCTGCGCTTTTCGTTTATTCAATAAAAATAACAGGTTGTGTCAACTTCAACTCGTCGCCGCGCCAGTGGCCATGCATTGGCACATTTCTTTCTAAGTCTATCGCAATGCGCAACACATCGAGCCGGACCCCCCAGGGGAATGTAACCTTCTCATGCGATGTCGAGCTTGTCCGTTTAGCAGAGAAAAATCCAATATACCAAAACAAGATCTTAAGCAAAATCTACCCGCGGGTATGCCAGGTTGTGTACATGGTAGTCCCGAAGAACGCAGAATCAGAAGATCTGATACAGATATGCCTGATAGAAGTCCTCGAGCACCTGTACAACTATCGCGGTGAGGGTACTGTTGAATCTTGGGCCGGACGGGTGGCCCACCGTGTTGTGATGAGAGAGCTAAAGAAAACGCAACAGCGGTCTCACCGTTTCCGTACGATGCTATGGACAAATGACGACGTCGTGAAGGAGACCCCGGAGAAAACGATCTCACGCCGTCAATGGTGGGATCAATTGACCAAGAAGCTTGAAACCATACCAACCAAAAGACGAGCTGTTTTGTCGATGCATCTAATTTACGAATATACGATTCCGGAAATAGCTGAGCTTAGCAATGTGTCGGCAAATACCGTGAAAGATCATCTGAAAACCGCCTACCGTGAATTGAGAACAATCCTCACCTGTAATGCAACCCTGCGCGAGGCAATTCGCGACTTAAACAGAGAATAATCCCCTTGTTCAGCGCGGTGATAAGCAAAAAAATGAATAAAACACCCACCCGATTCCCTTTTGGAAGCGCGGGATATTACCGATGGAAAGTCGTATCTTATTCTGGTTCCGGATACTATGACATCTGGATACAAAAACCCAATTGCCCTTAATTTAGTATCCGTCTACAGGTTATAGTCAGTGAGCTCCTCGGTTTTGACGCCAATGGTGGTTTCTTTGACCTTTCCCACACCTCGCGCATAGTAATACTCCTTTGTTTCGCCGCTTGAGGTCTCGATTCGCTTTAGTCTGAGACAATCAAAAGTACCAGCAGGCACTGTTACCGCTGTATCAAGTTCCAGAATCTCAAAGCTGTAGCTCACCGTTGTCTTATCCACAGGAGTGCCATCTTTTCTGTCGGTATAACGGTCGATGGTCTCTGTCCAGGTTTGGCCCACATTCACCTTGGTGCGGTCAAATCGCAGGAAACCTGGGACGTAATCGCGCTGCTTGGTCAGCATCCCGTCGACATAGATGAGGTGTTCAATGCGCACCACCCGCGAGCCTGTATCTTCGATGTACTGAATTCTCTTTTCACTGGTGCCGCCCGGAAAAGTGTTTTCGACCACAAACACTTCCCGCTCGCCGATGTCAAAGTCAAACGTCTTTGTTTCGAATCCAGTGACCTCATAATGCAAAGTGGCCTGGTCTCCCATGACTTCTGTCTCTTTGTAGGTCCAACTGTTTCCAACGGCAAGAGGGTAGAACTCCCCCGCGTCAGTATCTGATGCCGTGTCGCTATCCGAGTCTGAATCTGTATCTGTATCTGTATCCGCATCGGTATCGGCATCAGTATCAGCGTCAGTGTCGGTATCGGCATCCGAGTCGGCATCTGAATCCGTGCCGCCATCTCCAATTGTTGCATCAGCTGGTGTTTCTCCGCCACATGCAAAGACGAACACGACCAACATCATAACCAACGAATAAGGTGTTTTTAATTTCATCTCGACCTCCTTAAAAAAATGCTAAAAAAAAACCTCGATATTGTTGCTTGAACACAGGCGAGTTTAGCCTACACAGGAAAATTACAAAACTGTTTCAAACCACTAAATTAAATAATTTGTTCATTTTTATGTTAAAAAGATAACATAAAACATGTATTGTCATTCCAAATTCTCTTATTTGTTTACTTTTTCAACATTTACAAAGGAATTTATATATTCTAGTTACAGTTTAACTACAGGACTAGACCAGTGCTGTAACGCGGAAAAAGCATCTGCGCTATTACCGACAACATCTCATGGCACCTAAAGCGAAGTGTCTTGCCATTAAGAGATATTTTCCAGAATTCTACTGATACCGAGCAGCTCGGGAAGGACAAGGTCGATGCCGGGGTTGCCGGATTCAAGGCCATGCCACTCAGTTTGTAAAAACATCCAAGGACCCTGCCCCTCAATCTCAAGACCAACACCGGGGACTCTGGACCAAGCAATTCATATCTTCGACCTCTTTTTGATTGGGACAATAGTATTTGATCGAGTAGTTTTTATCGCCCAAAATCCCGCGGGTCAACTCTGTCAGATGGGCGAAGTATTGACCGAATTGACACCCAACGCTCAATCCGCCGCAATTGGTGCAGGCATTGCATTCGGCATCATCACAGTCAGTGGCGCCATCACAGTCATTATCGAGTCCGTCACTGCAAGCTGAATGGTTGTCTTCGTGAAGGTTTTCGCAATATACCCAGCCTATTTTGGCGCTGCTACTTGGATACAACGCCTGAGCAGACCCGCAGTCGAGCGGAGCAGGCAGACGGGGAACTGGGCAGATTACTCGCACTGCTTTACCAGAACCAGATGGTTCGTCCAGGACTTCTCGGTAGATGTTACCCGGATCTATGCCCAGTGCTGCGGGGCATCCCAGATCATCGTCAATTTTGTATCGAAATTCAACCCCCATGGTGCAACGCGAGGTCTGCGTCGCGGGATCCCAAGGTAACTGATACTGTATCGCATCTCTTTCAAACGCATCCAAAACTTGATGGGCAAACCTATGCATACCTCCAGAAAAATCGCTGCTGTGAATCGATGAAATGGAGCCCGCTGTGTAAAAAAGCCTCACGAGCTCTGCGTAGCGTTGTCCCTTTGAGTCATCGTCACCCATTGCCAGATACTCGAGGCAACCTTCCAATTCAGCGCCACTTCCCTCACATCCATGCGTGTCTCCTTGGGGAACATCTACAATGGCAGAGAAAACCACATCGCGCCGGTAGATCATACGCTCGGCAAGTTCCCTTATCGGAGCCATGTATGATTCATACTGACCGCAGGGAACATCGCCCTCTAAACCCTCAATATCGCCAAAAGCAGCTGAATCGTAGAAAGCCGGGTCTGCGACCGAGCCATCCTCCTTATAGCATAAAAAGTGAGAGAAAACGACTTGATCATCCATGTACGGATTGGGCCCCTGCGGTGTTGGATTGAAAAATGGGATGTTGATGCAATCATGTCCCTTGCCACGGAAATTTTCTGATTGACGCCGCTTTCGAGATTCCATTAGGATGAAGCGTCTTTCATCAGCGTGGAATAAAAAAGAATGGCCAACCAGGGGATTCGTGGAACGGTCGTTCTCCAGGGGACGACAACAGGTATTTCTGGATTAATTGTTCGCGTCTTTGACGCCGACGGGATGGTGGGCGAAGACGGGGAAGACTACCTGGGCGAAGCTACAACCGCATCTGACGGTAAATTCGAAGTTACCTACAGCCGGTTTGCCTATGGCGTGTTCGAGTTCAAGCCGGACTTGGTGGTACGGGTGTACGATCCCTTCCTGCGCATGCTGTATGAACATAGCGAAAAAAATGTAACCGATACCATGCGCGTTCTGGTTAACCCAATCGCGCTTGTGCCCAACGACGCGAGCGGACTGCTGCCGACCAATGCGATGCGCGCGTTGCCATCCTCGATTCCAAAGGGCACGCCGCGATTTATCAGCCCAGGCAACAAGGTGCGGTTCTACCTGGACAACGAGCAGCTGTGGAAGGATTTTATCGCGCGGATCCGCTCAGCGACGACCTCGATTAACGTCACCCAGCTGATCACAGAGCCCGAAGAAATGATCGCCCAATTCCCGGCCGGGTTTGACCCGCAAAATCCACCGCTCAATCAAGCCGTACCTATTATCAATATCTCAGACGAGCTCAAAAAGGCGGCGACGCAAAACAACGTGACCGTGCGCATGGTGTTGAGCTTTCCAGACGACGTCAAGGAACCGCAGAGCGTGGCAGGAGAATTGGTGCGGTACGTCCAGGGAAAACTGGAAAGCGTCACCGAATCGCTCAAGTTTTTTCAAGGATCGACCGTGCAGATGCGCAAGTTTAAAACGAGCATCGTCGCACCCATGCACGCCAAGATGGCGATTATTGACGGAAGCGAGGCCTGGCTGTTTGGCTCGCCCTTTACGCAGCAGGCATTTGATACCCCGGAGCATAAAATTAAAGACGCAAGGCGGGGGGTGAAAGCATTTGGGTCGAGCGCGTTTGGCGTTTTATACCCGTTTCACGATGTTAGTGCCCGAATTGTCGGCCCTGCGGTACAGCACTTGGACGAGACCTTTGGAGAACTCTGGGCCCAATCCGACGGCAGCGGCAGTGCGTATACGCCTATCGCCACTGCACCGGCTGCGACCTTGCCCGCGGGCGAAAACAGCAGCAATTGGGTGGACACGCCCATGCAGGTGTTGCGTACCCTCACGGGCAACCGAACCGGCTATTTTAAGGAGGGTGAGACCTCTGTGCTCGAGGGGTACCAGCGCGCCATTTCTGGGGCCCAAAAGTATATTTATATCGAGGATCAATACCTCTGGGCAGAGGATCTCTACGAGACCATCAAGCAGGCCCTCAAAAAATCGAACGGTCCGGATGTGATTCTGGTTGGCAATCTATCTCTTGACGTCCCAGGCTACCAAGAGCGCCAGGAAAACACCCTCAAAAGCCTCAAGGCGTTTGCCGCCAAAGTCAATGCCAGCCACCGGCTCGGCATCTACACTGTCTGGCTGCACGAACCAGGTGCATCTGCCGGGTCAAAGAGCCGCATCCAGCCGCTCTACATCCACACCAAAGTGGCTATTGTCGATGACACGTGGGCCACGGTGGGCAGCGCCAATACCGATGGCAATTCCCTCAACGTATCCCACACAGGTGGGTGTCTTTACGGTTTGGTTAAGAACGAGTCTGATTACGCGAGCAAGTGGGGACCACCCGTTCAGCACGCGGCGACCGTGCGCACGGTACAGCCGCAGCGAAACGTGGAGGTTAACGTGGCCCTGTTCAACGGCTTTGCAGGACAGCCGGCGAGCCAGGCACCGCAGAAACTGCGGGAAGCCCTGTGGATGGAGCACCTGGGTGTGACCGGTGGTGTGCCGAGCGGTTCGGGCAACTGGGTGAAAGTCTGGCAGGACAAGGCCGATGCCAAGCTCGCCGGTCTCAAGGCCAAGCCACCCACTGTGAGCCAATACCCGCGGGCCCTGCCGTTCAAATTCAGGACCAAGCCCAAGTGTTACCTCAAGGCGCTCGATGTGAGCACCCGGGCGGTGGAAATCGTAGATGAATTTCCAGATTTCGATCTCAAGAAGGGAAAGTGGACCTGAGATGGTGGCAGGGCCGAAGAAAAAATGTTTTTAATGCAGACGAGCTAAACCAATGGCACGCGAAGAAACAACACTGGATTTACTGGCGCATCAGTTTGGCGCACTGCTACAGCCGCTTGTACAAGCGGGTAAGAGCCCCAAGAACGCGAAGCAATTCATGCGGGATCTCGGGTTTGAGCTCCCGCCAGGCGTAAACGATATTGGCCTGGCTGCCCTCAGTGTCAGCGATCTGATCGACGCCATTAAAGCGCTCAGGGCCGCGTCGGCCCAGGATCTCGAAGACGAGCTCACAGCCGCGGCGCTCTACGCGGCAGTGTTGGTTGCCGCGGGCAAGCTCATAAAAGACGTCGGGGACCTCGCTGCCAACTTGCCAACCCAGCTGGCGGCCTTTCCAGACTACCTGTCAAAAACCGATATCGCCAATCAACTGGCCCCGCGGGTCATCGACCTGTTGATCGTCGATCGCCTATCAACAGAGCTCCCCCAAGTCGCGCCCCTGTTTTTCCTACTCGGCATCTTCGAGCGAGGATGGCGAGATCCGGATCCAACTGTTTACCGGCCCGGACATGTGCGAACAAAAATACATTACGACCGCATTCCGCTTCTCTTTAGCAATCCCCAAGAGCTGTTAAAACGCGCCTATAGCTGGAAGACGGGCAGCTTTGACCCGCTCGCGCTTATAACAAACATCGAGCGGTGTATTGCTTCGTTCGGCACCAAGACGAGCGTCCGGCCACTTCCGTCGAGTATTGAAGAGCGATTTACCGGTACTGCACCACCTGCTGGCAGCGATCCCGTGCCCCAGCTGATCGCAGGGCGCCGGATGACCATGAACGATGGTGTTGTGGAACTGGGCGCGTCGATCATGGGGCTAAGGCCCACGTCAGCAGGTGGCTCAGACGGGGGCATTGGGATTTTGCCGGTGATGCAGGGGCAGTTCGACAAGGCCATCCCCCTACCAGGCGGGGGCGGCCTGCTCTCCCTGCTCATCGATTCGACCCTTTCGGTCACCGGTGGGGTGGCGCTGATTTTGAGAGGCGGCAAGCCGATCAAGGTCGATGCGCGTCTTTTTGAAGGCAAAACTGAAGGTGTATTGAGCGGGCGGATCGGCACTGGTGTGGGCATTGGCCGGGGTGACGAAAAGGCACTTCGCGTGTTCGCGTTACCTCCGGGAATCACTTTTGATATCAAAAAAGCCTGGGTCAAGGGCGGGGGAGAGCTCGGGTCTGACGGCACATTCGATGCGTTTGTCGAGGTGGGACTCGAAGGGGGTAAGGTGGCTATTGGGACTGAGGGCAAGGACAGCTTCTTGTCGAGCCTTATTCCCATTGAGTCGATGTCAGTGGGGTTTGATTTTGCACTTGGCTACGCCCCGAGCCGAGGCGTCTATTTCACTGGCAGTGCGAGCCTTGAAACAGCCATTTCCCTCAACCTGGACCTGGGCCCGATCAACCTGGATACCCTCCATCTCGGCCTGGGGGTATCGCCTGCCGCGCTCAAGCTCGAGACGAGCATCACAGGCCGCGCTGCCCTCGGGCCCTTTGCAATGTCTGTCGAGCGCATTGGCATCGAGACCGAGCTCGCTTTTCAGGACGGAAACCTCGGCCCTGTAGATTTAAAAACCCCGAAATTTAGGCCGCCCACAGGGTTGGGCCTGGTACTCGACGCCGGGCCGGTGACCGGGGGTGGATTTTTGTCCCTGGACACTGAAAAGGGACGCTACGCCGGGGTGTTGCAGCTCGAAGTGCTCGAGATCGCTATCAAAGCCATTGGCCTGCTCGATACAAAAAAAGAAGACGGGTCATCCCTGCCAGCCCCTGGGTTTTCGTTTCTGATGATCGTATCTGCCGAGTTCCAGCCCATTCAGCTCGGCTATGGGTTTACGCTCAACGGTGTGGGTGGATTGGCTGGCGTGCATCGCAGCTTTGACACCCAGGCCCTGTTGAGCGGCCTGAGGAACGGCAGTCTGGACAGCATTATGTTCCCAGACGATCCGGTCCGAAACGCAGCACAGATCATCAGCAACCTGCGCATTATTTTCCCCATTGCAGTCGGCCGGTATGTGTTCGGCCCCATGGCCATCATTGGCTATGGAACACCGACCCTGCTCAAGGGGGAGATCGGCGTGGTTATCGAGGTGCCCGCGCCCCTGACCCTCGCCATACTGGGTCAGCTCTCAGCTGCGCTCCCAGACGAGAAAGCCGCGATTATCGAAATCAACCTCGACGTAGTGGCGATTATCGACTTTGGCCGCAAGCTTTTCGCCCTGGACGCTTCGCTCAGGGATTCGCGGGTCGCGGCCTTTTCCATTTACGGCGATATGGCCATGCGGCTGTCGTGGGGCAGCTCGCCGAGTTTCGCCTTTAGCGTGGGCGGCCTCAATCCCCATTTTCAACCACCGCCTGGATTCCCGTCCCTGCGCCGGGTGGGCGTTGCCCTGGGCGCGGGTAACAACCCTCGGATCTCACTCGAAGGGTACCTTGCTGTCACGTCCAATTCACTGCAGTTCGGCGCTCGGGCCGAGTTGTATGCAGCTGCGGGCAAGTTCAATGTCAAGGGCTGGCTCGGTTTTGACGCCCTGTTTATCTTCTCCCCCTTCTCGTTTCGCTTTGATTTTGACGCGGGCATGGCCCTGCGCATCGGCTCCAAACGATTGGCAGGTATCGATATTCGGGGCACATTGACCGGCCCCAACCCGTTTCACGCCTGGGGCAAGGGCTGTATCGGGATTTTGTTCTGGGATATTTGCGTCCCGTTTGATGCCACCTTTGGCCGCCGGGTGCCCGAGGTACTGCCAAAGAAAAATCCCTGGGCCGAACTAAAGGCCGCCATTGAAGATCCCAGGAACTGGAGCGCTGCCTTACCAGGCAGTGTGGTCACGGCCGTCACCGTGCGAGCGCCCAGTGTGGAGCCAAAGCCCCTGCTGGTCCATCCCATGGGCACGGCTGAGTTGCGACAAAAGGTGGTGCCGTTTAATCGCCAACTCGAGCGGTACGGTGAGGCAGACATCGAAGGGTCCACCCGCTATGACATTAAAGAGGTCTGGGTGGGGGACGAAAAGGCGAAGAACTGGTCCTTGGTGCGGGATTTCTTTTCACCAGGCGCGGTCGAGAAGCTAACAGATGCTGAAAAAATCTCCCGCCCCTCGTTCGAAAAGATGGACGCCGGCATCCGGGTCGGCAGCACCCACGTGGAGCCGGGTCTGTCAAAAGGCGTATTAACCAAGGTCACATACGAGACCCAAATTGTTGATTCTCCCTGGGACAGCCGGGGCGCGCCTGTATTTCAACTATCGCTCACCGTGCAACAGGCCAAAGTCGCAGTTGGGGCCAAGGCCATGTCCTCCCTGGGGGACACGGGGCGCCGAAAGTATGGAGATGGGTTCGGTGACCGCCCTGCCTTTGACGTCGGCGATGAGATGTACGTTATTGCCAATGCCCAAGATCTGGTCGAACGGTCCGAGTTTGGACGCGCGCACAGCTTGTCCGAAGCCAAGCAGATCCTCGACAGCCACCTTGCCAAACATCCAGAAGACTGGGATCAGCTGCAGGTGGTTCTCTCCCATGAAGCGGAGCGAGCAGCATGAGCGAAACCATAGCCAACTACGTCTTTCTGCCCTGGATGCGGCGCGGTCTTGCTACGGAAATCAAACGCGTCGACGGCAGTGGACCCACTGCTCCGCGCGCCCAGGCGCCGGTTACCCTGAAGATCGGAGCGAATCAAGCGCCGTTGCTACGGGATGTCACGGCCAAGCTCACCCTATTTGGTTCGGGCGAGATCTCCAGCATTGATCGACGTCTTATCATTCGACGCTATCCAGCCCCGTTGAGCCACGATGTGGAGCCGAATTACTTTCCCCACATCGAGTTTGAACAGCCGGACTTCCTCTGGCGTTATACCCCTGCCCGGGCGCGTGCCAATGATCGGCTACGCCCCTGGTTAGTCCTGGTCGTGCTTAGCAACACCGAGATTGCCGAGCGACATCCCGCTGGCGGCAGTGACAAGTTGCCGTGGATCAAAACCACAACAGCAGCGTTCCTACCGCGACTGGATCAGAGTTGGGCCTGGGCCCACGTGCAGGTCAGTGGGGTGACCGATCTCCAGACTGAGGACCTGCAAAAAATAGCTGATCAAGAACCGGCCCGAGATCTATCTCGCCTGCTGTGCCCGCGTCGGCTCGCACCCCAGACGCGGTACACGGCATTTCTCGTGCCTGCGTTTGAACGGGGTCGCCTAGCTGGCCTGGGCAAACCAGTGACCGATAGCATCGACGGACTGACCCCTGCGTGGACCACCTCACCGGCAGCGGTTGATCTGCCGGTATACGACGAATGGTCGTTCGAGACAGGGGTCAAAGGCGACTTTGAGAGCCTAACGCGAAAGCTGCGCTCCCGGGCCCTACCCGCCACTGTGGGGGTTCGCCCCATGGACGTGAGCACGCCAGATCCAGCACTGCCCGCAGCAGCGAGCTCGCACCTCGGTCTGGAAGGGGCCCTGATGGCCCCCAATGCGGTCAGCCCCTCGTGGGACCTGAGTGAACGGTCTGCGTTCGTCCCAAAGCTTGCTGAGCTGACGAACCTGCGGGCTGATTTGCTCGAGGGGAATGAGACAGATCCACTCGTCGCGCCGCCCCTCTATGGCAACACCTATGCCCTGCAAGATCGGCTGGCGATACTCAATGGATACCCGTCGTGGTTTCACGAGGTCAATGCTGATCCACGACTGCGCACGAGCTCGGGGCTTGGCACGCGGGTCGTTCAAGAGCAACAAGAGCAGCTCATGGCAGCTGCGTGGGACAAGGTCGAGGGGGTCCTGGCCATGAATGCCCTGCTGCGGCAGGCCCAATTGGCCCGGGAACTGGCCAAGCGGTTGCACGAACGCCACATCGTTCCAATGCCCGCCGATGCATTGTTGGCTGTGACCTCGCCGGTCCACGGGCGATTGCGCGCGTCCAATGCGGTCCTAGCGTCAGGTAGCAGTGGATTGGGGAGCGCGCCCCAAAAGACCGTGCACGCGATGATCAGCCAAAGCCCTATCCCGCCAGGCGCACTGCAGACCGCCTTCCGCCGGGTCACCCGCGCCCGGGGCCCTGTCAAGCGGAGACAGCGCCGTGAGACCATCCGCCCGGCAGCCCCACTCCTCGAGCGGATGAACCGGGGAGAACTGCGTCCAGATCCAGCGCCCCGCGCGCCAGAGCGCGCTGTGACACCGGAACAGGCGAGCAAAGGATTGGCACCTGCTTGGATCGGCGATCGCGCGCGGGAACTGCTCAAGGTCGCCCATTGGATCGTGCTTGCCATTGGTTTGGCAGTACTGCTCATCGCCCTGGTGCTGTGGCTGATCGGCATACCAGTGCCCGGCCTCCTGTGGGGGGCTGGTGCGGGATTGTCGGCCTTCTCAGTGCTCGTTGCGCGTTGGGCGCGAAGGGTTCGGGTCGGCTCCCTGATTCGAGATGGCCTGCTCAGCGCTGATGACGTTCAAACCGCACCCATTGATCCCTCCTATCAGCCAGGACTGATCCCTCCTGGATCGAATGAGCCCATAGCGGTCGCGACCTCACCAGGTACCCGCGAGCAATTGCGCACGGCGTTTGTCGATTTATTGACGGAATGGGACCAGCCCCCTGCGCCAGGGCCGGTGCTTGAGCCTGTGGACATGCCTGCGCTGGCCAGTGACGTCAGCGCTGCACTGGCACCGGAAAAAACCGTGGTCGCAGCGCTCAAGCCGAGATGGCACCTGCCCGACTGGGTCGAATGGAAACCCGAGGATCCCCTCGAGCCCATCATGGCCGCGCCGGAATTCGAACGCCCCATGTATGAACCCCTGCGGGACCTCTCGCAAGAATGGCTCATGCCCGGCGTGGGCCAAATCCCTCAGAACACGACCACCCTGGCGATCACCAACCAGCGCTTTATCGAGGCCTATATGCTCGGGCTCAATCACGAGATGGGCCGGGAGCTCCTTTGGCGCGAATATCCCACAGACAGACGGGGGACCTACTTTCGTCAGTTCTGGGATTCCCGGGGCTATGTGGTGGAGCAAGGTACAGCTGTTGTTCCCGAGGACCTTAAGGATATCGTCCTGCTGCCCCAATGGCACCAGCTGGGAGACAACACAGCGCGCAAGCCACCGCCGGGCGGGGATCATTTGGTGCTGCTCGTCAAGGGAGAGGTGCTTCGGCGCTACCCCAGAACCATGGTCTACGCGGTTGAGGCAACCCTAGACGAAAATAAAAAGCGAGTGCTGGGCACGCGCGAGAAACACCCTGTCTTCGAAGGGCAGCTCAATCCAGACATTGGGTTTTTCGGGTTTGAGTTGACACCCAATGAGGTTCACGGGGATACAGACCCATCAGCCCACCAGGGATGGTTCTTTGTCCTCCAGGAACAGCCGACCGAGCCCCGGTTTGGATTGGATTTGGGGGAGACAGCCGGGTATGGCCAGGCCGTGGCAACTTGGAACGACCTGAGTTGGAAACACCTGGCTACAGATGAGCAGTCGCTCAAGGCCGTCGAATACATCGACCTAGATACAACGTTGCCTGACACGCGCAACGTGGTTCAGCCGTCTGGCGAACCCAACGTGGCTTGGCATGCCAACGCTGGCCTGGGTGGGCACGGCGCAACAGCGGCAGATCTGGCCTACATTGCGCTGCAACGCCCGTTCCGCGTGGCTCGCCACGGGTCGGATATGCTGCCCGAATAGGAGTAACGCATCATGCCGAGCGATCCGAGCACCCCTAGACAGGCTCGCCGCGCTGTGGCCCAAGCCCGTGCAGAACGGGCCCGCACCGTGGCCGATCTGGACCGCAAAAAAGAGGCCCGCGATCTGGCGCGCGCCACCCAGATAGACGTTGATCAGGCCGAAACTGCCTATGCTGCTGCGGTTAAAACCCTGCGCACCGCGCAGATGGTAGAGCGAGCGGCATGCGAACAATTAACCGCGATTGTGACTGCCGCCCTGCCCCCTGATCCAGCGGATCAAATCGGCCAGCTAGAAGCGACCTACCCCGCTGCTCTCTTGCCCGTGCGTCTCGAGACCCGGTTTCATCGCACGCCCAATGGGGATCACCCTGGAGAACTGTGGGTTCGTATCTATCCAGATGGCCTTGTTTCCGATAGCCACGAGCCACTCTTAAACAAACGCGAGATCGAAGACGGCCACGCTGCTTGGCGGCAAGCCTTTGAGGATGGCGATGCCCAAGAAGCCTGGCGCGGTCTTATCAGCAGCAACACGCGGGAGCGGGCTGCCTGGATCGTAGAACAATGCCGGCCTCAAAACGCTGAACAGCTGGGGACGGCCGGGGTTGAGCCCCAGTTTGGAACAATCGAGGCGCGGCCTGATAGGTGGACCCGGTCACCCGAGGCGCGCCTGCTACCAGATCGATGGATTGTATCGCTCTATGGACAACACCGTACCCCACGTCGGGTCTATAGCAGTCAGGTCGTCGAACCGTTGGCGCTCAGCCTGACCCTGGGTACGGATGGAGAAGAGCCCGAGCTAAATGACGAATTCGAGCTGAGTGACGACGGGTTGCGCCTTCCCCAAGCACTCAAGTGGGCCTTTGATTTTGATCAAGCCGTTGCCGTGGGCATGGGGCTTCGCATTCCCCTTGATGTTGCCGAACTCGAACAGGGCTTTGCCAAAGTGCTCGTGATGGGGATGCGCACGTCAGCTGCGCCAGACGAGGCAGCCGAGGATCTGACAAATCTCATCCAATCCCTGCGGCACACCCGCGGCCTTTCTTTTCTGCGGCAGGGCACGCCGACCAACAACACGGATGGCAAACGGGCAGGCAGCGATGATGCGGATCCAAACGGCACCCAAAGCTATGCTGTGGCGTGGGGCAGCCGAGCCCTCGGTGCTAAGAGCGATGGCCGCCGTGTGGCCGAGGCTCTTGGCATTGACGCCGACGCTCTGAAACGCGTCTCCCGCGCTGATGTAGATGAGCAAGCCCCAGCCCGCGCCATGGCTGAAGCACTGTGGCCAGCGACCATTGGCTATTTTGTCGACCAGCTGATCGGATTCCAGGCAAACCTCGCAATGGGGGATGCGCTGCGCGATTATTTTATCGACCGCGTGCGCGGGCGCGGTCCCTTTCCCGCACTGCAAGTCAGTACTGTTCCATACGGTATTCTACCGGTCGGGTCCCTGGATCTGTGGCGAGCAGACCGGCGCGCTTCATCGGTCGAGCAGGGGCTGGTCCCCCTGTTGCAACGCCTATCCAGGTATTGGGAACAGGCCGCTGTCAGAGCGCCCCACGTGTTTGCGTCTGATGATGCAGATGGGGATCTGCTGGCTGTCCTGGGTCAGACCGCCTCGACAAAGGAGGTCTTTGTTCGCAAGGCCATGGGCTGGGAGGCCCGCTGGAACTTGCTCGCCTTTCTGGGCCTTGGCCCCAATGCCTGGGAGGCTGAAAGGTGGCAAATCCTAGGCGATCTAATAGAAACGCTGGGAATTGAGCATCAGGAGCTCGATCCGCGCATTCTTTACCTGGATTATGCTGCCGAGGCCCATCGCTTTTTTGGACCGCTCGTCTCGCCGCCACCCCTGAGCGAGAAAAAAAGCCTGCCGTTCGACTATATCGATTGGGTCAGAAATGCCTCTATTCGCGCACTTCGCGACGAGGAGATAGGCCAGCAGACCAAACCCAATGCACTCCTGTACCTGATGCTGCGACATGCGATGCTGGCCCTGTACCACAGGGTTGCAGCAAAGGAGCTGTTGGTACACAAGATGATCGGTATTGGAGAGCTGATCGAACCCGAACTCGTGGGCGTGGCCGCGGTCGAAGCCGCCACGGGCACGATGGGCGTCAGGGTAGCGGGAGATGCCGCTGCAGTGGCAAGAGACGCAACAGCAGAAGGGGTGCGAGCCACAGCCTGGGATCACCTGGGAACTGTGGTGCCAGAAGTCTCGACGAATACAGCTATTGGGGATTATGTGGCGACCAATCCCATGCACACGGACGCGGCCGGTCAGGTGCGACCCGTTTATCCAGAAATCGCGGCCTACAAAGCAGCGCTCGGCAAACTAATGGGCTTACCCACCGCAGAACTCGAGCGGCTCTTTGCCGAGACCCTCGACACGTGCTCCCATCGATTCGACGCCTGGGTCACCTCCCTGTTCGCAGGCCGCCTAACGCGCATGCGGGCAGAGCAGGCAACCGGGCTCCACGTGGGTGCCTACGGCTGGGTCGAAGATCTCCGTCCTGACCCGCCGTCAGTGCGGCAGACAGTGACCCTGCCCGACGGCACCACTGCCGAAGCCCTGACCGACAGCGGTGGATATCTGTATGCGCCGTCCATGTTGCATGGGGCAGCTGCTGCTGTTCTGCGCAGCGCCTACTTGACGCGCAGCGGTCAGGATAAAAAGGCGTATGAGATCAATTTATCCTCGCGCCGAGTGCGCACTGCGATGTGGCTTATGGATACGGTACGAGAGGATCAACCCCTGGGGGCAGCGCTCGGCTATCAGTTCGAGCGGGGCCTGCACGAAGGGCATCCAGGTGTTGAACTCGATAAGTTTATCGCGCCGTTTCGCAGTCGCTACCCCTTGAAGATACAAGCAGCGTCGCAACCATCATCGCCGACCGAATCCATTGCAGCCCGCAATGTCGTGGATGGCCTGCGACTGCAGGAGGCGTACAAAAAAGGAACCATCCCCTGGGGCCAGGCCGGCTTTGTCGCTTCGTCCACTGAGCGCCCTGCCATCGAAGCAGAGCTCGACAAGCTCGACGATGCGATCGACGCGGTAAAGGATCTGCTCACAGCAGAATCCGTGTACCAGGTCTTGCGGGGCACGCCAGAAGGGGTCAGTGCATCCCTGGATACCATGGCCAAGGGCGTGCGCCCGCCTGAGCCCGAGATCGCCCGGGTCCCGCGCAGCGGCACTGCTGTGTATCACCGCATTGCCCTGGTTCTCGGTGGAGACCCTGCCCCTCCCCTGCCTGGCTGGGCTGCGCTGCCCCAGTCGCCACGGGCAACTGCCGAGCCGTATCTCAATGCCTGGCTGGGCCGCATCCTGGGCGATCCAGCCCAAATTACTTGCCGCGCGACATTGCCTGATGCGTCTGAAAAGCACATCAGCCTGGCTGATTTGAACCTGCAGCCGCTCGATTTTCTGCAGATCGCCGCAGCCATGGCCAGCGAGCCCCTCGACTCAGAGCTGGATCGCCGCGTGGCCGAGGTGGTCAATCGCACGGCAGGTGCGGATCGTCCAGTGACAATCGACTACACTGCTACGTCAGGAACCACAAAGACCAGTTTTGCTGCTGTGTTGGAAGTAGCAATGTCGATTCTAGAGCTGCTCGGTCAGGTCCGTGCACTGACGCCCCAGGATCTACTGCCACCCGAACAAAACCCTGAAACTGCCGACCCCATGACAGCTGAGCTGACTGCGCGCGCCACAGCTGCTTCCCAGCGTGTGAATAGTGCCATTACCGGTCTAGATACTGCCATTGCTGGGATCGAGGGTGCACCTGCTGGCTCGGATCCACCACTAGGCACCCTGCGCACGGCATTAAGCCAGGTCGCGTTACTCGGTGTGGCTGGCGCGTATCCCAGAACCCACCACGGAAACGCCCCAGAAGCGCGAAGTACCCTGCTAGACGCGGCAAAGAGTGCGCGTGACGAGCTAAAGCGCCGCAAAAAAGCCGCCCAACAGGCCACAGACAACGTCTCGGCCATGCAGTCGCTGTTTGGCCGGTCGATGTTGATATTGCCCAGGTTCAAGCCGGCCTTTCCAGAAATTCTGGGACCGGCCATCCAAACCGGTCCCGATCTCGGGGCTGACCCAGACACCGCAGTCGCGGCCTGGCGAGCCCGTGCCAGCCGCGTTCGGCCTGCGCTGGACGCATGGCGGCGCCTTGACATCTATGCCCGCATGCTGGGGCATTCCCCTGCAGCGGCAACAGTGGCCCAAATCCCCCACGGCACCCCGCCGGAGCGATGGGTCGGGTTATCTTTCACCGATGAATCTGATCGGCCCCTCGGGGGGCGGCTTTCCCTCATTCTCGAGCGGGTGGGTAGTAGTATACAGAGCGCCACTGAGCCCTGGGTTGGCCTCTTGCTCGACGATTGGTCAGAGCGAATTCCCACGCCAGAAGAGGATGCTGGGATCGCGTTTCATTATGACGCGCCAGGAGCAGAGGCGCCTAGCGCTATCTTGCTCGCGGTCATGCCAGAGGGACCTGAGCGCTGGAGCCTGGACTACATCGAGCAAACCCTGAACGAAACCCTGTCCCTGGCCAAGGTCCGGGCTGTTGACGGTCAAGGACTCGGTGCCTTTGATCAGATCCTGCCCATGACCTATCTCGCGTCAAATCCCAAGAACGAAGCCATTTCGACCATTTTTGTCGGCATGCTTGTGGCCGAAGCCATCATCAAGGGGCAATAACCATGTCTTCCATTACCTATTGGCATCGCCTTGAACCGCGACCCCGCAGCCGCAATCTAAAAAACGCGCTTGGCGCACACGTCCGAGATCCCTTGTGGTTTCTAACGCGCCAGTGGCAGGTCGGCGAGTTCCACGGCGAAGACGCGGCCTCTCCAGCGTACATTCAAATGAAAGCGCGCATCGCGCCCATTGATCGCTGGGAGGGTGCCCTTGGGCATGGACGCGACTTTGACAACCAGGCACCGCTAGAAGCCCTGGTGGAAGCCGAAGCATTTTCAGTGGATTGGGCCACGTCAGTAGAGCTCGGCCAAACACTCGAGAAGCTGCTGATTGCAGCGGGCGTGCCCCAGGTGGACGTGACCGCCATCCAGGGTGCCTATCCAGTGCCAACCCTAGGCACGGCCGGGGATGAACTCCTCCGGGATCCAGCTACACAGCGCTTCCTGCTGGTGTGCGGTGGTCGTGGGATCGACGGTGCCAAGGCATTTATCGAAGCAGTAGATGCAGCGCCAGGACTGCCAGCGAGCATTCCCCCCTTGAGCGACGTTCCCTCGGCCAAGAGCGCCTTTGCCGCCTTTATCGAACACGTCCGAAAAGTCCACGTTGGGCTCGGCAATGCAGATGCGCCAGGGTGGGTCCCAGAACGGCTCGAGTACAAAACCAGGGTGTATGGCACTGACCCTTCTGGAGAGCGCGTTGGGCTCTTGGGTGAGCCAGGGTTGCACGGCGACTTGGACTGGTACGCGTTTGATGCGTCATTGCCTGACGACCAGGCGCCAGTGCCAGGCGCAGTGACATCGATTTCAGAAAGCGTGCTGCCCTCGGGCATTCGCTTCCCAGGCCTGCCGAAAAAACGGTGGTGGGAGCTCGAAGATGCGCGGCTCGCCATGAGCGACGTCCATGTGGATCGGCGGGAGATTGGAAAGCTGCTGCTCCTCGATTTCATGCTGGTGCATGGCAACGATTGGTTCATGGTGCCATTTCTTCAGCGGGTGGGCTCAATGCTGCGCGTCGATTCCCTATTTGTCCACGATGTTTTTGGCGGGGTGACCGCTATTGATCGGGCAGACCAAAAGGAACCGTCTCGGTGGACCCTGTTTTCCACTTCTATCCAAGGGACGTCTGAGGCGCTCGCAGACTACTTTGTGCTGCCCCCCAGTGTCGGGCCAATGGGCTTGCACGGGATCGAGCTTGAAGAAACGCGGTTTTTCAGAGACGAGACCGCCAATATGGTCTGGGCAGTGGAACATCAGATCGAGAATCCACTTGGGCGCGCCCGGCCCGGTCGGGAGCGATCGCTTGCGGGTCAAACAGGGGAACCTGCGCCGCCGCCAACCGATGCGCCACTTCGATATCGCCTGCAGACCACGGTGCCCGAGCATTGGATTCCATTCGTGCCCGTGCAGGTAGATGCAGCGCGTCGCGCTATTGCATTGGAACGCGCGGCAATGCAGCGCAGCACAACAACGGGAACCGTCACCGTGCAGCCAGTCGGAAGGATACTGAATCCGTCATCAATCGGATCGACCGATCCCTACCGCGTTCGGGAGGAAGAAATCACCCGCAGTGGTCTGCGCGTGACCCGCCAGGTTCGCTACGGCAGATGGATCGATGGATCTACCCATGTGTGGATCGCTCGCGCCAAGCGGGCTGGATTGGGAGAAGGCAGCAGCGGCCTCCGCTATGACGAGGCCGTGGATACACGGCAGAAATAAATACAGACACGCTAACCCCCCCCTGCTCCTTGTTACGTAACTATATTCCCCTGAGAATGTAATTATCTGATATATTGGTAACTTGCAATTTGAACTTTATCTTGGAAAGGGAGTTCTATTTTTATCTCAACTTCAATTTTTTCAATGATTTCAGAAAAATAGAGATGAGCGTAACGATCACCATACAATCCAACAGTCTATTACTGCGTTTGGCATGTATCTTTCTAAGTAAACACTCGCAGGCTATTTGAAGTTTATAAAAGATGTAAATAGAAAAAGATTAACTTTATAAATTAAATTAATCAGGTATAAGCAAAAAGCATCATTGCAAGATGACATCTTGCTTTAGGAGGAACCCATGGGAAAGAATATCGCGAAACAAAATATGGGGGTGTGTATTTTATGTCTATTGTTCGCAGTTGGATGTGATTGGATGGGATCGGCCGACGACCCAGATGCTGATTCTGACACAACAACTGATTCGTCCACTGAAACAGATACTGATTGGGATACTGATTCGGATACAGACACCAACACAGATTCCGATACTGGCAGCGATACTGATACGGACATCGACACTGATACAGACACTGATACTGATACGGATACCGACATTGATACCGACACTGATACCGATACAGACACTGATACCGACACTGATACCGACACTGATACCGACACTGATACTGATACCGATACCGATACTGAAACTGACACTGAAACTGAAACTGACACCGAAACTGACACCAGTACAGAGGATTGCGAAGAGGGTGACACCCAAGAAGGAACAACCTCCTGCGGTATCAACGACAGCGGTTTAATTCTACAGCTGTGCACAGGCGGTCAATGGGAGGACACTGAGACGTGCATCGACGATGATGTTTGCCTAAATGGAGAGAAACAAGCGGGAACGACGGTTTGTGGCCTAAACGACAGCGGTGTGTACGAGCAGCTATGTACAGATGGGCAGTGGGTGGACACGACAAATTGTCTAGACGAAGATGAATGCACAAACGGTGATACTCAAGTGGGCAATACCACCTGTGGGCTCAATGGCAACGGCGCGCTGCAACAGGCGTGCGAAAACGGCAGTTGGGTAGATACGAGCACCTGTATCGATGATGACGTATGTCTCAATGACCAGACCAGAAATGGAACCACCCCCTGCGGCGTAAACGGCAACGGTGTTTACATTCAGTTATGTACCAATGGCCAATGGGAAGATACAGATGACTGCAACGACACGGACGAATGCTCAGATGGGGATACCCAGGTCGGCACCACCTCATGTGGCTTTAACGGCAACGGTCATTTCTGGCAGGAGTGTCAAAACGGTCATTGGCAGGATACAACTGATTGCGAAAATGATGATGTCTGCGAAGATAACACAACAAGTGCTGGCGACCCTTGTGGCCTCAACAACAATGGCGCTTATCGATTGCTATGCGTGTCTGGACAATGGCTGGACACTGGCATCTGCGACGATCCGGATGAATGTGTTTTAGGGGATAAGCAAAAGGGACCGACCCCCTGCGGTCCCAACGGACAAAACGACCATGGCCGGTACGAGCAGATCTGTGAGCTGTCCGGCGGCATTGCCCAATGGGTCGACAACTTATCAAATTGTATCGATCCGGATGAGTGCCACATTGGCGATACCCAACCGGGTAGCACTGTTTGTGGCTTAAACGGCAATGGCGTGTACCAGCAATTGTGTAACAATAGCGGTAGCTGGGAAAATACCACTTATTGTATTGATAATGATGTCTGTCACAATGGGGACACACAAGACAGTAACACGCCCTGTGGCTTATTTAACACGGGATTCTATCAAGAAATTTGCGACAACGGGCAGTGGGAGATGACCGACCCCCTCGAGTGTGATGATCCGAGCTCGACCCATATCGTAAAAGACATCAACACAGGCACTGGGGATTCAATTCGCCGCCCTATTGCCCGCATGTCAGATACGTTGGTGGTATTTTCAGCAGATGACGGCGTCAACGAAAACGAATTATGGCGGACCAACGGCACAGCATCGGGTACTGTCATGGTGACAAAGATCAATCCCAATAGCTCCTCGTATGTGGGGAACCTGGTTTCAGTCGGTAGCAGGGCCTACTTCACTGCTGATGATGGCTCCAACGGCAGCGAACTTTGGTATATCACTGGTAATGGAACGAGCCCGCAACGGGTCGATGTGTATCCAGGATCTAATGCATCAGATCCAGACGAGCTCATTGCAGGCGATAATATGTTATTTTTTGTAGCGTCAAACGCGAGTTATAGAGATGCCCTGTGGGCACACAGTAGTTCAAGTGGTCTTGTTCGGTTGCGGGACAATACAGACACCGGCTTTAACTCGTTTTTTGCAGGCGGCAGGTTTGTCTTCAAGACCTACTTTTCAACCAGTAACGACAACCAAATTTGGTGGAGTGACGGTACGTCTGGCAACACTGACCCCATAGCTTCATGTGGCTCGGGTGATCCGTATAACGAGTGTTTTCCAGGGGCCGTGGCCAACGGCCATGTTTACTATGTGGACGAGTCCGCGGATCTCAAGAGATCCACTGGCCTTGGAACAGAAGCACTGGTACAAACTGTGCCCACGTCTATCAATGGCTACGAGCGTTCTGGTTGGGGGCAACTGGGTAATGAGGTGTTTTTTGTGGAGAGCGGCAGCACCAACAGCGTATTGTGGAAAACCAATGTGATATCCGGTGTCACCGAGGAGGTTCGTACCCCGAACAATGGGTATGTGTACAATGCCTCAGACATGACCGCGTTTAACGGACGTTTGTACATGAGCGCTGGCGAATCCGATAGGGAGTTATGGGTGTACAATGGATCCACTGCCAGCTTGCTCAAAGACCTGTGCGGGTCGACGAGCTCCTATCCAGCTCAATTTGTCGAGCAGAACGGCACCCTTTTCTTTGTCGCTGACACGTTGCTCTTCGGCACTGAGTTATGGAAAACTGATGGTACGACTGATGGCACACTGCAAGTTGCTGATATAAACTCCGGAAGCGGGGATTCAGATCCGTATTCACTGACGCCTCTTGGGGATACGTCACTAGTGTTTGTCGCCAATACCCCCACCAATGGTTCTGAGTTGTGGATTACAGAGATGGAATAGTCGGGGACGACCCGAGAAATAGTTATCCAGCATAGGGATAGTGGTTCTCTGGAATAGACGAGTTGTCTTGATCTAAAATCGAATGACAATCGACCCGGGCAGGACCGTTGTATTGATAGCTGCTGTTTCTCTTTGTTTTCTCTTGTCTACGATTAATACAACAACCGTTCCAACTGCCAGGACCCCGGCACCAATACCAAACCCAATACCGGCCCAACCCAATCTTTTTGAATCTTGGTCTAAACTGGGATCTAGGGGATCGCTGGCCTTGTAGTCGTCCCACTTTTTGTTTGCCAGGCCGAAAAACACACCCGACGTCGCACCGGTTACCACTGTGCCGGCAAGACCGATCCAAAACAGCCCGGGAAGGCCTTTATCAGAGTCTTGGTTAGGCTGGGATTTCATTACATCGTCTGGTTTTTCAATGGGAACCGCAACGGGCGGTGGACTCGGTTCTGGGGGGGTAGGTTCGACGCGTACCATCTCAAAACGCTCGACGGTCCTTTCCTGGGACGATAATTTCACTGACCGCTCGATCGTCTCGAAGCCAGATTTAGACACTGCGATTTGGTGGTCCCCAGGGGCGAGGATGAGCGGATCTTTAAATGGACTCTGTCCGACCTCCCTGCCATCAATGACGACATTGGCCTCGTCAACATTAACCGAGACCTGTAGCTCTGCCGTCATGGTGCGAATGGTCTCGACGAACGTGTCAATTTCTTTGCGCCATTCGCGGTCGAGCTTATTGCCAAACTTGGCCTCCAACTGGGTTATGGTTTGCAATGCATCTGCATAGCGATGCAGTGCCTTGTAACAATTTGCAAGATTGAACAGGGCATTTTTGGTGGCGTAAATATCCACGGACCGTTCAAATTCAGCAGCTGCGGCGTCATAATCTTCAGCTTCGGTCAGCGCGAGCCCTGCTTTGAAGTGTTTCTTTGCTTCTTTCTTATTGCCAGCGTAGCTAAGTTGTGAAACCAGGAGGATTATCAATCCAAAGCTTAAGGATAAAACGGTCAAAGTTAACTTATAATAACGCATATAGCCTCCGTATGATTTATTCAGAAACCTCTCACCAATATCTTCTGGGTGCTAACACCCTCGTCATGCCAGCATACCTCCTCATTCCGCTAAGGCGGATGACAGAAATTCTAAGATATCTTTGGCTGTCTCATTGAGTCTTCTATCAATAATTCTAATTTACATCAGACAGGGGCAGAATAAAGCATCTCATAGAGAAACCGTCAACCAGGCGGGGCAAATGAAAACCCAGCCGTCCAAAAGAAGCACGCAAAGCATGTCCTCGGTGAAACGCACATCCCCAGCCAGCGGGTTTGGTTTAGCGTGTGCCAAAGTATTCATGCCATTTCTCCACAATAAACTCGAGTGTTCGATGACTATCTTGCGCTTTTGAATTCACGGTAGCGGCTAAAAAAGTGGATCTGCTTGATCCAGCGCTAGGGGGGCCATGGTGTGGCGCAATAGATGACAGGCGCCCTCACTGCGCCGTGCTGCGTTGCTCTCGTAGACTGATATACAATCCGCCCATCTGCTCGATGGGGTGCTTTCGTCGCTTGTACTGACCCTGTTCGCGTAACCGCTCTATCTGATCTCGAACGAACCCTTGACTGCCTATCACTACGCCGTCCACAAAGTGGCGCACTCGTTTCCGGAAGATCCCATGCGTCTTGAATCCCCGGGCTTCCTCCTCTTTGACGATTCGCGAAGGAATGGCTCGTTGGTTTGTCTTACTCGGAACTGCCCCACGATAGTATACGCGCGCCTTCAGATCCGCTATGGCGGACCTGCGCTTGGCAATTCCCGTCAGTTCCCTCAACGGCATCATCCACTTATCCTTGCCTAGCTCCCGGCAATAAAGGGAATTCCCCTCGTATGCCTCGGGCCTCTGCACGATCCCAGCTCGCACCGCATTGAGTTCTATGTACAACAGGCATTCCATAGCCTCTCGCTGCCCTTCCAGCAGGGTACTTTTGAACCGGTCTGCCCAGAACCGTCCCCGACGGCCAAACGTATGATTGAACCACCGCGCTATCGATGACTGGAGACTCCGCATCAGCTCGGACACGTCAAAAATGCGGTGGTGAAAGCGATCCCAGCTCGTCTTGAGCCAGCCGTTCAACAGGGGTTCATCGTACAGAATACTGGCCCGCGCCCGGAGCTCTTCGCGGCTCATGGGACGCTTAGGTGCCATCCAGATGAGTAGGTGATAGTGATTTCCCATCACCGCGAACCCAAGCACTGAGCAGTAATAGACCCCACTAAACAGCTGTATCGTCTCGATGATGCGGCGTCGACACATGGCGTTATCCAAAGGGTACGCGTCCGTAGGGCCGGCCACCCGAGCGCATAAATGATAATATCCCCCACCGTCTTCAAACTTAACCCGGGCCAATCGCGCCATGTATCACCTCCAGAAAAACACCCTAAACAACAGACAGAACAACAACCTTTCCTCCTCTAACCTCTACCCTACCCAAAATTACAACTCCCGTCAACTTTTTAAACAGTGTCCCCAATATTTGTGCTCAAGTGCCTCTGACACAACAAAATACCCAATCCAAGACCCCACCACGTGTTTGAGGCCCAAATAATGATGCGTTTGTATATAGGCCTTAAAACTCGCCAAATCCTCATCGGTGGCCACCCGTTGC
>JASJCT010000118.1 GCA_030065855.1 Myxococcota bacterium
GTAAAATTCGATTGGACGTGTCAAAATCCCCCTAACCCCCTTTTTCAAGGGGGAGATCCTTTACCCGGCATAAAAATAGCAAAAATCGCGACATTTGCCCTTAACCGAATGCCATTGCCCTCGCAGGGAAGGGGACCAGGGGGGATGGGTTTTGATTGTCCGATTGCCGCAAATGGGGTACATCCGAAAGCATGGTACTTGAACGAGACGGCATTCAATTTGCGAAGATCGGAAAGGTTTCCGATTTTTCTGGCAAGCGGTTTTTGCGCACAACCCTGCTCGGCAAGGCCGTGGCTGTTTTCAGCGAGGGCAATGGCCGCTTCTACGCGCTCGAGATGATCTGCAAGCACCAGGGTGCTGATCTGACTGCCGGCACCATGGATGACAAGACCGTCACATGTCCGCGCCACGGCTGGATCTTTGATTTGACGACCGGTGCGTGCCTCAACCAGGATGCCCCGCCACTCAGGCAGCATGCGGTATTTCTCGAAGGCGATAGCATCTACGTGTCGTTTACCCCGGTACCCTCAATGCCCTCCAATAAGGACCCTTAGGATCGGTAATGGCAACAGCACATTCAACTGAGCAAATCGGCACTGACGCCTGGGATGGGTTTGATGTGACCCATCGGCTCAGCAAGGACGAAATCGACGCTTCTGTTCAAGCCCTGGCTGACCATCCGATGGTGAACGCCATTTTGGATGCGGCCAATGTATCGATGGTTGTCGTGAATCCGCAACTTCAAATCGTAGCGGCCAATCAGGCCATTTTAGCCACTCTGGGGGAATCCGATGCAAGCGCGATTATTGGTAAGCGGTTGGGCGAAGCGATTTGCTGTATCAACGCGGATGCGGCTGAGACCGGGTGTGCCAGTGGCAATTGTTCTCAATGCGGTGCCACGGGCAGCGTGCTAGAGAGCTTCCAATCCGGCCGAATTGTATTGGGAGAATGTCTGATCGAGACCCAAAAAACCAATCGACGCAAGGTCACTGAATACAGCATTAAAGCCACACCTGTCATCATTAGCGGTGAGGCGTTTTGCGTCGTCGCCCTGCAAGACATCAGTGATGGTAAGCGGCGGCAAGCGTTAGAGCGGGTCTTTATCCACGATTTAAGCAATATCCTGACCGGGTTGATCGGCTGGAGCGAGGATCTGGCCGAGTTTTCAACGGGTGACCTGAAAACAGCCGCGTCTAGCATCGAAATACTCGCTTGGCGCTTGGCCCAGGAAGTAAAATATTACAAAATCCTAATAGAAGTAGAGTCCCATGTGTTCAAGCCCGATTTTAAAACGGTCTATCCGATTGAAGCCATAGAGACCCTTCAGGTCCTCTTTCAACGCCATGATGCCACACAGGATAAGACCCTTAAGACCATCCAGCCCATCCCCTCAACCGGGTTCAAGACCGATCCCTTTCTCCTCGAACGGGTCCTCATCAACATGGTAAAAAATGCGTTTGAGGAAACACCTGTGGGGGGTGCTGTTGAGATCGGTTGTACAATGACCAAAGAAGCCGTGAGGTTCACAGTTTGGAACGAAACCCCAATCCCAAAGAAGGTAGCATCCCGGATATTCGAACGGTCGTTCTCCACCAAATCGGGCAGTGGCCGGGGGTTGGGCACCTATAGCATGAAGCTCTTCGGAGAGGACGTCCTAGGGGGAACCGTCTCATTTACTTCATCCAACAAGGCAGGGACTACTTTTTACATCGAGTTGCCGATACGTGATCAACCGATGCCATAGCTTTTTATTTTGTACAGCAGCGCTCTGAGACTGATCTCGAGGTACTTGGACGCCATCGTGCGGTTGCCGTTGGTTTTGGCCAGGGCCCTACGGATCAGCTCTTCTTCGATGACGCGAAATGTCTTTTTAATGGATAGCTCCTCAGAATCCAACGTGAGACGGACCGGATCTTTGGATGTTTGAATGCGGTCGGGTAGATCACTGGGTGCAATCTGATCCCCTTCGGCCAACACCATCGCCCGTTCGATCGTGTTTTCGAGTTCTCGGACGTTCCCTGGCCAGTGGTGGGAAAGCAGCAGTCGTTCTGCTCCTGGTGCCATGCCCCGAATACTGGTGCCCAGGCGTTCGTTGTGCAAAGCAATGAAATGATCGATGAGCAGATGAACATCCTCGGCTCTCTCCCGCAGCGGGGGTAGATGAATGGGCACGACGTTCAATCGATAAAAGAGATCCTCGCGAAACCGCCCGGCTTTTACCTCTGCTGCGAGATCTTTCACGGTTGCGGCGATGATGCGGGCATCCACGGCTGTGTCTTTGGTGTCCCCCAACCGACGAACGGTGTTTTCCTGCAGGACGCGAAGCAACTTGACTTGCAACGTCAAGGGCAGTTCGCCAATTTCATCCAACAGCAACGTGCCGTTTTGCGCTTCGCAAATCAGCCCCAGTTTATCCGCATGGGCATCGGTAAATGCACCGCGACGATGGCCAAATAGCTCTGATTCGAGCAGTGTTTCGGGAATAGCCCCGCAATTGACAGCCACAAACGGCCCCTTGGCTCGAGCCGAGGCCTGGTGGACTGCCCGGGCCACGAGCTCCTTGCCCGTACCAGATTCTCCAGTGATAAGTACAGTGGATTTGTAATCCGACACCTTGGAAATCAGGCGGAAGACTTTTTCCATTGACCCTGAGCGCGCGATAATGCCCTCAAACCCATGTTTTTCCACCATTTCCGCGCGAAGGCGGACGTTTTCCCGTTTCAGTGTCTCCCGTTCCTCAGCTTTGGCTAGGGTCAGAATGACTTCATCGGTCTTAAACGGCTTGGTGATATAGTCGTACGCACCTGCCTTCATGGCCTCGATGGCGTTGTCAACTGATCCATAGGCCGACATGACGACAACGGTGACCGGTATCTTGCTGGAGACGATCTGGCGCGTCAACTCGATACCGTCCATATCCGGCATCCTTACATCTGCGAGAACAATGTCGATTTCACCGGCGCTCAGTATCTCAAGCGCGGCTTTGGCATTGGCAGCAGCGGTCACGCGATAGCCGCGATGGCTGAGCAATGCACTCAACGTGACTCGGATTGACTCGATATCATCGACAACCAATATCCGCTTCATACATTCCATTTTGGCATACACGGCATGTGAACACAAACTCGCAACCCCCGTTGAAAAATCATCATTAGATTGAGTTTGTAGGCTATGAAAGCTGCTCAAATGGGCAAAACTATCAAAAAATATAGCTATAAAATTGAAATATCTCTACAATAAATAAACCGTAAGGAGTAAGCATTGAGAGCCGCACGCAAGAATTCTGATGCGAGGGGCACTTCAAACCGGTGAGAACTCGCGATGAGCAAGACTGAGCCCGTTATATTGATTGACGAAAGGGCCCCTGGTTTTGGTGGCTCAGTCACGAGTCTTGCTGCGCTCATCCCTGAACTCAAAAAAGTGGG
Source organism: Myxococcota bacterium (assembly GCA_030065855.1). Lineage (GTDB taxonomy): Bacteria > Myxococcota_A > Polyangia > JAAYKL01 > JAAYKL01 > JASJCT01. The sequence continues at coordinate 3,426 of JASJCT010000118.1, forward strand.
ATTTCGAGTAGAAATCGCAACGCCCCAGAGGATCGGCTGGGAACATCAAGGATTTGACCCTCTGCCACATTTCACCCGCGCTGAAACAAGCGAGGCCAGGCATTATTGGGCATTCCTTTTTAGCATCTATCGTCGTTCCCGTGAGTTAAAAAAAATCGCGAAAAAGCTATCTCCTGATCTGATCCTGGCCAATAATACACCGTCGGCGAACATGGCATCGTATTGGACCGGGCGTTCTCTCGGGATTCCAGTAGTACAGTATGTCCGCGAGAGGTTCTACCCCGATCGGGCTGCCAAATGGGCCCTCAACCGAGCAAAGGCCGTGTTTACCGTGGGGGATGATATTCACCGCCTCGTTAGCACCATCGCCCCAGACATAGCAGCGGTCCAAATAGACGAGGGATTATCCCGGCAGCAGTGGCCGGCCCCAAGGCAAAAAGACGCTTACGGCTGGTTTTGGGCATCTGCGCTGGCCAGGTGGAAGGGGTTGCCGTTTCTCCTTGAAGCATATTCAAAGGTGAGGGAAGCCCGTAAGGATATTAAGAAGTTTCCCGATCTCACGGTCTGCTATGTGAGGATGCCGTCACATGCGGCAGCAGCAGACGAGGTGCCCCCGGAAATGCCAGCAGGTGTTCGCCTGCTATCCAACCCACCCGACTTGCAGGCGCTCAGGAGCGCAGCGAGCGTATATCTGCACTCAGCCCTAGTGCCGGAACCGTTTGGACGGAGTATCCTGGAAGCGATGGCAGCGGGCCTCTGCCCAATCGTGCCCAATGAGGGAGGGGCCGCCCACCTTGTGACCCACATGAAAACTGGCATTCAATACGAGGCCCGATCCGAGGAATCACTGGCTGCTGCCATGAATCTGGTTCTCGATAACCCCCAATTGGCCCTGCGATTTGGGAACGCCGCCGCTGAGGCGGCGACTGCATTTCGTTCAGACATCGTCTTTAAGCCAGTTGTGGACACCTTACTTCAGCTGACGCAACCCCGTACCTAGGCCATGATATTTTATTGATGACACCATTTGCAGTCACCAGTGCTGATGCACCGCCCAGGTTACAGCACTTGGACGAATGCCGCGCAGTCGCCATTTCTATGGTCGTTGGATTCCACGCTTTGGGCTATGTAACAGTGGAAGGGGCGGCCGCATCTATTATCCTTTTTTTCGTGCAGACCATTGCAGTGCCCGTGTTTTTTCTGGTCGATGGATTCCTCATGATGCGAAGGGTTCAAGTGAACTTTGCATACGGTCGGTTTTTACGCCAAAGCGCGAGGCGCCTGCTCGTTCCATGGGTCATTTTTTCAGTGCTATATCTGGTTGCTCGGTATGTTTTTGAGCTTACAGGAATGCTTGAAACCAAGCTCATCATCGGACACTCTTTGGGGCAAATCGCGGTTTCTGTCTATGCCTCGCACATTGCTCCCCAGATGTACTTTTTGTTATCGCTATTTGCCATTCGCGTGTTTTCGTTTGCCATCCAACACCTGTCAAAGATCCCCACCGTCTATTTGGCTATCCTTGCAGCAACCTATGCCGCAGTATTCAGGATTTTCGAAGGGGCCTTGGCCGGTATTTTCGCACCAGGACTCGATCCGATATTGCATGCGCTGTGGGGGTTTCAGTATTATCTGTTTGGCACTGTCCTGTTTCGCGTGGACTGGTTTTTCTCTGGAAAACGGATCGCCATCAGTGGCCTCATTTGCGTCGTTGTGTTGGGCCTCTTATTGGTGGTTGCCGATGACCATCCTGTCGCCGCTGCCATTATTCAGTATTCCTTTATGCTAGCTACGTATTGTGCAGCAAAGCAGTGGAGCGGTAAGATCAGCATCATAGCTGCCATGGGGCGGGACACAATGGGTATCTACCTCTTACACGCCCCAGTAATACTAAACATCACTGCTAAGACGGTCTGTGCCGCGTTGGGAAGCGGTGTGGTGAGCTACGTCGTAGTTGTTTTCGCTGTTGTCATGTTGTCTTGGATCAGCGCACAACTGATTATCAGGGCCAGGCTCGGCTTTGTTTTCGGTAATTCGAAAAAAAAGAGGTCGATTTGACAGAAAAAACATCCACCCTCCTTGGCTACCTCGCCATGTTGGTAATTGCCGTAGGTACAGGGGTCAGTATGGTCGCGTTTCATCCATTCGCCCCCTTTATTGTATTGATCGGCGGCGCGATGATAGCTGTGATTGCCCAGAATGCATTCACTCTAATGTTGACCTTTATTATTTTTGCCTTGCTCAGACTGCCAGATTTTATGCCGATCTTGGGTCAGTTCTCGATCGGAAAGCTGATCATTTCAGGGGCTTTGGGTACCCTGATTGCTAGTCGAATTCTACATGGGCAATTTCGCTTTGTCTCCTCTCCCCACAATCTCTGGCTGTTCCTGCTCACAATCGCCATCATCATCTCATCTCTGCTAGGCAGTGACCCGACTTACAGTTTTGACACGTTTACCGAGGTGTTTCTCAAGATAGCTATTCTATGGATTGTCTTCATCAACACTGTCACTGATGAAAAGAGATCGATGACCTATCAGGTCACCATTTCTTTGATTACTGTCCTCTTGGGCATGTATGCCATTACGGCCCAAATCCTGGGCTATGATCCTGTATCTGGCGCGCAGCTCGTAGAAGGCACCCGCGCTGGGCTACAAGGTGCATTGGGGGATCCCAACGATCTCGCCATGTTACTGCTCATGGGGATGCCGTTTGCCGCGATTGCTACCCTGGATTCCAGTGGTAAGCAGAGATATTTGTTTGGCGCGTGTCTGGTGGCGATCATTGGGGGGATACTTTCGACCCAGAGCCGAGGCGGCCTTCTCGGCCTGGCAACTGGATTTGGTCTTATCTTATACGACCGCATCAAGAGCAAATCCCTCACAGTGATGTTGAGCGTTGGTTTTCTTATGGCAATGGCAGTCCTGGCCGGTATCTCAGAGCGATCAAGCGGGGGCAGCATGTCAGGCGGGCTAGACGATTCAGCCAGTGGCCGGCTTGATGCCTGGAGTGCAGGCATCCGAATATTTGGCCATAATCCCTTTTTCGGCGTCGGATTTAATTGCTTTCGCTTCCACTTCTTTCAACACGAGATTCACAACTCATTTCTAAAGGTCTTGGTGGAAACCGGGCTGATGGGATTTATCCCCTTTGCCGTACTTTTCTGGCTATCGTTGCGCGGTATTTTGCGAATTCGAAAAACAGCGCATCCAGATAGGGCATCGCGGACGCTGGTGGATGCGATGAAGCTCTGCGCCCTGCCAACGATTGGGGCGGTCAGTGTTTCGGCCTTTTTCCTCAACCACGCCTGGACCTGGTTCCTGTACATGATTTTCATGCATTCAGCTGTAAATAATAATATATTCAACGTTACCGGCGATGAGGATACCAGTTGACCCATGGTGGTGCTATGCCTCACGGGATCGGGTTGGTTCACTGTCCAGCGCCTGGCGTACTTTCGCGGTTAACTCGCTGTAACTAAAAGGTTTCTTTAGAAACGTAATATTAAAGAAGGCTTTTTCGAGCGCTATCGCTGTATGGTCTGAATAGCCCGACATCAATAGGATTTTTGTTTCAGGATGCAAGGCGAGCACGCGTTCCACGAGCTCGCGTCCACCCATCTGGGGCATCACAATATCAGTGAGAATGAGGTGTATCGATGCTTTGTGATCTTTGCAAAGCGTCAGTGCCTCACCACCATGTCGCGCGCTGAGGACCGTATATCCAGTTCGCTGCAACATGCGCTTGGCCAACATTCGTACGGAGTTCTCGTCTTCCACCAGCAAAACTGTTTCGTTTCCGCGCATGTTGTCTGTTCTGATACGAATCGGCTCTGGCAGTCCTGTTCGGATTGCCTCGTCTGGGACAACTGGCAAATAAACGCAAAAACAGGTCCCCTTTCCCGGCGCACTCGTCACTGACACCTCACCCCCGCTCTGCTTGATGATGCCGTAGACTGTGGAAAGACCAAGACCAGTTCCCTTGTCTTTGGTGGTGTAGAACGGTTCGAAGATATGAAAGAGTGTCTGGGCGCTCATGCCCATGCCAGTGTCGGTCACCTCCATCAGCACGTAGTCATTTGGTTTTAGATCAATTCTTCGGCGAGCAATGTCAGACGCCGAGAGGGAGATGTTTTGCGTATGGATTGTGATCTTCCCGCCTTCCAGTATGGCATCGCGCGCGTTTACCGCCAGGTTCATCAGGACCTGTTCGATCTGACTTCTATCTGCCTTGATGGTGGCCAAATCTACGTCGAGGTCGGTTATCAACTCAATATCCTCGCCGATAATCCGGTTGAGCATGCGCTTCATTTCTAGAACGACCGTGTTAAGCGTCAGTGGCTTGGGTTCGAGTACCTGGCGACGACTAAAGGCCAATAGCTGTCGCGTCAATGCGGCGGCGCGGTCGGTTGCAGCCCTTATTTCATCGAGGTCCTCGCGCAGTGGATCACCCTTTCCAATACTCTCCAAGACCAACTCGGAGTATCCGCGGATAGTGGTGAGTACATTATTGAAATCGTGAGCCACACCACCGGCGAGCTGTCCGACCGCCTCCATGCGTTGCGACTGCTTTGCCCGTTCGGCAAAGCGTTTCCTCTGTGTGATATCTCGGAACACCAGTTGAAGGTGACTTTCTCCCCTATCATCAAACAGGACGCCTGTTGCTTCTACATCGATGGGATCGCCGTCATTGCGAATGAGCTGCATTTCGACATACGACATGCCCTGGTCCCGCTCGCCCACATCCCCATGCTTAAGCCGCTCCAACTGAGGCAGGCTGTCGGGGTGGACAATCTGAAAAATGGCTTTGCCGATCAGGTGGTCCGCACTTGATATGCCGAGTATTTTTTCAGCTGCTGCACTGGCGAAAATTATTTTATCCTCTGAACATACCGCGATCATATCAGGTGAAATGTCCACGAGGCGCCGGTATCGCTGCTCGCTCGAATGCAAGGCGGCTGAGTGCTCGGCCACGATCTCTGCCAGACGATCGTGTGCAGCGCGCTGCTCATCTTTTGCACGCTTGTTTCTGAGCATAACGCGGAGACGAGCGATGAACTCCTCGGTCTCGATGGGTTGGGTGACAAAGCCGTCTGCTCCAGCCTCCAAACCGCGAATTCTGAGCTCGGTGCTCGATTGGTGTTCGCACACGAGCATTACTGGAATATGTCGGGTTCTGATGTCCGATTTTAACTGCCGGCACACCTCGATGCCGTTGACGTCGGACATGTTGACACTCACAATGGCCCCGTCAATTTCGCGAGAAGCCGCGATATCCACGGCATCGAGCGCGCAATGACACGAGACGATGGTGCTTTGGTGCAGGTGATTTACGACGAGCAGCTCCCGCTCGATCAATGTATCTGGATTGTCTTCCACAATTAGGATTGTAGCGTTGGGCATCATAGATTTTGCTTTCTGTTCCTTTGGCCTGCTGTACCCTTCTGATAGGCCGATTTTACCCGGTCAGAGCGGTGCGAATCTAATTTTCGTTCCAATTGACATTTCATTGCCCGGATGACTAGGCTTGGGTTATGTCCGAACAACATCACCGGGTCGTCATGGACCGAGACAAGATGAACCTGGCCGGTTTGATGCTGGGCCGCATCCTCACTGAAAACCTCACTGCACGCCGAGGCACGAATCGCTTATCTCGACTAAAAGGACGGCTCGGCGTCGTGGCCGGACGAATGCCCGTGACACTGGATTTTGACGGCCATCAAGTGGCTATAACGCACGGGCTCACCCCACCCCTCAGGGCCACGGTCAAGGGATCCCTCAATGGACTGCTCGGGGTGGGCATGGGAAAAAGCGCCACGAGGGCGTTTGTAAGCGGTAAGGTCTCCGTTGGCGGGAACCCTATTTTTGCCCTTCGGGTCCTCAGACTGCTTCGCATTGATACGGACAAAGAGATCGAAAGATGAGCGCAACGCACCTTAAGGTCTTATTTGAGCAGGCAGTCCCACCTGATCGCCTGCTATTAGATGAACGCACCCTGGCAGCCTATGCCCGTGACATGACGGAACATCCCCCTGGTCGCCCGGACATCGTCATTCAGCTCACTACTTTTGATGAGGCAAAGGCCGTTGTTGGCATCGCCAGGGACAATGGGATCCCCCTTATTCCAAGAGTCGCTGGAACGAATTTGGGTGGACTCTCTCTGGCACCACGTGGGGGTGCCATATTGGACCTTACCGGCTGGAAAAAGATTATTAATATCAATGAAGTCGATATGATAGCAATCATCGAGCCAGGTGTGACGTTTCGACAATTGGTCGATGTGCTTCAACATAAAGCACCCCCATTGACCATTGGTATTCCCCTGTCGCCCCCCCACACGTCAATTATGGCCAATTGCCTGCTCGACGGACTGGGGAATCGCTCCCTTGTTCACGGTGCCATGGGTCAGTGGATTACCGGGCTCGAGGTAATATTGGCCAGCGGACAAGTGGTGCGTACCGGGGCGTTCGCCCTGTCAGATGTGCCGTTTTCGAGATCGCCGCTGCCGGATCTCACCGGTCTTTTTGTCTCGTGGCAGGGAACCACCGGTCTGGTGAGTAAAATGGCCGTCGAGCTAAAACCACGCCTGCCCCTGCGCAAGCAGGTCTTTATCCTGACCTACGATCGCCATGCTACATACGAGCTCATGCGGCGCCTGGCCCGTCAGAACCTGTTCGACGATATCGCCGGGCTTTCTTGGCCGACCGGCAAGATGCTCTACGGTGTTGCAAAGCCCCTTTGGAAAGACCCGGACGAACCCGAATTTTTCACCTACATCGACATGTCGGGCAGTAGCGAAGCGGAACTGCAGGTCAAGGAGACAGCTGTTTGCCGCGCAATTGACACCCTAAAAAAGGAACAGGATGCTGCCATTGAAGATCCACTTGATTTGAGGACCCTTTGTGCGGTAGCTCCAGAGTTTGAAACGTTTGCCGAGTTCCCAACGGATCTCGATTTTTTGACAAAGACCCCCGGGGGAGGATTAAGCTGGGTCGGCACCTACGGCCCGATGAGCAGATTTGACATGGCAGCGGATGAGGGGATCGGCATTATGGCGCGCCATGGGTTTCCTCCGGTGATTGTATCAAGGCCGATGAAAGGGGGGCATTTCGGAGTGCTCAGATTTATTGAAACATTCAACCGAGAAGATGCAGCAGAGGTAGAAAATGTCCGCCAATGCAACCGGGCACTGACCGACATGGTACTGGATCATGGGTTTATTCCATACAAAACCCCGGCCTGGTCTGTGGATCGGCTATTAGGTCGCATGCACCCAGGTACCCACGCCCTAATGCGGCAGATCCATCATGTGCTCGACCCAACAAGCATCATGAACCCGGGACATTGGCGACTTGATGTGGAGGAACCGAAATGATTCAAATCGGCGAAACCGTACCGGATATGGGCGTACGAACAGACGAGGGAACCCCCCTGTCCCTGGCGGATCTCAAGGGGCGCGCGATCGCGATTTTCCTTTTGGGAGAGTCCTTCTCACCGACTGGGGAGCGGTTGCTTTCGGTGCTTGCAGATAGCGCGGATCAATTCATGGCGTTCGATATGAGTCCAATTCCCATCTTGGGTGAGACCGCGGACAGTCTTGCCGACTATCGCGAGGCAAACGACGTACCTTTTTTGCTCATCTCAGATAAAGAGCTGCGATTGCACAAACATTTGAGGGGGGACGATGGGGAAGGGGTCGGCGTCTGGATAGTGGATACCCAGGGCAAGATCATCGATACCATTCCAGTGCTGCCACCAACCGAATTGACACGCGTGGTTTTGGAGCGCATCGCCAGATCCCACCCCCCAAAGGGCCCTAAGAAATAATAAAAGAAAGATAACCGCTTGCGGATCCAGCTGTGGGCGAGGCTACAGCTAGGCCGCGCGGGTATTAAACGGGGGGGCGAGCTGAGCAATCCCCTCAAGGATGAGATGCATCATCACCTGGCCTTGTGGGCGCGGGTTTATCCCGCGCCGCAGCTGCTGCGCTTTCATATTTAGCGGCTGGGCGTTAAGCCCAGCCCTACTGGGGTTTCCTTTTCAAGCAGGCATCTTAAGGGTATTTCTCCGGGCTTCGAGGAAAGGAAGTATAAAATTACTTTGTTGACATTGTCATTCTTGAAGCTTATTTTTTTTTTCAGAGAACTTTTTTATCACAACAAAGTGCCTGATGAATGCGAACTTTTTTGCATCAGGGGAGCGCATGAAAACCATCGTCGGAAGAATAAGGGGCCCTCCGCCTGGTTTATTAACCGATACCCAAACGCGAATTTAAGGTCGGAAAAATACCGAGCAAAGGACCACTCTTATTGTGGATCAATAATTTGAAACATGCAAACGCGATACAATGTCCTGTCCAATAAGACTGCCCCCTGGAAAACAGAGGTGGGAGGTCACGTGAAAAGCCAATCTTTGGCTGTATTTTAAGGAGATACAAATGTTTTTAAGAATAGCAGCGCTGACCGTTTGGTGTCTTTTGATGGTCAGCTGTACCGAAGACATAGATACCGCCGACCAAGTGGCGGTGAACAGCAAATCTGCTGCCCTGGCAGCGGCATCGACGGAGGTGCCACACGGAAACGGGCCTTCGACGCCGGTTTCCATCAGGTGGCAGGGGCTGGATAAGGACTCTAAAAAATTGCTGTCGGATCTCACCCTGTCGCTTCAAAACATCGCCTCCTATCCGATTGACTTTCAGGTGTCAGCAGAATTTTCCGGACTGATGGGAAAGATACAAATGGTCGATCTCGGTAAGCATTCCTTGGCATCAGATGCGAGCATAGATCTTTCTGTCTCTGCCGCTGATTTTCCCTTGCAGTGTCACAAGGGCGCTTGTCAGGTGCGCGCTGAGGTGGCTGTTTTCTATGAGGGCGACGGTGAGGAGACCAAACCGCTGGTCTTCCCTTCTGACACCATTTATTACAGTCATACGGGCAATTTCTCGAAGATTGAGATTTTTACGGAGAAGACACTTATCGAGAAAAACAATGGGCGTCTTTGGGGACGCGATGGCAACAAGCCGTTCGCCAAGGGAACCGTGCTTGGGCGTGTGAAGAAAAACAAAAAGGGAAATGAATTCGAAGAGGTCCGCGCGATGAGCGATGAGGCTGCCGTTGTTGTTGACGGGCAGATCATCGGTTGGGAGACCGGCGCTGATATTTCCATCGGCTTTGACACCGATATAGGAGAGATACAATGAAATTATATGATATAATTAAAAAACTAGGGTTGAGCTGCCTTTTGGTAATAGGCGCAGCTCTGTGGAGCCATTCGGCCCAGGCACATACGGCGATGAAATGGTGCACAAAGTGGCGGTCGCATTATGTAGATGCCGGTCATGGGGAAGACGTTTTTACGAGCGATAGTCCGTATAAGAGAGCGGCTCAATACACTCGATACAAGGTTTCCAGAACCGACACGGGTCAAGTTATCGGATCAGGGTATCTCGACTCGAGTGGGTGCACGCCCTACCTAACAGCAACAGGTGGGGTTGAATACAAATTCAGTCAGGGATCGCTTGTGTATCGGTCTGGGGTCGGCCTTATCTATGCCCATCCGGATAACAACACCTGGGGACCGAGTGCCGGATACGTGTATTACAATAATTACTTCACAACCCTTGCTTTGGTTGTAGATGGTCACTACACCCATACCTTCGAACCGAACACGCTCGGTCCTCGAACTAATGTCATGCCCATCATTGGGAAAGTGTTAAGCAAATACAGCGATTTGGGTTATCCTACAGGCAAAAATACGTACATTCATACGGACTGTTATCCGGGTCGAGCGTTGGCGACATGTTGTGGCGACGGCGGCGCTTATCATATTGGCGGCGGCTATATCTGTATGGGACCAGGTGATTGGGGCGACGGCGGCGAAGGCGGCGGCGAGGGCTCCACCTATTGGAAATTCATCCTGGGCCACGAGATTGGACACCGGGTATCCTCTGCCCATGACGGGCCCTATGGCTTTGATTACTCCATCGATGACACTAATCCGCAGTGCAATTGCGATCATGTAGCGACCGGGTCCCAGTTGCACTGCATGCAGTCATTGGAGAATGCTTCGGTAGCCGAGGGCGAAGGGTTTGCTCACTTCTTTTCTTCTGCCCTGTTCAACAACCGCAGCTCGTCTAGCGGGATTTTCGTTTATCCCAAGGAAACTTGGTTTTATTGGCCAGAAGATGGCTGGATTGAAGTTCCTCCGGAACGACCATTCGATTTAACCCAGTACACGAGATGGAAAGAGGGCGTATGTGGTTCTTATCATGACTACAGGGGCGTCGAGCTGGACTGGCTCGAGTTCTTCTGGCACGCTTGGACCACTGCTGACGATTATACCAGACTGACTGTTCCTGAATTGATGAGCGTATGGGATGAAGCGGATAGCAGCTATTGGGAGAATTTATTAGCCGCCGCTGCTGATTTATGGCTGTATACGGAGCCTAATAAGGTACTTCAATTTTTGGACAAAGGAATTAATGCTGGAGTTGACCATGACTAATAATTAGTAGAACTCTGATTAATATGTCGAAGCCCCTGATTGTAGCTTTGGCGACTTTCTGCAATCAGGGGTCCTTTTTACAGGAGCTGTTTCATGGAGACTGATTGTTACCTTAATCTAATGCTAGGTGCAGTATTTCTAAGCATCTGCTGCGGGGCGTGTAATGATGGAGAAAATGTCGAACCAGAAGAAACACACGCTTCAGATAGCATAGATTCTGACTCAAACTTTGATTCTGACACGGGGACCGATGGTGATACTGATACAGACGCCGACACAGCCACGGATATGGCAACTGATTCTGAAGCAGATACGGACTCTAACTCGGACAGTGATTCAGGTACGGAAGACGAATGCATCCATCCTGAAGTCGTGAAAGATTGCCAGGATGGCTACTGCCGCATTCCAGCAGGTTGCTATATTCACGGCTCTCCTGCAACCGAACCCTGCCGTGGGAATAATAAGGAGAAACAGACCAAAGTGATGCTGACCCGCGACTTTATCATCGCTCAAACCGAGACCACCCAGGAGCAGTGGGATGCATTTGGATTTCCTAACCCGTCCAGTGGCGACTTGAGTCCGGAGCATCCGGTCGGCCTGGTCAATTGGTACGAGACCCTGGTGTACTTGAACGCGATGTCTAAGCGCGATGGCCTACAGCCTTGTTACGATCTCTCGGGCTGTCAGGGGATTTTTGCCGCTGGCATGCCCAATAGTGACCTTGAGTTTACTTGTCATTACGATGTGCGCCTCTTCCCCAGCATTTACGAATGCCCGGGATGGCGCCTGCCCACCCGAGCCGAGTGGTCCTACGCAGCCCGCGCAGGGACCCTGACAGCAACATATAACGGAGACCTCACCACGGGTGTCAATGACGGCTGTATATTCGATGCAACACTCGAATCGATTGCCTGGCACTGTGGAAACACCGATTGCGTGATGCAAAGCGGTCTTAAGCAACCCAATGCCTGGGGATTGTTCGATATGCTGGGCAATGTATTCGAATGGACAAACGATGAATACGACGGCTGGAGCATTGCCCACCAAGACCTGGAGATCACCGATCCGATCGGTCCAGAGGAGATCAGCTCAATGCACGGCGTAATGGGAGGGGCTTCCATGTCTTTGCCTACGTGTCATGCGCGTGCCTCGTCATGGGTTGGCCTACACATTGCTTTCCCAGACTTTGGTTTTCGAGCAGCGCGCACGTTGGTTCCTGGCGAATGGCCTTTTTAATGACCCAATATGGATCGAGACACACACTTTTCGACAGGTTTTTGCACGAGGAGAACGTATGTTCAATCGCTTTGATTTTTTATCCTTTATCAGTGTCTTTTTGACTGTCCTTGCTATTGGATGCAGCGGGTCCGATGGCGATGCCGGGGAGACCGATAGCGGGGATACTGACGCCGATTCCGACACTGAGACAGATAGCAGCTCCGATACCGGCGATCTACAGATCTGCGAAGGGAACAATGTTTTCCCCGATCCCATCCTTGAGGACATTGTGCGAGATGCGGTCCAAGGCGATATCACTGCGGATCGTCTGGCCCAGGTAAAGAAAATTATTGGATCCAACAAAGGCATCGAGCGCCTTGAAGGCCTCGAGTGTCTGGTCAACCTCGAAATTGCTAGATTCAACAACAACAATATCAGCGATCTCAGCCCACTGGCCGGCCTTGTTCAGCTGCAAGAGCTGTGGGTGGAAAACAACAGCATCGAGGATCTATCACCCCTCAGCGGACTTGTCGCGCTCAATCAGATTTGGATGAATAACAACCGGGTAGTTGATTTAACGCCCCTCACAGACCTTCCCGCTCTCAAATGGGTCATTGCCGATGATAATTTGATACAAGACGTCTCTCCGCTTCTTACTCTTGAGCAACTCACCTCTGTCCATCTGAACCGCAACCCCATGACCAACGTCGAAGCGCTCGGTCAATCGAACGGGCTGATCAGTCTCCACATAGAAGATTGCGGGGTGACATCGATTGACTGGATATCAGGTTTGAGTACGCTTCGAAATTTAAATGTCGCCAGGAACGAAATTTCCGACATCTCTGTGCTCCTCTCACTCACACAGATCAGCAGTCTCGATCTGGCATACAACAACATTTCAGACGCATCTCCATTGGCCGGACTCAAAGCCCTTCAGGGGCTTCTTATCGAAGGCAATCAGATTGAGGATATATCTTTTTTATCCGACCTCGAATCTCTCATAAATATCGCAATCGCCGAAAATCGCATCGTCGATCTCTCACCCTTAAATGCCCTATGACCTGCGAGCACTTACCGTCGGCCCCCGGATCGGTCGCGCAACTTCGCGAAAGCGTCGGTCGAATCGTGCAGTTCGCAAAGCAGAGCGACGTTGCGGTTTTCGTGATCGGTCATGTCACCAAGGAGGGCGCAATTGCCGGTCCGCGAGTCGTCGAGCACATGGTGGATACGGTGCTTTATTTTGAGAGTGACCCGTCGAGCCGTTACACGATGATTCGCAGCGTCAAGAACCGGTTCGGCGCGAGTGGTGAAATGGGCGTCTTCGCGATGACCGAGACCGGCTTTCGCGAAGTCAAAAATCCTTCTGCAATTTTCCTGTCGCGCGAGTCTGTCGAGGAACCGGGCAGTGTTGTGTCGGTCGCCTGGGAAGGCAGTCGTCCGCTGCTGGTCGAGATCCAGGCGCTGGTCGCCGACGGCAGCTCGAACTACCCGAAACGGCTGGCACAGGGAGTGGATCAGAATCGTCTCGCGCTGTTGCTGGCAGTATTGCAGAAACACGGCGGTCTCGCCGTGAGCGATGAGGATGTGTTCATCAATGTCGTTGGCGGTCTGCGTATCGGCGAAACGGCGGTCGATCTGCCGACCTTGCTGGCCATCGTGTCGAGCTTTCGCGACCGGGCAGCGCCGGACCGGCTGGTTGCCTTCGGCGAGATCGGCCTCGCCGGCGAGATTCGACCGGTGAAGTTCGGCACCGAGCGTATCGCCGCCGCAGCGCAACAGGGTTTTGCGAGAGCGATCGTGCCGCGCGGCAATGTTCCGAAACGCGCGCCCGACGGCATCGAGGTCGTTGGCGTGCGTCGCCTGTCGGACGCGCTCGACGCCGCCTGGTAAATCATTCGCTGGTTGCCG
>JASJCT010000020.1 GCA_030065855.1 Myxococcota bacterium
TCTCGATAATCGCCTTGAGCTTCTCTATCTCTTTTTCAAGCTCGGCTATTCGCGCATTTCGAGGGTCGACGGCCATGACTCGAATGTGCCATCAAACCATGTGTCTGAACAAGTTTTCAGCAGAACGCTAAACAGTTACGCCCTGGGCTGGTATGGGGATGCCCCTACGGGGCGGCAATAAACGCCGCTACCCCTTTTGAGACAGAGCTTCTAGCCGTTTTCGCCAGTATATTACCGACAACATACCAATTGGGGGGCTAAAAAAACTCGTTACCGATCTTTCGGGCGCGTTCCGGTCGGTCCATATCGACCTGGCAATTGAGCCCTGTTTCCACCAATAAATTCCAGCCGGCAGCGAGCTGCACATAGGCATCAAATTCCCCTGACCTCTGCAAAACAATGGTCGGTATGGTCAGTGGTTCGCTGGCAATAGCGATCAAGGTCAGGCCCACACCGTTGACGAGCACCTCCTGAAATTTTTCCAGTTCCTCTTCGTAGGGATCGATAACAACAACCATTTCGTCCGATGTCATCACCTCCTCTACACCATGAACAGCGTAAGTGTTTTCGAGGTAATCCGACGAAATCCGGACGATCTCACTCGCCTTGAGGGCCAGTTCCTCAGCCACGCCATTGTTTCTTCCGGCAAAATAAACCCGTCTGGCCCGGCTCATTTTTTCTACAATTGTCGGTGGAATCGGCATTTCAAGGGCAGACTGCACCCTTTGGGCAATGGATCTTAACTCCGGAGTGGAGATGGGGCAGCCTAACAAATCCCGGATGATTGCATGGTAAAACAGACCTTGTTCGACCACGCTTTTGGTGGCTGCCACGGCGTTCTCCTCACCACAGCTGAGTATGTGGGTTCTTTCGCAAAGCTGCCCCAGCGGTGTATCTCGACCTGCGGTCACACCAAACCGGCACCTGTTACCCAATATCTTGAGATGTCTCATCAGGCTCAGCGTTTCTCTTGTCTTACCGCTGTTCGAGGCGCCGAATACCGTCCAATTGCTCAAATCGTATTCCATTGCCTGGCGACCGCTTTCGGTGATGATAGGAAGCAACGCACCTAATTTCATCGACAGGTAAATGGCGTTTTTAGCAGGAAATATGCGACTCGATCCCTCGCCGCTGAGCATAATTCCCGATGTGGCGTCAATTTGCTCCACAAACGGCTTGACCACCTCCGGATTGAAGTTTTCGATCACCTTTATCGTTTCGACCATTTCACGAACCAGTGCAAACCGTTGATAAGAAATATTTTCTCGCCTCATTTTAGATGGCCTTTGTCAAATGGGACACAGGGGTAATACCGGTATCCAAGGAGGCATACTCGGGTAGGGGGCCCACCAGGGGTGCGGCATACTCGAGGTAGCGCCGCGTGACATACATACCGTTTTTGGAAATCATGTCTCGCGGCATGGGTTTGGCGCGTATGGCCGCTTCCTTAAGTGGCACCGCATCAAAGGTTATCTGATATGGCTGTGTGGAAGTGCGCACCATACTGACCATGACGCCACTTTTGTTCTTGCTGGCCAGGGTCACTGCTGCTTGGCCACAGCCGATCGCCTCCTCCAGGTCCAACTCACTGACCCGGTCTGCGCCGCACATGATCAGACTTTCGGTCACTTGGAATTCGCCGCGCCAGCCAAATTCATTTGCAATGAGTTGGTGCAGACACAATGCAGCCGATCCTCCTCCCATGGCGCCAAACTCGATATTTGAAAATTTATCTTTGGTGACAGACGAACTAATCGGATTGCCGTCTTCGTCGACGATGCCTTCCCCGCAGACCACGTAGACATATCCGTACTCCTGGTAAACCCGCTTCACTTCAGCCAACAGCGCAGAGCGATTGACCGGTACTTCAGGCATTAGGATGATATGAGGTGCTGAATCAGGAGTGGTTTTTGCAAGGGCCGAAGCAGCTGCCAACCACCCTGCCTCACGCCCCACGGTCTGGTGTATGACAAACTGGTCGACCCTCTGCATATCCCTGGCCAGTATGCCAGCCTCCAGGGTTGACAAGGCGACATAACGAGCTGCGGAACCAAATCCAGGTGTGTGGTCGGTTCCATACAGGTCGTTATCAACGGTCTTGGGAACACCAATGCCGATGAGGTCGTACCCACGGGATGACGCATGGGTCTCAATGCGATGAATGGTATCCATGGTATCGTTGCCACCGATTAATAATATGTATCTTATGTTCAGGTTCTCTAACAGGTAAAATACCAACGGCAGATCATCATCTTGAAGTTTGTAGCGACAACTGCCAAGTGCTGATGACGGGGTGCGATGGAGATTCTCGATAGTCGCCGCTGATTGGCCGCTCAAATCGACAATGCCACCTCGCAAGAACCCCTCAATCCCCCAACGCATGCCCAAGATGCGACTTTCCGGCAGTCGTTGACCGGCCTCTTTGATTATTGCTGCCAAGGAGGCATTGATAACTGCAGTCGGTCCGCCGGATTGCCCAACGAGAATGTTTCCACTTTTTAATGACATCGATTACTCCAGATAGTAGTCAACTACGCTTCCCTGGGAACACAGCCCGGGGCCCACAACCATGCCAATAATCCCCGCTTAGGAGGGGGAATCAGCCTTAGACCCTATCTCAGTTGCACTGCTCGTGTCTCATACACCATGCTCGGTCCGGCCTACTGAGATAGGCTCTAAGTTTAGTTTGAAAAATTTTTCCGTGGTGCAAGGGGCGTTTTTGATATGATGTGGTAACAATTCGAAAAAAAAGCTGGTTTTTCTGGTGTACCAGGTCTCGCATATGTACAATATTATTCAAAATTATGTACATTTATAATAATTCGTTTTCTTTGCTATCTATGCGAAATATTGTTGTTTTGGGTAAATACGACGGCGCTAGGAAACATTCTCTGCGCCGCGTGCACCGCAAAGGGAGACGGATTAAACTATATGTTGATGAGTTGTACCAATACGACACATACCGACTGGGCCGACAACCTGAAAAACGCCTACGCTATCCATAACGTCCTGTCTTCTAGATCCGAACTGCCGTTTTTTATCATCAAGTGGAATGGGGAGAAGCATATTGAGTGGATGGAACTCAGTGATCCCCGCCATCAACCAAAGCCGTACCATTTTGAAATTTATTTCGGCAAAGAATCCGTGCGTGATGCCCACTATTTGGAAGCGCTCAAGGCGGCGCGGGCGCGGGACCAGGTGGTCCTCAGAAATATATATGGATTTTGGGATTTGTTCTACAAACTACCGGCAGATTCAAGCGGGCAAACTTTTTTGTTCGCCGGCCAGTTTTTGCAGGAGGCCCCTAAATGGACGTCCCTTTGCAAGAACTGGCGCGAATTGACCGGACAGGAGCCAGTCGGTGCCAACCGGGATTTTGTTAAATTTGTTCGCATGACCCTCAGCCTCCCGGTGCTTGAGCCGGATTTGCTCAAGGCGTTTAAGAAATTTGTCAAACTGTACGGTAAATTTCTTTCTGGAAAAGCTCATAAAAACGATATTCAACGGGATGTTGACCAACTCAACACCGACGTCTTATCTCGCCTTTGGCCGATCGACGATTGGGTAAACAGTGTTTTAAGTTCGGACAAATTTCGGCTACCACTGTGGTATTACGATGGCGAACTAGCCGATTGGATAAAAGAGGGGATGGGGATTGTCCGATTACCCACCACCGCCATGTCGCTATTGCCTATCGAGTCCCGATCGCAATTATATGATCCGGCCCAAGCATTATTGCGTAATGCACAAATACAACGGGCATGCATTGCTTTTGTACGAAATCTACCCGAGACGGCGGCAACCCGATTACAAGACTATGGCATCTCAATAATTACCTCCTCCAAAAAAGGAAAAAGCCGCGCCCGTGCTCGCTTGGAGCTCAAGGAACGGGCGGAGCGTTTACGCGCGTACCTCGCAGAACGATTTCACGTTCACTCTGTGGTGGGAATTGGAAGAACCCAAAACGGGGGCACCTCCCTTTATGAATCCCACAAAGAGGCGGTATTGGCCGCGCATATGTGCGTTCAACTCGGCAAAAATGTCTTGTTTCACGATGAACTGGATGGTCGTAAACGACTGAGATATACCGATCTCCAAAAACTTGCGGATACCTTAGTCGAGGTACTGGATCGCCAAAACAGCGCCGAGCTCAAAGTGGCATCAGATCTGTATATTACGGTTGCACTGCAGTACGCCAATGACCGCATCGAGGTAGCTCGGGGGCAGTTTCTGGCGACGCTATTTCAGCTGCTCAAATCGGTCAAACGCAAAAACCCCATGCGGGAGTCCGCCTTTAACAGCTTTGTACTCGAGCTGACCAGCCGCGTGGAGGCCGCCCGATCCATCGAGCAAGTTATCGAAAGCTTTAACGGAGCTATTCAACGATTGAGTTTTGTATCCGATAAAGTCTGGCGCGGTTCGAGTGTGATGTTGCTCGAATCCACTCTGCAATATCTAAAGGACAACTATTTCGAAAATCTGCCCTTGCCGATGATCGCCCGCAAAACAGGGTTTTCGGTACCTGCCTTTACACGCGTCTTCAAACAGGCCACCGGCACTTCCTATTTGTCCTACTTGAGGTCCATCCGTGTAGAACAAGCTAAAAAATTACTCACTTCAACCCCTGATACTATAGAGCAAATAGCCCAGGCCTGTGGATTTCATTCTCAACACCATTTGATCAGATCCTTTAAAAAAGTCGCGGGTCAGACGCCCGGGGCCTACCGAGATGCACACGCGATACGCGGCAATGACAGCTAGGGATAGAAATCGTATCGACAAGTAGCATGGTTTCTATTTGTGTTTTATATCCAAAATGAACATCCCCCAGACGATAAATGCTGTAGCTTTTTTATCAGACATCATTGATGTCCAAAACAGCTCGGAACTCGACATGTGTACTTTGAAATCATTGAAGAAAACGGTCATTCCGCGCAGGCGGGAATCCAGGTTTCCCTTCACTTGGATTCCCGCCTGCGCGGGAATGACGAGGGTTTCACGAGTTCCTCTATCGTTGTTTTGGACAGTACTGATCAGACATCGTCCCACGGTTTTTATCGTAGGAGCGCAATGGCATGAATGATTTAAGGCAAATAGGCCTACTAATGGTGGTTCTCCAAGTTATCTCCTGTGGTGGTTCAACAGCAGTTGATAAATCGGCAGCTACCTCAATGGACAATATCAAGACGATCGTACTCGGGAGGCCAGAAAAGGATCAGGCATCTTCTGGCACGCCGGCCCCGGCCATGCCCGGAAAAAACGTGCCGGCGATAAAAGTGAATACGGTTGGATATCCGACGGATTGGCACAAGGTTGTCATTTTTAATGTCCAGCCGAATGACGCGGCTGTTTTTAACACATCCGGCGAGAAGGTGATATCCATCGCTGCAGACAAAATTCTCCACAAGGGTATTGATGGGAACTCTCAGGATCCCGTGTGGCAGGTGGACATCAGTAACGTGGCAGTGCCTGGGAAATACACCGTTGGCCAAGGTGAAACACAAAGCGATGTGTTTCTCATCGGTGATGATATCTATCGCGATGCGTTAACGGCGGGGCTAAAAAGTTTCTATTTTCAACGGACGAGAACAGCCTTAAAAAAACCGTATGCCACTTGGAAGGGAAAATCCTATACGCGAAAGGGGATCTCTCACGCTCACAAAGATGTGGGATGGGACCTAGAATTCTATCCGAATAAAAAGAAGAAATGGCAAGTCGAAGGGGGCTGGCACGACGCGGGGAACTACGATATGTATATTCCTTCAACAGCGCCCAGCGCCCAAACATTGCTGCTAGCCTACGAATGGGCACCTCATCGTTTTGACGATAGCTCGCTCAATAATCCCGAATCAGGTAATGGCGTTCCGGACATTCTGGATGAGGTGAAATGGGGTCTGGTCTGGATTCTCTCCTTACAAGAACCAAACGGGGCCTTCCGCCATCGCGAAGCGGTAATGGGGTGGTCTCCGGAAGTCCCTGCAGACCAGGACAAAGAAATCCGCTGGATCGCTGGCCAGAGCACCTCTGCCACGGCAAAAGCGGTAGCCGTATTGGCCATGGCTGCAGATGTCTACGCCAAATGGGACAAAGTATTTTCCGCACGTTGTAAAACGGCTGCAAAAAAAGGGTGGGAATTTCTCAAGCAGACCCCCCAGCATATCAGAGCGGACAACAAAGGCAGCAAGCAACCCCTGTGGGATGATGAACCTGGCTATACAGATGTCGGCGCACGATTTGTCGCTGCTTGCGAGATGTGGAGACGCTTTCGTGATACCACTGCTTTGGAGGCAGTAAAAAAGCTGATGTCGGCGAAGGAAACAAGCGAGATTAGAAGTTTTCTCAATGGCGCCTGGGCCAACCTCAGTCGCTTGGGCTTGTCGACACTTTCGTTGGACAAAGAAACCCCAGAAGAAGTGCGACAGGAGGCGGCCAAACGGTTGCTACAGGGGGCTGATGTACTAGTGCATCAAGCCACTGGCGAGGACGGCTACCGCTGCGTTTCTAGAGCGGCCGATTATTTTTGGGCCCACAATTCTAACCTAATGGAGAAGGTCCATATCCTCTCGGTGGCCCACAAGCTCTCTCCTGAAAAAGCTGTTTATCTGGAGGTGGCCAGGGATCAATGGCACTGGGTACTTGGTCGCAACCCTAATGGTTATTCCATGGTCACCGGTGTCGGTAGGGGGCCCGATCGCATGTACCACATGGAATGGGGCCAGGCGGAACCGCCGCCACCTGGATTTCTATTAGGTGGTCCCAATGCCGTTAACATGGGCTTTCTCGCCCCCAATGCTCCGGCGAAAGCGTTGTTGTGGGACAACCCCAAACCGCTGCGCTCGGGACTTGCCGCCCACAGCCTCTGGCACTGGCGCCAAAGCGATTTGTGGGATGGTGGTTTTATTCCCGAGGGTGCTTGGACGGAAGGATGGTGGGCAGTGTCCGAGCCCGATATACTCTATAGTGCAAACTTCGTACTCGCCGCCGTTGTCGTAAAATGACCAAGCGTAATCTGAATCACGCCTGGCAGGTCCAATCCTCCAGGGTCGTCGGTCGGGACGGTGCAGCCTTATCCACGGAAATGGGAGCATCGCATCATTGGTACAAGACAAACCTTCCAAATACAGTGTTGGGTACGCTCGTCGATAATGGTTTGTACGCCGATCCTTTCTATGGCAGCAATATTCTAGATATTCCGGAGCAGGGACCCAAGGCACAAAACTTCTCCAACTATCCCATGCCCGAGGGGAGTCCTTTTCGCGATCCCTGGTGGTTTAGAAAATCCTTTCGGTATGATAACTCAATCGCTGCCCATACCTCACTCCAATTCGACGGCATCAACTATCGCGCCAATATTTGGCTAAATGGCAAAAATATCTCCTGCGCCAAGGACATCGCTGGTGCGTATCGCGTTTTTGAAATAGATATTACTAATGCTCTTATAAGTGACGGCGAAAACATATTGGCGATAGAGGTTTTTCCACCAGAAGCGGGAGACATCGCCATTACCTGGGTGGATTGGAATCCCTCTCCACCGGACAAGAATATGGGGCTGTGGCGCGATGTTTGGCTGAGATCGAGTGGGCCCATCACTATACGGGCGCCGCATGTCACTACAAAACTCGATAGTCTGGATCGCGCAAGGCTGACCCTGGCTTGCGACGTTGTCAATACCAGCCAGCGGGATCAGTCCACCTGTATTTCGGTATCCATCGACGGAAAAAAGATAGAAAGAGAGATACAGCTTGTTGCCGGTGAGAAAACGAGATGGGAAGAGGAGATTGTTTTTTCTTCACCCAAACTCTGGTGGCCCTGGACCATGGGCGAAGCCCGACTTTACCGCGCTTGTTTTGAAGCGCAACACGTATCAGGGCTCTCCGACGCTGCCGCCTTTGATTTTGGCATTCGGGAAGTGAGTTGTGATCTGACATCGGACGGACACGCCTTATTTGCTATCAATGGTGAACCGATTTTGGTCAGGGGTGCGGGTTGGGCGACGGACCTGTTTCTGAGACGATATCCCCAGCGGGACCTAGCGCAATTGGAATATGTAAAGGAAATGAATCTCAACACAATTCGGTTTGAAGGCATGCTCGAACGGGCATCCTTCCTGGAGTGGTGCGATCGTGAGGGTGTCCTTGTTATTTCCGGTTGGAGCTGCTGTGACGCGTGGGAAAAATGGGATGAATGGTCAGCTGAAAACCTTCAAATTGCCAAGGAATCCCTACGCAGTCAAATTCGGCGAACCAGGCGGCATCCCAGCCTTATTTCTTGGTGGTACGGCAGTGATTTCTCACCGCCAGGCGAAGTGGAACAACACTACTTAGATGTGTTAAGGGAAGAGCATTGGCCTAACGCCTGCCACTCCAGCGCTGCTGATAAGCCCTCCGAACTGACAGGGAAAAGCGGTTTAAAGATGGAGGGTCCCTACGACTATGTACCGCCGAGTTACTGGCTGGAGGACACCACCAATGGCGGGGCTTTCGGTTTTGCCACCGAAATATGCCCCGGGCCGGCAATTCCACCAGTGGAGAGTCTCAAAAAAATGCTCCCGCCAGAATGTCTCTGGCCGATAGACGACACCTGGAATCTCCATGCGGGTGGACAGGAATTTCACAACATCACATTATTTGAGAAAGCACTCCGGAACAGATACGGTGAATGTGAATCAGTTGATGAATTCGCCCAATACTCTCAATTAATGGCCTATGAAGGCCAGCGGGCGATGTTTGAAGCATATGGTCGCAATAAGTTCAAATCAACAGGTGTGATCCAGTGGATGCTCAATAACGCCTGGCCGTCGCTGATCTGGCATCTTTTTGATCATTATCTAAGGCCGGCCGGAGGATATTTTGCTACCAAAAAAGCCAATGAGCCGCTCCACATCATGTACGATTCACATCAGCACTCGGTTGTCGTAATCAATGATTTTCGCCGAGGGTTTAACGGGCTTCGTGCAGAAATAAGAGTCTTGGACTCAGAAGGACAGTCACTGGTCAACAGTTCGGTAGAGATTGATATCGGATCCAACAGCACGTTAGATGTGTTGAAAATACCCAATTTAGACAGCGCGATTCCAGTCCTTTTCGTGGATTTGAGACTTTTTAAATCAGAGAGCGTTGTGGTGAGTCATAATTTTTACTGGATTCCTACCAAGCGAGATGTATTGGATCACTCAAACGCCTCCTGGATCAATACGCCGATCAAACAATATGCAGATTTACGCAGTATCCGTAAGCTACCTCTCGTCTCACTTGAAACGGAGACCTGTCTGACTCTCAGAGGCAGTGCGATATTTCTGGACGTCACATTAAGAAATCGGTCAAACTACCTCGCCTTTTTTACTGAATTACGTCTGGCTGACCATAACAAACAAGACATCCTCCCCATCATTTGGAGTGACAACTACGTTTCAATCCTGCCTAAAGAAAGTTGCCATTTGACTGCTCAAGCAAACTACGATTCCGTTGACGGCCAATTATGTCTCTCAGTCAAAGGGATCAATGTATCGGAGAGAATCATCGCGCTTGATGCGAATGTCAAACCACCTTCAATCTTCCTCGATCGGGGGAGTCCACCAGTTTCCGCTGATGGCAATCATACTTAGAAGTCTCAACGTATCCTCGTAATACCCCCCGTCTTCACCAGTGCTGATCATGTACTGCCAGATGTTGTTTAGCCATGCCTGGTTGGCTTGGTCCACCATCGCCGCCACCCCGAAAGGTGAAATAAACGCCTGGCTTTGGTATTGCGACTGGGGCAAACTTTCGCCGTTGAGATAATAACCAGCAGTGATATTCGATGGATTGCCATCTGTCCGGGTCACAATCCACTGATTCATTTTGTCCAGTAGTGCTTTTGCCCGGCTGTCCCCAGAGATCAAATAGTGTACGCCGATCCGAAAGGGAACACGACAAGCGTTGTACGAATATTCACCATCTACCGGGCGTTCCAAAAAATTTGACTCGGCGGGTCTCGGTGATTGCATCGGCGATTGGATGAAGTCTGGTATCAGGCCCGTATTTGAGGAATGAATTTGCTGGAGTTCACCCATCATTTGATAGGACTGGTCAATAATCTGCTGCCAAATCTGTCCCTGATAAAAGGATTTAAAGCTCGCAAAGTGCCCTGGCATAAAATCGCTGGAACGAGTTGCGTCATAGTAATACGTGTCCCCCGGACTGGTCCAATCCCCCAACAGGGCGTAACCTCCGCCGGCATCCATCTCATCGTGCAATATCGCCTCGATGATTTTAAGTGCCTCTTGGCGATAATTTATCGGGCCCTCGCTACCCCATTGGATGTGAGCCAGGAGCAGTGCGTAGGCAATATCCAAGTCTCCGTCAGTGGCGCTACACGCACCCAAGTTATTGATACAATTTGAATCTTGCGACCAGGCCATGAGGCCACCGGCACACTCTGACGGATGCCGCTTAAAGTAGCGGGCCATGCCGTCAAAATACTGTCTGGCAGAATCCTCGTGCCCGGCCATGTAGGCCAGCACAATCATCCCGTACCCGTGGGCCTCACTAACGGTGATGCTTTCTTGTGTGTCAACGCCTATGTAGTATTCATCGGCGTCACAGCCATTTTTCAGATATCGACTCTGCCACCTATCGTAGGCGTGACGGACCTGATCGTCGAGCTCTTCTTGGGTCCAACTATCTGGTAAAATTGTATCCTGGACATAGGTATGATGGTGGTCTGCAAACGGATGGGTTACCCCACCATCCACATAATCGTCTTCAGATGTATCAGTCGACTCAGTATCTTCGTCAATCGGCTGAGTGGCACAACCGAGTCCACCAACGATGAATACTAGTTTGAGAAACAACGTAAGAAGTCGTCGGGATGATATCAACCACCATTTGCCTAGCATCATTGTTACCAATTTTCACCTTACCTCTAGAATCACAGTTTATTTCTTGTTCAGTAAACGCTCCAATTACCATTATTTATGGGTCCCAATCCATTCAGTGTCTATTTTACATCAGCTTTATGTGCATATTTACCATTCGGTTTAAAGTGTATTATAAACTATGTTATTGATCAAGCGAGGTTGTAAATGACGCTACCAATGCCATATCTTGCCCAGCAAAAAGCATCTGCGCTGACGGCTTCATCCGGCAACAAAGAAACACTGCGCGTCGACCGGTCCTGGACCAGGAGCAAATAAATGAAATGTATCCCCTCTGTTTTTCTGTCGATCATCGGGACGGTTTCCATCATCGTCAGCTGCTCCCATTTTTTGCCACCACAGGAGTCCGAACAAGTCAACGCGTCAGCCGCAGCATTCGAAAAAATCGAAGACGCCGAGGATGGCGATGACCAAATTCTAAACTCGGGTGGACGTAACGGTTATATCTACACATATGTGGACGAGCATGGAAGCACCATCGAGCCGACCAGCAGCAATTTCGCGCCGGCTAAAGGCGGCGCAGGGGGTTCCGAATCAGCCTTGCGGTTCAAAGGCAGCACAGCCAACAGCGCAGAAGTATACGCTGGTATTGGCTTTAGTTTTCGCGAACCCATCGGATCGTATGATGCATCACGGTGTAAGGGGATTTCCTTTCTGGCCAAAAAAGCTCCGGAATCGACCGCTGCCCTTCGGTTCAAGATGCCGGATATGAATACGACTCCCGAGGCAGGGATCTGTCAGGAGTGCTATAATGATTTTGGCATCAGTTTTACTCTTACCGACGAGTGGATACGATACGTTGTCTACTTTGCGGATATGAAACAAGAAGAGGGATGGGGGAACCCAAATCCACCACATATCGATCAGAAAAATCTGTTCGGCATGCAATGGCAGACAACGACCAGCGCAGCCAAATTTGACATCTGGATTGATGACATCTTCTTTGTCGAATGTGACCCAAATTAGCTTCGGAGCCTCAAATGAAACATCTGCTCATCATTGGCCTATCACTCATTGGATTGCTGACCACCACGAACGCGCAAAGTGCCGGCAGAAAGGGTAAGCCCGCCCCAGGGGTGGGCCTGGACCCGAACCAACTCGTCCTACACGAACTGGTGCTCCCGGTCGACTACCAGCCAGATACAGAACTGCAGCTAAAGGATCTACACTTTCAATTTCACGGTTTTTTGCGGGTGCCTTTTCGGCTGGGTATCGGCACTGGCCAGGACTTGGAATCCAACGGCGATTCAGACACCAAGTTACACGTGCCGCCACAGATTCCCGATTCGAGCTACATGAATTGGAATTTTACCAACAACATGGGCGGCCCATGGACAGAGTTGCGATTCATTTACGGCAATGAAACTGTCGCGGCCAATGTGTCTATTGCCTCCTACAATATCACTGATGGGGGCTATCGGGATTTAACGGCGCAGCTTGGGATCAACCAATCCTTTGTCTCGTTGAATTTTCCCAAGCTTTTTGGTTCCCTTGGCGGTATCGTGGTAAATGTGGGGGTCTTCTCCAATAGATATGGTGCTGCTGGACAATATAGTGCAGACAAGTACGACACCTATCTTTTTGGCGCGACCCACACGGCAGGAGAAAACCTGCGGGCCTTCTTTGATATCAGCGACACGCTGACCCTACATGTGGAGCAGGGTTTCGGTGGCAAACTGATGATGGCGCCGTTTGACGGCCCAGAAGCGAGTTACCTCCCCTATGGCGGACCAGAGCAACAGGGAACCACTTTGCTCAATCACGCCCACCTGGGCATCAGCTACAAAGACAAGTTGACCGTTGCCGGTCATTTTCTGATGTCTTTTAATACCGATGCGACTCAGATAGCAGAGACAGATCCAGAAGAAAAAGACGGTCGATTGATCAACGTGGGCGTGGACGTGAAATTCATTGAGTTTTTCTTTGGTCAGGGTTACCTGGGCTATTCCCACATTATGACTAAAGACCTAGCCAGACTATCCGGTGCTGTTGAGCTATTGCATTCTCGAGAAGGATGGTCATTGATCGACAATTACTTCCACCCCGCGGATATAAACCTGGATCCGCCTGCTGGCAACGGATCGATAGATTCGATTTTATTTCAGTACATCTTCAGTTTGGCCAAATTTCTCTGGCATCCACGAGAATTTTGGGGGCAAGCAAGGGATCTGCGGTTCTCCCTGTTTTCCATGTACAATCACATCAAATGCGATGATGAGAATTGGAATGGTGTGACCGATAAACTCAAGTACGGTGGAGATGTGGTCTACACGCCAGTTTCTTGGCTGGGTATTGGCGCCCGTTACGATCTGGTTCAGCCCGACCTCGACAACGCGAACAAATCATTTCACGTAACCTCGGGGATGTTATTTTTTCACTCGAATTTTATCAGTCATGAACAACTGGTGTTGCAGTACTCGCATTACTTTAATGGGAAAGAAGTATCGGCCAGTTGGCCATATGACGACGCGCCCTACGGCCCGGCTACCTACGACGGCGAACCCCCGTTGCGCCCGGACGATGGGGTGATAAAAATATCGGCGATCATGTGGTGGTAGGGTAGGGTGCTATTCATCGGCACCGGCGTCGGCTGGATTTTCAATGCCATCCCAGACATCCACCCATTCGTCGCCACCATAAACACCGACATTGTCTATCCAAATATCAAAGGTATTTTCGCCACATGTTTCGCTATCTTGGGTGAACTGAATCGAGACGATGGTAGACAAATCCAATGCAGTGCTGCCGCCGGCTTGTTCAAATCCGGAAAAGGGCATTTCGAATAAGGTCCACTCCTCTGTCAGCTGATCGTCGGTCTCATTGCAATGAAACAGCCAACACTCGTCGTTGGTCTCCTCATCACAGGTCCCACCATACTCAATGGGTACGAGTTCCCTCATATTGACACAGGCCCTAAGCTTGCAGTTCCCTTTGGCCCAGACAGACAGACCTTCGTTTCCCATGCTGGCAAAATCCCGGGGCACAAATTGGTCACCATCCATCTCAAAAAACGCCTCCAATCCGGTCCCCCAACTGGCACCCGAACCAATATCGCCAGTAATGTGCATGGCATAGTTGCTACCGTTTGCACCGTCGGATTGAACCCCCTGTGTAATATCATCTGCGGGACTAATCGATGCTCCGTTTTCTTCGTCGGCATAGGTAATCCAATCGCCGGTTTGTTCCATAATAGCATCGTCACCGTCCTCAAAATTATCAACTGGATACGCTGGATGCCACTCCCCATCGGTGTCGGTAGTATCAGTCTCCCCGTTATCGTTCGAATCTGAATCAGTATTTTCTTGGTCGCTGGCACAGGCGGCCAGTACTGTCACCACCAATGACACAACAATCCAATTAGCAATTTGTCCGCTCTTTTTCATCATCATCCTTACCTTTGTTTATCGACGCACCCGTCTTTTTCGATAGGTATTTTACCACGCAAAGAAAATGACCAACAAGGCCCCGGATCGAGCATCTATATGCAAAACAGCTCAATTCTGTGGCCATTTTTTGGCCTGGTTAGCGCTTAAATTGTAGGGCTGCGGTTTACCCGCAGCCGAGAGTAAGCAAAGGCGCCGATTTCGGCGCGGGATAAACCCGCGCCCTACAATTTGATACGCATGCTTCACGGCTTTTTGGATACCCTCTTACTAAAGAAGGTCTTCGGCGCGCTGTCAATCAGGGTTTGGGTATACTCGTTTTGGGGATGGTCAAAAATTTCCTTTCTCTCTCCCTGTTCGACAATTTCACCTCGTTTCAAGACGATCAGGCGATCCGCTAAGTGATTGGCGAATCTAATATCGTGGGTGATGAAAACAACCGTCATGGATAGTCTGTGCTTCAGATCCATCAGTGCGTTGATAATCGTAGTTCGACTACAAGCGTCGATCATCGACCTCGGTTCGTCCGCTATCAATGCTGTTGGTTTAATCATAAAGATCCGCGCCAGCAACAATTGTTGTAATTGACCACCGGAAAACTGAAACGGGTATTTTCCCACCACCAATTCGGGATCAAGCCCGACCAATTTCATCGCCTTTGCTGTAGTCTGTCTCTGTAGCTCTTTAGGCTTTGATGCTTTAAACAACTTAAAGGCATCCATCAGTTGCCGATCCACCGTATAAAACTGATTAAAGGCTGTATATGGATCTTGAAACACTGCCTGTACTTCGCGATAGTGGTTAATATTGCCGACGATGGGGTGTCCCCTAAACAACAGGGTACCGGATGTTTTCGCTTGGAGTCCCAACAACATTCTGGCCAAAGTCGTTTTACCGCTGCCGGATTCTCCGACAACAGCGGTCGTTTCCCCTTCGTTTACAACAAATGTCAGTTGGCGAACCGCAATGGTTTTTTTCTTGCCCTGGCCCAATACACAGCTGAGATCTTTCGCCTCAAACACAGCAGGGCTACTTGGCATAGGCGCACCTTAGCAATCGCCCACCAACCTCGCGTGTTATTTGCTGGGTCGTTGGACAATCCGCTTGGACATCCGGGCATCGCGCCGCAAAGGGACAGCCCTTGGTTTGGTCCCTCTTTGGCAAATCCTGTGGGGCAAATGAAGTTGCTTGGCAGATGGTGTCGTTTTTGTTTTCAAGGACATAGGCGTCTGTCAATATTCGCGTATAGGGATGAACAGGGTCAATCAGCACCTGTTCAGTCGCTCCGAGTTCAACGATTTCTCCAGCGTACATAATGGCCATTTTCGTTGCTATCTGAGATAGAAACGTCAAATCGTGAGAGACTAAAATAACACCCTCAACGATTCCGTCTTTTATCAGTCGTTTGTACAATTGAATAACAAGTTTTGCAGTTACGACATCGACAGCTGAGGTTGGTTCGTCGGCGATTGTCAATTTTGGATTCATCAGAGTCGACATGGCGATTGCGACACGTTGTCCCATACCTCCGGAAAGTTCACAGGGGTAACAATCAAGGACGCATTTGGGATCTAATCCCAAGTTGGAAAATCGATCGCGGATCAAGTCCGATGCCTGTTTTTTCTTTATCCCAGGAAAATGGGACCGCAACACATCCAGGGCAACTGATCTTACCTTACAGGTTGGGTTCAGTCCGCTTGAGATCCCTTGTGGCACTAGGGAAATGTGCCGGCCAGGTCTGGGACTTGAACGGCCTTTTGACCTGGAATGAACCAATGAGATGCCGCCCAATTTTAGATCGCCCGTTACCCGGAGAAGCGTACCGGGCATTAGTCCCAGGCAAGCTGTGGCCAGGCTTGATTTGCCCGCACCTGATTCACCGGAAATTCCCAGAATCTCACCCGACCTCAGCCCAAACGATACTTCGTTGACGACACTGACCGTGCCGCCGTGGGGAGTCTTGTATGCCAAGCTGAGATTCTCCACTTCAAATAGCAGGCTATTTTGTATCTGTTCCATCCTAGTTGTTTCTCATCCGCGGATTAAACGTCATCTCCAGGGATGCGTTCATTAAGTAGAGAGAATAAACCGCAGTGGTAATCACCGCGATGGGCGGCAAGAAAATCCACCAGATACCATCGGTATATGCGCCGGTTTCCGCGGCCAGGTGCAAAATACTACCTAAGGAGATGGCCTCCGCTCCTCGCGGGCCGAGGCCGAGCATGCTCAACGCGGATTCGGCAAAAATTCCCGAACCGAGCTGCATGACAAAGGCCATAAACACATACGATGACACGTAGGGCAGGATTTGTGTTCGCAAAATAGTTACGGTTCCCAAGCCATTGAGCCTGGCCAAATCCACATGAGCCCGGTTGCGCAAACTCGCTGCTTGCGTTCGCAGGGACCTGGCCACCCAGGTCCAGCTGGTTGCGCCGATAAAGAGGGTGAGCAGCAGATAGGAACGATCGTCGATACTATTGCACAATAAAATAAGCACCAGTAGTTGGGGAACGACGACAATGAGATCGGTAATCGCAGTTAAAATATTATCCAGCACACCGCCCTTAAACCCGCTTAAAATGCCGATGATCGATCCGAGTACGGTGGCGATCAGTCCGGCACAAATTCCTACCAGCAGGGATGTTCGCATTCCCAGTAACAATAAGGCAAAGGCATCTTGCCCTAAGGCATTTGTTCCGAGCCAATGGCGTGTCGATGGCGGCTCGTACGGATTCGCTACCATCACCGAGGCGCTTTCTTTGGAGACGTCTAGGATCCATGGCCCCAACAAAGCCCAGGCAAGCAGTAGAAAAATAGTTGTCGATGCGAGGATAAGCCCACCATTTCTCAGCCGGTGATTGGGTCTTACAATCATCGATGTATCACCTGACCGGCCTTGATGCGTGGATCTAGAAAACCTACCGCGATTTCTACGGAGAAATTGAGACTGAGTACAATAGCTGTCGTAACTAGAGCGATGGCTTGAATGAGGGGATAGTCGTTTGCAGCAATGGCATGAAACATCAAGGTGCCCAGTCCCGGGTATGAAAAAACAACCTCAGTGATGAAGGTCCCCCCTACCATGGTCCCCAGAACAATGGCCAACCCGGTCAGCTGAGGCAACATGGCGTTGCGAAAGATATAATAAATGATCGTTCGCTCCTTCATGCCCAAACCTTTGGCAAAGCGTACGTAGTTGGTATTAATTTCATAGATACTGAGGGACCGCATGCCCACTGCCTGGCCTCCCAACAAAATGAAAAAAACCGAACTGAACGGGAGCCAGTAGTGTGCCGCCACGTCCCGGATAAAGGCCAGGCTGAGGCTCGGTTCGATAGACTGAGCATAGGCGCCTAGACTATCAACCCACCCGAGTTTGCTATAAAAAACAAACACCAGCGCAAGCCCGAAGCAAAAAAAAGGCACCGCGGCGAAAAGTTGTGCTACGGGGTACAATACCCGGTCAAAAAGACCGCGCTTGTAGGCCGCTAGCACCCCGAGAATATTCCCCAGCATCCAAGCGAGTACAACCGCGGGCACGATCAATAACAATGTCCAGGGAAGCTTGTTTCTAATCATCTTCCAACAACCCATTGGATAATGAACCGCGGATATGCCCAAATCACCGGTAACCGTCCGTCCTAGGTACTTCAGATACTGCTGCCAAAGGGGTAGATCCAAGAGAAAGGCGCGGCGATACTCCTGTTCCATATTGTCGATTTCAACAGGCGACAGACCAGCTGAATCCACCTTCGACAAAATCACATCCACCGGATCCACTGTGCCTAAGCGCGGCAGAAAAAAAGTGATCGTAAGAGCGCTGAGCAACGTCAAAAAATACCATTTCAAGCGACTGGCCAGGTAACGCTGTCGCGGCGTTGAATTGGTTAGAATACTCACCCCCCGATCCTGCTCATTGGTTTTTCGCCCGTGGGTAGAGGTGCCACAGACCGCTGATACCGGCGCCGATCATCAAGCATTGAGGCGGCGCAGTCGGATTGTCCTTCGTGGGAAATCCTTGCCAGTGTTTCTCGCTAAATTGATGAAACTCACTCGGCCGATAGGCCAGGGGGAGCGCGGGCAATTCCTGCATAAATTTGATGTTCAAGGCCCGATAGGCCGAGGCAAGTTGCTGTCGGTCCTCGATGCCTGGCAATGTATCGATCATTTCTTGTGCAACCGAGTCATTGTAACGCCCGTAATTTTTGTAGATCGTCTGGCCCGCGGGTCTCAGATTTTTATTTGACATGATTTGAGCAAAGCGCCGCCAGGGAGTGGACGGCCAGAGCGCAGGTGTGGATGTTTCGATGGAAAGATCGAATAATCCCTTGCTTAAGTTCTGTTTCCATCTGCCGTAATCCACCAAGCTCTCCACAGCTGAGATGCCGATATCCGAGAGGTTCTTTACGACCACTCTTACGGCGTTCTCCCAATCCGACCAACCCCGTGGGCATTCGACGGTCAGCCGGCGCATTACACGGCCGTCCTTACGCTGTAGGTTGCCCTCGGCATTGTGCAAATAGCCAGCTTCGCGCAATAGCGCGAGGGCTTTTTGTCGGTCGAAGGTGTAACCGTACCGCGCGGCATCTTCGGCCGAATAGAACTCGGCCTCTGGACCTAAGGGCAAGATGAGGCCTGGTTTCAATTTTGGACTGTATTGGGACATGGCGAGGGTTCGAATCCTATCGGTGTCGATGGCATGAGCCAACGCCCGCCGGAATGCCACATCATTGAAAGGAGCTTTGTTGAGTGCCATAAAGAGAACCGGGATGGAGGCCGCCACATGGTAAGGTGGGTCGGTTTGCCATGCCCGAATGCCGTACTTTTTCTTTGCCCAGATCCGCGGCATAAAATGTATCGCCAAATCCAGTTGCCCCTTGACCATTGCCGCTGTCAGTTGCGCGTTACCACTATAAATGGAGTGAATAATGTATTTGGGACCGGGCTTTCTTCCCCCGTATTTTACGGTTCCCCAATAGTTTTCTCGCCGCTCTAGCACAATCTTCTGCTGGGAATAGGTTAGCAGATTGTAGGGGCCCGACACAACGGGGCGTCTGTCATTTTTAAACCGCAACAACGTCATGTAATCCGCTTTTGCCGACCTGATGTTCCAACGGCTCTTTTTTTCGATCTCCCGCCATACTTTCTGAGGCAGAATGACATTTTCACATAGATAATCGAGCACATACAGTGGATTTGGATTGTCCGGACTGAGCTCGAATAGAACTTTGTTGGAACCGGTTTTTTTTACACGCTTGAGGTATTGCCACATGCCGCGACGTACGGTGGGATACCGCCTGTCCAGCTCAAATGTATATACCACGTCGTCGGCAGTAACCGGATCCCCATTACTCCACCTGGCGCGATCGTCGAGTGTTACCTCGAATCCACCATGACGGCGCATCAAATTGCGAGCCAGATGGGGTTTCATTTCGCCGCTGAGCTGGTCGTAGCCGAATAATGCTTCGTACATTATCTGCACAATGCCATCGATTGGCCAATTGGGATCAGGAGCCAGGCGATTAAAGGTATGAGGTGCTGCCCAATCCCACCCCCCGACGTAGAGGGTCTCCTTTCTTGGAAAGGATGTCGGAACAGCAGGATCGTTTTGGCGGCCAGTCTTATTCCTATCGCCCCCTTCGGTGTGGCAACCGAGTAGCAAAATGCCGATCAAGCAGGCTAAATTTTCCCCCCATGCCCGTCTATTCAGCAAAATAGGCGTCTCCTTGGCCAGTTTGGGACACCACGATAATTCCCCTTCTTTAAAATCATCGATAAAAGGTAAAAATTAGTCAAGCGTTCGTACATACCTCCTGGCCTATTGGCCTCATTCCGTTTATTGTAGTATTTCCGCTATTGATGCATGTGAATGAGCGAGCTCAGCCCCAAAACGGCCTTGGCCAAACGATGACCAATTTTGCTCAGTTAGACAGCTCTTTTTTTAAACTGGTATCCATGGTGCTGTAACCCCGCTAGGATCTTAGGAGGGTTCGACTTTCTCGTTTCCCTCTGCAGCTTCGGAGCAACTACCGAATGACATCCAAAATCAAAATAGAGAGTCCAACACTGCGCGTTAAAGAAAAATTCGGGTACGCCTTGGGTGACTTTGCCTGCGATCTATTTTTTATGATGTTTATCTACTACGGGTTGTTTTTCTATACAGACGTCTTCGGCATTCCGGCTGCGGTGGTTGGCACCATGTTTCTGGTAACCAAACTCTGGGACACGGTTAACGATCCGATCATGGGCATCATTGCCGATCGCACAAAATCCAAGTGGGGAAAGTATCGACCCTACCTCCTCTGGGCGGCCTTGCCCTTTGGTATTGCCGGTTTTTTAACATTCACTTCACCCAATTTGGGGCTCAGCGGCAAGATAGTCTACGCCTACATCACCTACACCCTGATGATGATGGCCTACACCGCCGTGAACATCCCCTACTCGGCGTTGATGGGGGTCTTAACGCCCAATTCCCGCGAACGAACCAGCGTTTCCACGTATCGTTTCGCGGCTGCTTTTGCTGGAGGTATTTTCATTCAGGCCCTGACGTTTCCTTTGATCGATGCAATCGGTGGAAACTCTGACACCGTCGTCGAGGTAGGAGAAAGCGGGACCGGCAGCGTTACAATACAAGAGAAAGGCATCGGTACCGTACAGCTAAAAATGGTGTTTGAGGCGACGCCTACCACTGATGATGGCAACACACCCTCCCCCTGGTTGGCCTGGTTATCCGACCTAACAGAAAACACTGACACCATCGAAAAAACCAGCGTTATATGGGTTGATGCGGCTGATAGACTCCAAGAGTTATTGCCAGTAGAAGCACAAACAAAGACTGGGCAACCCATCCAGTACGAAGGAAACCTATACCTGGCGTCTGGATTTGGTCAACACACCGTTGAATTGTCTGAGCTCTTTAGCAATAAAGACAACGAAAACAAGATCAACTGGCAAGGGGACCACGAAATTCGCGTCATCGACCAACAAAAGGGATTTCAATGGACCGTTGGTCTCTACTCGCTCATCGCCATGGTATTGTTTATCGTTACATTTACAACCACAAAGGAACGGGTCCATCCGCCCGTGCAGCAAAAAACGGCCATCACCAAGGATCTGATAAACGTGCTGACCAGCGGGCCGTGGTGGATCATCGGCGTTTTCAGCTTGTTTGTCCTGGCGCAGACGTGCATCCGAGGTGGGGCCATCGTCTATTACTTTAAATATTACGTTGGCCGGACGGATATCGCCGGCATGTTCATGTTGGCCGGCACGGTCTTCAATTTATTGGGTGTGCTCTGTACCGATTGGCTTACCCGGCTCGTCGGAGGGAAAAAAAGACTCCTGATAATCACAACTTTGGCCACCGTGCCAATGCTGGCTATCTTTTATTTCCTGGATCGGGGCAGCATCGCGGCAATGTTCTTGCTTACAGCTGTCGGCGGATTTTTGTCCGGCCCTGTGGCTCCCATCTTTTGGGCCATGTATGCCGATATTGCCGACTACTCTGAATGGCTTAAAGGATCTCGCGCCACAGGCCTGTTTTTTTCAGCTGCCACGTTCTCTCAAAAAATGGGTTGGACCTTGGGCGGCGCCGCTGCTGGTTGGTTGCTCGCCTGGTATGGATTCGAAGCGAATGTGTCCCAGAATGCAGAAACGATCGGCGGCATAAAATTGCTGATGAGCTGGATACCGGCGGCCGGGTGCCTCATCGCAGGAATCCTGGTATTTTTCTATAAACTGGATGACAAATTTATGGCAAGAATTGAAACAGATCTAGAGAACCGCCGCAAGAAGAACCATCACGAGCTGGCAACCCCCTAATCAAGCGGTTTCGGATCCTTACACCAGGCCAGTACTTTTTCCATACTAACGACTCTGACAAAATCATCTTGCAGCACATAATCCAGGAATGAGGCCAATACTTGTTTTCTTTCTTCGAGGGTGATGTTGGGTGCCTGGTTCCATTCACTGGTGTAGTATTGACTATGTGCACCAAACATCATCGGCGCTCGATTCCCCATTTTTCTTAGGTCATAGGTGTATTTTAATGTGGCGAGAAATTCCGCCTGGTTCATCTCAAACATCCCCCCGGCATAGATGTTGTAGTCCAACCCGGTTATCTTACCCCCTTCTGGATCGAACCAACTGACCAAACTGTGGAGTTTGTCACGCAAGCCTACGGGTACACCGTATGCCTCGCACAGATTGTCCGGCGGTACAATCACCGGATGTGGCGGCAATTCCCATAGTCCGACGTGATTTGATATGGGCTCGTGTAATTCCCAGTCAACGAGAACGTCGTTGCCGGGGCTGCCGTTATCGAGTAGGTAGGGCCAGCAATAATCCGTGCCGTCTTGTTCCCAATGCCATCCCTCCTCGATGCTACAGTCGTATTGTTTTTCCAGTTGAACAAGCGCCGAGAAAGTGGCGTCATTGTACTCTAAAAACGGGGTTCGAAATCCAACCGTATTTAGGCCCAAGTCAGCAAGAGCGCTGTCGCAAGCCACAATTTCATTGACCCATTGGTTCGTCGTATAGGCACTGCCATGGGGATGGGAATCGGTATGGTTACCGATTTCATGCCCAGCCGTTGCAGCATCTACCCAGGATGTGGCTGCCGCACCGGCATAGGTGGTGTTGACGTAAAAAGAAAAGGATATATCAGAGCCATCTGGATTTTTTCGGTCCGCGGCCAGCTCCAACGCAAAATGCATACCATCGCTGGAAGAATTATCGTCAAAACCGATGCTGACAAACAGGGGAACCCTATCGGGGCTCAACCCGCACGGTGGGTCCTGAGACCACTGCCCGATGTCGTCGCATTCCTCATTGGGGTCGGTACTCCCATCATCGTCCGAATCGCTTGCGGTGTCACCACCGGGGGTCTGCGACGGATTGGCACAGGCGATAAGCAAGCAGGTCGTTCCAGCCGCAACTACTGAGGTTTTTGAAGTGAATAATCCAAGCATGTGCATTCCTTTTCTTTACTGGAGATAATCGCACTTTCCAGCCGAGTGATGCAAGGGGAGCTCTTCGGGGAGAAGCGTAACGAGTGTTTGATAGTTGGATTGGAGGCCGACGAACCAGTCGATGTGCATGCCATTGACACCCCACCCCACATCATCCGCCCTTAGACAGCCATCGTGCACCGTGTTGTCCGGTAGGGTAAGACCGTCTAATAAAGGGGCGTACAACAGCGTGCCGAATTCGATATAGTCGTTGTCGACGGCAATCGAGACAAACGGTGCGAGTGGATTACCCTGGCTTCCCATACCCCAGGGAAAATCTGGTCCTAACTCCATAAAACAGGCAAAACCGCCTTCGCACGAGCAATCGTCTAAATTGAGCAGTCGCCCATCGTTCAATCGACCCGTGCCCTCGATCCTCAAGCTATAGGCAAAATCGTAGGGGACCGTTGCGATATAAACATCCTCACAGGTGGCGAGGTTCGTGTTCGCTTGACCCGAATAGTCATCTTCATAGGCCACCCAATAGTAGGTCAATTTTGCCGTTCCCCAGATTTCACCTGTGTCAGTATCGATGTCACTACCTGTGTCAGTATCGATGTCACTACCTGTGTCAGTATCGATGTCACTGCCTGTATCGGTATCCGTATCTCCGTCGGTGTCCGCGTCTATGTCGCTATCCGTATCTGCGTCGATATCGGTGTCTCCATCACTATCCGCGTTAGCACCGGTATCAGATTCGCTATCGGTATGAGTCCCTGTTTCTGTATCTTCAGTGGATTCAGATTCGGTGCTCAACTCGGTATCATCGGCGTCGTCATCGAGTTCATCTCCCGGCGCAATAGGCCGGCTTTCTGGTCCACATCCCACAATCAATCCAGCTAGTGCAGTAATTAGAATCAGCCTTAAAGACACTTTCATCGATATTCTCCAGAATCGAGGACGCAAATACATATTCAGGATAATCGATCAACACCCAGAACAATGGCTAAAAATAACTAGATTCAGTTCTAAAATTAATTCCACCACTTATCGTCATTAATTTGAATTGGAAACGATATGCCCCAATTTCAGAGCAAAAAACACCATTGCTCTGCTGATTACCGGTTAAACTTAATAATTGATGATTAGAGAGCCCGTGATGAAAGGAACTCATTGTGGATGAATCGACAAAACTGGCGGTATATTTTTCAGCTATTGGCCTTGTTCTACTTGCCTGCACAAACAATCCACCGACAAATCCCGTAACAGAAACCGACGCCGATGCCGACTCAGATGGCGATGCCGACTCAGATGGCGATGCCGACTCAGATGGCGATGCCGACTCAGATAGTGATACCGACTCGGATAGTGATACCGACTCGGATGGCGATACCGACTCGGATGGCGATACCGACTTGGATGGCGATACTGATACTGACGCAGATACCGATGCCGACACCGACTCGGACTGCGATACCGATACTGACAGCGACAGCGACAATGTGCCTCCCTCGGAAGATCCACCGTGTGGCCTCGATCCCTCTGAGGTGCCCCAGTTTGTTTCCGTGGGATTCGATGACAATGCCTACTCTGGTCTGGAGGGCTCTGCTGGCACCGGAGGCATGACGTGGATCCTCGATCTGCTGCGCGACCGGGAAAACGCCGATGGATCGCCGGCCCGCGCGTCATTCTATCTGACAACCACCTACATCGATACTTGGAGCTCGGAGAGCCCGACATATGTTAAACGCGCCTGGCAGGCGGCTCTGGCTGACGGACACGAGATCGGCAATCACACCCACACCCACCCACACGGTGCAACCTACTCTGAAGCACAGTGGATAGAAGAAATGGAGACGTGTATCGAGTGGCTGACAAAGCCGTTTGATCCAGAAGAATCCAATACAAGTCCCGATAGCACGAAGGGTATCGGTGTCGAAGCGAGCGCGATTATGGGGTTTCGCACACCCTTTCTCGAATACGCTGACAACACCCTCGCTGCGGTGAAAAAAGCGGGGTTTGCGTACGATTGCAGCATCGAAGAAGGATTCCAGGTACATCAAGACGGTACCAACTATCTCTGGCCTTACACCCTCGATAATGGGAGTCCGGGTCACGACGTTCTCGTTGAGTGGGGAAATATGGAGCCCATTTCGCCCCATCCGGGATTGTGGGAGATGCCGGCCCACGCGGTTATTGTGCCGCCGGATGAGGAATGTGAGAACTACGGTGTGCCCGCTGGCCTGCGCGACAAACTCAATGCGCTAAACAGCTGGTTTGATGTGGAGAGTGGCAAGATCACCGGCTTCGATTACAATCTATGGGTTTCTTTTAAAATGACCAAAGCTGAATATCTCGCCACCCTGAAGTACACGCTGGATCAGCGGCTGGCCGGCAACCGCGCTCCGTTTATGTTTGGGGCGCACTCCGACTACTATTCGTCGAAATACACCGCCCCGGAAAACGCGACCGTCGAAGAGCGCCAGGATGCAATGGCAGCTTTTTTCGACTATGCTCTCAGCAAGGCAGCAGTGCGGGTCGTTCCTATAAAATCGATTCTGGCGTGGATGCGTCACCCAACCCCTCTCAAAGAATAAAAAATATGGGACGGCCTTTTGCCTTTGCTGCCAACTACCCGCCAAGAAGGAGCAATAGACATGCGTCAAATAGCGATCGTTTTAAAGGGAGCCCTCATCTTTCTGTTGTCAATTCAACTTATCTCTTGCGGCGGTTCAGACCGCTCGGCAGACAATGACAACAATACCGATACCGGAGACAACAATAATGATACCGGCGGTGACAGCGACAGCGACAGCGATGGCGACAGCGACAGTGACGGCGACGGCGACAGCGACAGTGACAGTGATAGTGACAGCGACGGTGACAGCGACAGCGACAGTGACGGGGATGCGGACTGCAACTCGAACGGTAACATTGGCGGAGGACCCGAGTGCTTTGGCTGGATACAGTTCGTCGATGAACACGGCTCCACTGTGGCCCCCGAAGAGGGCGAATCGCCAGTCACCGAAGAGGACGGCAGTAAAGTGGCCAAGGTCAAGTTCGATCTGGTGGAGACCATTCCGAACCAGGAGATCTGGGCCAGTGGCAACCTGGTGGGCTATACCGACACTTCGGACGTGTCCGGCCACAGCGGCGTGGCGATTACCTATCGGGCAGATAGACCGTTTTTCCTGTACATCGCCCAGGAGGGCGTCGAGGGGGGCCGGGAGTTTCGCGTGCCCCTGCCCGCATCAGAGAATTATACCGAGCGATTCAACCGCTTCGAGTACTTCACCCAGCCCAGCTGGGTGGACGCGATATCAGAGCTGGACCTCAGTGAGGTCGACGGCATCGGTATTGTAACTTCCTATGTCCGCGGGGGTGAGTCTGAGATCGCCATCCAGAACATGGTGTTTCACAAAGAGGAGATGGACGACCCATCGTTGATTGAAGCCGAAGAGGTCAATTGCAGCAACTACGAACCAGCCATGGTCTCCATCACCATGGACGACTCCTGGGACACCCAGTTCCTCTACGGCATGGATCCCCTCGATGAACGGGGGATGAAGGGCACCATTTACCATCTGTCCGGACCGATGCAGGACAACTATGAGGCGTACATGAGTTGGGAGGATGCGATGGTGATGGCGGCAAACGGTCACGAGGTCGCATGTCACACGATCAGTCATCCCCACCTGGATACGTTGAGTGAAGAGGCTGTGCGCCGGGAGATGGTGCTCTCTAAGATCTGGCTCGAGCTCGCCTTGGGTTATGAAATCTACAGCTTCTCCTCGCCCTATGGCGCGTACAATCAGACCGTCAAAAACATCGCCGCCGAGTACTACACCAGTCACCGCACCATCATCCACGGGCTCAACACGCCGAACACAGATATGTACGAGCTCTACGGCCACGACATTGCCAGCAATGTCACGGTATCGTCAGTGCGCGGTCTCATCGACGACGCCATGAGCCAGGGCGCATGGCGCATCATCTTCTTTCACAAATACACCACCGGCGCCGCCACGGTTGCAACCGAGTACAATGTGGGCGACTACGAGCAAATCTTGGATTACATCGCGCAATCCGGGATCAAGGTGGTCACCGTTCAAGAAGCCGTGCAATACATTACCAAGTGCGCCAAGTAGACCCACCCAGTCACCGGTTCCTCACCTGTCCACCATTTCGGGGCAACTCCACCCCCCATCAAATACCTCGGTAAATATTGACGGCGTGTCCCGATTTGGTTTATCCAAATTTTATAGGAGAATAACCCATGACGCGCTTAAAATGGATGATAGCTTTGTCCTTCTCGATAACCGCCCTGTCGGTTGGGGCGGCGACGCCGAAGAGGTGGCAAATCAAGAGACAGTGGCGCCTGTCAGCCCACGCAGATTCGATGAACACGAAAAAGGAGCGTATTCGCATGAATACCCCCGAGTGCGCCCATTGCCATACAGCCCAGGGATACTGGCACGAAATCCTAGACCGGGGCATATCTGAGGCACCCTATAAAAAAGCAGTGGGCATTACCTGCATTGCGTGTCATGAGACCGAAAAGGGTCGCGCGACCCCAGCGCTCAGAGTGGGTGATGTGGCGTCGGCGTGCTCGGGATGTCACGATATACTGGTAAAGAACGATGAAAGTCTGTTCTCCTCCTGTCCCCAGGGATCGATGTTGAAAGGCAAAGCCGGCGCACAGCTAGGCAGGAAAAACTATAGGATTGGCGCCCATTCCCAAATAGAAAAAAAATGTGCGGGATGTCATATGGCACCTCCTCCCAAAGGAGAGCACCGCGTGGGCGGCCACACGTTTCGCGTTATTTCAAAGGGGAAGGGGCCACGCATATTTAACCCCACCGGCTGTGTGGCGTGTCATGACGATATCACCTACGAATGGGTCAAGCAAAGCCAAGAGGAAGTCAAAGCGCTCATTAAAACTCTAGAGAAATTGCTGCCGATCCATCATTCAGAGGATCCAGAAAAAACCGAACCAAGACCCAAGTATCCTCAGGACCCCTCCCTTACCCCCATCCAATCACAGGCAGCCTTCAACTATTGGGAGGTGGTCAAGGATGGCACATTCGGGGTCCACAACCCGGTATATATTCGCGACCTCCTGAACGCCTCAATCCGTGCGTTAAAAAAGAATCACCCGAGTGTCCAGAATCATTGATGTCCAAGCTAAGAACCTATCTCAGTAGGCCGGACCGAGCATGGTGATTGAGACACGAGCAGTGCAAGGCAGGACGACAAGTCTTGCTGGTGGCAAGGCGCGGAGGAGTAACGCAGCAATGCGAAGTGGATCGGTCGCCATGCGACGGGAGTGCCTACTGAGATAGGTTCTAAGGTACCGTTCAGACTATTTTACGAATTTATAGCCGGTCCAATGGATTGTCACAATGTGTTTGGGTTTGGACGGCTCTCGCTCCACCTTCCGCCTCAATCCATGCACGAAGGTATCCACGGTTCTAGTGGAAGGGTAGTTGTTGTATCCCCATACGTTGTTGAGCAGCGATTCTCGGCTGATGACTTCCCCCTCGTGTGCGACAAAGTACTCGAGCAGACGAAATTCCTTGGCGGTGAGGTGGAGCTCCTTCCCTCCGCAACACACAATCTTCTTCCGAAAATCAATCCGGATATTACCGAATGTATAATCCGATCGACCCGCGGGCACTTGATGGGTCCTGCGCAACACGGCTCTTATTCGCGCTACCAATTCCCTCGAGCTAAAGGGTTTGAGCATGTAATCGTCTGCACCCAATTCAAGACCAAGTACCCGGTCCAATTCGTCTTTCCGCTCACCGGTCAATATAATGATCGGGGTTGTAATTCCCTCGGTTCTCAATTGACGGCAGATCTCAATCCCGGTCATTGATGGCAGCACTAGGTCGAGCGTTATCAAATCGAACCGCTCCCTTCGCGCACGTTCGAGACCTTGCTCTCCATCCGTTGCCGAGTAAACCTCGAACCGTTCCAGCTCGAGGGTGGTGACGATCGACGTTCTAAGCGCCAGATCGTCTTCGATAACAAGAATTTTCATCATCGTCTTGGAAAACGGAGCTCAAAGCAGGTGCCACCGTGAGCCCGTCCCGATACACTGATACTACCGTTGTGCGCCGCCATGATATGGAAAGCAATCTTCAACCCCAGCCCCACGCCACCGCGATGCGATCCATTGGCCTTTTTCGATCGGTAGAATCCCTCAAATATCTTGTCCTGTTCATCCTCGGCAATGCCCTGGCCCCTATCTCGCACCGAAATCTCGACGTGATTCTTATTTTCGGTTAGCGAGATGTCAATCTCTTTTCGAACTGTCGAGTATTTGATGGCATTGTCGATTAGGTTAACCAGCACTTGTTTAAAGGCGTCGCGATCCACATGTACTATCACCGGCCCAGCTGACAGACATTCTCTGACCGAAAAGCCACCATCCCTAAGTCGCTCGCTAAACAACTTTAGTACGTCTCCAATAATCGATTTGGCCTCTTCTTCTTGAAAGCAGTAATGTTC
The DNA here is from genome assembly GCA_030065855.1 of Myxococcota bacterium. Lineage (GTDB taxonomy): Bacteria > Myxococcota_A > Polyangia > JAAYKL01 > JAAYKL01 > JASJCT01. Next base: position 29,760 of record JASJCT010000020.1, read on the forward strand.
GCCGCTTCTTTCGATGTTTCCGTAATCAAGTATGTTGTGCAATAGCCTGGATAACCTGGCGCTCTCCTCGGCGATCAGCTCTATCAGCTCCATTCTTTTATTTTCGTCATCGATCGCCCGTCCGCTGAGCAACTCCGTGATGCTCTGGATGGCGCTCATCGGCGTCCTGAGCTCGTGAGATAAGGTGGAGATAAACTCTGTTTTCATCTGGTTGAGCTCGGTCAATTTCTCCTTTTCCGCCCGTTCGAATATCACCTCTTGGAGTAGGTTGATCCGCTCCAGACTGATGGCCAAAGTAACTGATATGTTTGTTAAAAAAACCACTTCTTCGTTGTTCAGAGGTCGATGTGATTTCTTTGGGCCGAGACCCAATATGCCGAAAAGGCCAGCGGTGCCAAATGGAATTCGAAAGATCGCCTCAAAGCAGTGTTCAGCGAGAAACGCATCGATCTGCAAAAAGCGGCCAGTTTGACCAACGTACAATCCGGGGGCCAGTGCATCATCGATACATCTAACGAAGTCAACACGACTAGAGTTCACATTCCGTGCCTGTTCGGCGAGTGTCACTGGTTTTTCGTCCTTAAGATGATAGATGCCCACTCCGACACGTTCCAAAGCCAAAGCATCTTCGAGCTGGGATAAAAAGTATCCCACCAGCTCCGATATCGAACTTATGTGCTTGGTCCGTTCGCCAAATCCAAGGGCGAGCTGTTTAAAATCTTGGCGCTTTCTATAAAAGGTTCGGTCTACGATGTCCTGTATTTTGATTCGCAGGGGATGAAATAAAGCGGCTACCAGCAGAGCACCGATCAAAGACGCCGTGACCGCATGTATGTCGAAGTGCTTCGCGAGGGTATTCTGAATAACGGTGACGGAAAAAAGATATATGCCAACTGTTGCAATCGTCAAAACAGCATAAACCAAGCTGTTAGTGAAAGCGACCTTGATACCCATCAGATCAAATTTGATGAACGATAAAAGGAAAGTAATCGGTATGAACCCCATAAATATCATTGAAATATCTTCTGAAATGAGTGGTGAAAAACCGAGTACCTGGGGCATTTGAAAGGCCAGTATAAACGGGGCGAGGCCCAGACAAAGACCGACAAAGATCACCTTTATTTGAGCTCTTGCCTGCTTATCCGTGGATTTGACGTAAATGGCGACAAAATGAATGGCGGTCAGCAAACAGGCGACCACGATGTGGATTCTGAAGTAATACAGCACACGCTGAAAAAGTCGATGATACGCTACTGAATCCGCGGCGACAGTGGCGACAAATGAAAACTCGAACACGACGATGAACAGGAACGCCAGGGCGTACGCAATGATTTTCGGCCACAAGGCCTTGCGATCCCCAAAACACAGGGAAAAATGGAACAGCAATGTTGGAGAAAGCGGATAGAGTCCATAATACAGTAGCCCCGGAATGAATGAGAACGCACTATGATTAAGACAGTAAAATCCACTATCGACCATCACCGAATACGAAAAAGCAACAGTGGCGGCAAAAAAGACACGCGCCTTTGGATCACCCGTTCGCAATAAAATGGCGACCACACCGAGCAAAAGAGTGAACAAGCCGGTCAACAGAAAGATGACCGGAAAAGGGACTTGGGAATAATGTGGTACGAGCTTCACCTTGGCCAGCGTGAAGGAATCACCGCCACCTGCACGAAGTTGCAAGGTCACGCGGTCACCCACAACACGCCGGCTCAGGGCGAATTCAATATCGGTGTTCTCTTGGATATCGATACCATCAATCCCAATCAGTGTCTGTCGATCCAGCTGCCTCGGCAAGGCTGGTCGATGGAGTAAGAGGTAGAATCCATAAAGACCCACTGATAAGGCAACCCCGCAGACCGTCAAGTAGAACCAGAGGGCGCTTCTTGTGTGGTGGTCGCTAGGCATTGGCCCCTATATATATTTTTAACAAATTCCTAACAAATTCCTGACAACTTACACCAGCGTCCATGGATACTATCGCGGCAACCGGCTTGAAATCGAGAGCAATGATAAATGGGAACTCGAAAAATGGAAGGAGTGCTGCCATGGGACGAAGGTGCTTTTTTGTCATGTTGTCTTGGGTCGTTGCGATGGGGATTTCGGCATGTCACAACGAATCCACGCTCGAACGTCGTTTGCCGCAAGGCTCACCCGCCGAGGTTGATTCTGCCGCCTCCTCAACCGAGTCGGCGCAATCGACTAAGCACAATGCCAGCCGCCCAGAAGGCGCCAGTGAGGCCAGTAGCCCAAGGGGGGAATCACCTCGAGAATACTACTGTGAAAATGGTCGCCCCGATGGTTTCTGTAACCAGGATACTGAGTTCAAGGGACTTTGTCCGGATTGTCTGGCCTGTGATTGTGTGTCGATGATGTGCGCGGAGTGTCGCGTGACACCCAATGAACCGATGCACCGAGCCCTCTGTCGTCCCGCCGAGGACGGGGGTCCTGATTTCGACTACGCCCCCTGCGGCCTCTGCGGTTTCAAGGTGCGCAAGTGTGTCGAATTCTCGCCGGGCTGCTGTTCTAATCCCGATTGCCGTGTGCTCCATCATAATAGCTGCGGTAGTTGGAGCGAATGGAGTCTGGATGCGGGCCATCGGTGCTTTCACGAAGCCGCTTGTAAAATCGACACCTCGAGCGGGCAGGAAATACCGCAGACCAGACCCTGCGGCGAAAAATGCGGCCACAACGAATGCCTGGCCAGTCTGTGGATGACCGAGAACCACAATGACGAATATCTCGACCCCGATACACCCTTTGGCTGCTATTGGAGCGAGTGCCAGGACGAGAAAGAGTGTTCCCCTAACGATGAGCCACAGACGCAGACATGTGGCAATTGCGGAACCCAATACAAGCACTGCAGTGACCAATGCCAATGGGACGCCGAATGGGGAGCGTGCGAAGGAGAAGGGTCTTGCCCACCGGGGCAGGTCCAAACCCAAATAGACAACTGTCCCTCTGGCTCGCAAAAGAGGGAATGTCAAGCCGATTGCACGTGGGGCCCGTGGGGGGCATGTGAAGATGAGGGGTGTCCAGCGGGAGTGGTCAAACGCGAGGGTTGCCGGGGCAATACTGGGATCAGAACGAGCACCTGTATCGATGGGCAGTGGAGTGATTGGGGAGACTGCCTATTCTCGAGGGAAGGTGATGGGAAGTGCGACGGACTGGAAACCTGCGCCACCAGTGAGGATTGCAATGGCAGTGCCTGCGATGTGAGCTTCGATGCGTGCGAAGCCGCCCCTGGCGAGCTGCCCGAGCGTGCGGATTGCTTTCCTGGTGGTTGGAATGACCACAAGTGGATACCGGCCGATCGCGACTATCGGCCATGTGGACAATGCGGATTCGAAGTCCGCAAGTGTCTTCCCTGGCCCGCTGGTGAGGAGTGGGAAGGCTGCTGGAGTCGCTTTAGCGAATGCCGGCATGAATTCGGCTGTGACTATGCCGCTACCCGTTCATGTGAGTCGGGTTGCCAAACCCAAACCTGCGTGGCCTCGGACTGGCTGGGTCAACAAGAAATCACACCCACCGGGTGCTACTGGGCCGAGTGCGAAGGTTGCACAGACGGGGAAGTGCAAACCGAACACTGCCAGCTGGCCAATGGTAGTACGGGAACCTGGCACCGAACCTGCGACAACTGCAACTGGGGCCCCTGGGGCAATGACGGTGTGGACGGTAAGTGCAAAGGGTGTTCGGACGGCGAGTGCAGCGCGGATGAAAACTGCGCCATCTGCCCCGAGGACTGCCAGGCGGATTGTGAGCAACTCGATGACATTCCGGACCGGGTCGACGGGGCTCAATGCCCGATACTCGAGGGTCAGGCGATGGGCTATACCTGCGATTACCAATCGGATCCCCCGGAGTACGACTTTCGCTATTGCGGTAATTGCGGCTACCAGGTTCGCCAGTGCCTCAAGGTTGAGACCGGCGAAGCCACTGTTGGATGTTGGAGTCAATGGAGTCATCAGTGCCGGAACGAAAGCGAATGCGATACCCTAAATCCGGCGAATTGTGGACAGTGCGGAAAGGTGATCTGCAACGCGACAGCCACCATCGGGCAGTCCCACACCCCGCACGCTTGCAAGCTCGTGCTGGATCCTCAAACCAGCGAGCCCTTATGCCGTTCGACACCGGCACCTCCGTTTGCCTGCGATGGCTCACCGTACGATCCGATTTGGGATGAGCCGACTGGCTGCGCGCCATTAGGGCCAGCTGGTGAGAGCTGCCAAACAGGGAACTGCAGTACCTGCCTCAATCATACAGAGCTTTCATGTTCCCATCGCGCTGTCCGCGCTTGCGAACCGGGCCCGGCCGGCGATTGGTGTTGGGGGCAATGGGAGTGCGATCAGCAGCCACCGCCGGTCTGCGATGAGGCGACCGGGCGAGAGCGAGCGAATTGCTGCTTGGCGGCGGCACAAGAGGCCGGGGAAAATCTCAATTGGGCGATCAACTGCTGCGCTGGGCTTGCCGATGCACCTGACGACAAATCCGAGTACTGGCAATGCGTCTACAATGTCCACACCGCCGCCCAATTTCCCGGATGCGAGGAGACGGTTACCGGCAAGACCAATTTTCCGGCCCGCCGTGGCGACATCTTGCTGTTCAATCCCCACGACTCTGGGCAGGGCGCGATCACCGGTCCGCTGAATATTATACAAGGCGTGTACTTGCACCAGCGAGGCTATCGTCCGGGGATATGGGGATTCAGCCACGGACAGATCTGCAAAAAGAGCGTAGGCGCGAGCTGCGTAGAAATCTGCGAGATGGACAACAATGCCGGAACACTATCCAATTGGCTCGGGGATGCGATCATCACCGAATACGACCAAGACGCGCTATCGTTGTTGTGGGCTGTCCAACCCATATTGGGTCGCCATTTAATGTGCAACAACTTGCACGCGATTCATCCCCTTGCACTAAGCGAAGCAAAGACCCCCGGTTCCGGTTGTTGGGAGAACTATAGCCATCCCAAGGGTGGCCTCACGCTGCGCCATTCAGGGCTCATAAAAAGCGCCGACGATCCATTGATCTCGGCTGAAGCCAGGCGACTCGTGGAAATCGCCGAAAGCCCCGCTTTCCACACGCGGAACCTCTCGGGTCGGGGTTTTGATATCTCTACCCAATACTTGTACGCCGAACATGCCAATCGCAACAATTGCTGCAATTGGCTCTGGGACTTGGCCGGCTACCACAATCTTGAGCCGGTTCACTTCCCCAAGGCGTTCTTTGTCGACATGTTCTCGAAGATACTAGGAGAACCCACCACCCGTTGGAACCAGCTGAATGCCAGCAAGAACAGACTGTGGGCAGCTGCTTACAAAAAATCAAGAATTAAATGTGATATAGAATCCGGGGGGGTGGGATGCATCTGCAGCAAAGACGAAATCTGGCGCCAAGTGCGCGCAATCGTCAATCAGGTCGTCGCCTGGTTAACCCAGAGAAAAGAGATCATGTTCGAAGTGGCCGCTGACGATCCGGGATTCGTCGAGTGGCAGAAGTACATTCCCGCCGAGGGTGTCCTCGATCGACCCGCGCTCTGCGATGACTGGGTGATGGCAACAGGGGGAGACGGTCATTGGAAACCTCATGCCAAGCATATCTGGACCAACGGCACTGTCTGCGCTGACCGGAGGTTGATGATCTATGCTAGGGGGCACGGTTACGGCATGGGGGCAGCGCTTGCCAAAGCACGTGCATCTGGTGCGATCACCCATGATCAGCTGATGGAAGCGTTTCACTTCGAGCAAGCTCTGAAGACACCCCGCAGCCAGGGGTATCACACTTCTTGGATACCACACTGCCAGGGGTATCAATGCTTCGCGTGGGCAGTGACCGAAGAAGATCTCATGGCCGAGAAGGGGCAAACAGGCAGCAATGGTCATCCCTACGCCGAGTTTTCTATTCCTTGGAGCGATGATTTTACCGCGGAGGTAGAAACTTCGTGTGGCTACGACGGATGTCAACCGGATCGGGGAGAGGACTGCTTCAGCTGCCCCGAAGATTGTCACTGCGGGGCTGTGTGCGGGTCTGGCGGCTGTGAATCCCATCTCGGTGAAACCAAGGAATCCTGTCCCAAGGATTGCTTGGGCTGCTATCCGCCAGATTCGGTCCAGAAGGGTGACTGCGGCGCCAATGGAACAAAAACCAGAACCTGCGAATGCACTATAGACGACTGTGCCTGGGGAGATTGGAGTGATTGCGACGAACCCAGCTGCATCGAAGGGAACACCGAGGAGCTTCCCTGCGGCGATTGTGGTGACGGCATTCAAACGCGGCAGTGCGTGGATGGAAAATGGGGGCCATGGAGTGACTGCTCGGTCACTCCGTATTGTGGGGACGGGTGCTGCTCCGGTGAGGAGACGTACTTGAATTGCGATGATTGCCCCATGGTTGTCGATGCGTTTGTGGGTCATCGAGAAAACTGGCGCCATACCGCGACGTATGAAATGTACGAAGATACCACAGAGCAGCGGTTGCCCAGCGGCTGTAGGCTGGAAACAGGTGTCGAATGCGGTGCTTGTTTGCGACAGGACGACCTGATTTGGGCCTATTACACCGGACCTTGTGGCGATACCTATTACAATCCCGCGGGCAAGGTATCCCATGGCTGCAGTGAAACGTGGGCTTGCGGCTGGGATCACATCAAGTGCTGTATCCGGGAACCCTGCGTGTCGAGTGGCAGCATTGAGGAGAGGCCATGTGGGATGTGCGGTCTTCAAAGCAGAACCTGCGGCCCGAACAGGTTCTGGGGAGAATGGAGCGCTTGTAGGGGCGAAGGTGCATGCTCTGCCGGAGAAATCGAGCATCTACCTTGTGGAAAATGCGGTTCAAAACAGCGCACTTGCAACGCGGTTTGTGAGTGGGGTGATTGGAGTAGCTGCCGGGAATCTTCAGCTGATGGGGATGGGTGCTGCGGCGTGGGTGAGACATACAAAAACAGCGGCGACTGTCCTATGGTGGTCAACGCCTTCGTGGGGCATCGAAACAACTGGCGTTATACCAGTACCTTTCACCTATACCGGAACACACCGGAGCAAAAAATTCCCAGTGGCTGCCAGCTAGAAGAGGGAGAAGAATGCGGTGCCTGCTTGCGAGAGGGAGATGAAATCTGGGCATACTACACCGGACCGTGCGGAGATACCAACTATAACTACGGCGGAAAGGTCACCACTGGCTGCAGCGAGGCCTGGTCCTGCGGCTGGCACCACATCAAGTGCTGCATCGAGTGACGAGTGGCCTGCTAGCAGAATAGGCGTGAGGATACAATGTCCTGGACAAGAAGCTGGTCATCAACGACCTTGAAGCGGTGGTCGTCAGGGAAATCGTCGATCTGTATGACAGATATCAATCCGCCCGGGCCGTGGCAAAGCAACTCAATGCTGTGGGAAGAAGAACCAAACGAGTCACAGCTAAAAACGGAAATGTCAGCGGCGGAAAGAAATGGGCGAAAGACGCCGTATTGCGCGTGCTGAAAAACGGTGTCTACGCAGGGTTCATGCCCTATGGAGACGAGCTCCACGAGGCTGAACACGAGGCCATTATTGACAGAGAGAAGTTCAAAAGGATCGGCGCCGCACTGGATCGAAAACAGAAGAGCGGTCGACGCTATGGGAACAATCCCGAATACCTGCTCCGCGGAATCCTGCGCTGCGGAAATTGCGACTCCGCGATGACACCGGCATCGACGCGAAAAAAGGGAAAGGTCTATCGATACTATCGATGTGTCCAGAGGGATAAGAGGGGCGCAAAAGAGTGCGATGTCCGCCAAATCCCAGCCAGTGCAATCGAGGACTTTGTGGTGGACCGCATCAGGAATGAGTCCATTGGTGGAGCCCTATCCAAGCAGATAGTCAAATCTCTGGAGACATCCGTGGAGAACAAGCGCCAAGAGTTGAAAATAGAGCGGGGAGAGCTGCCCAAGCAAATCGCCAAACTCTCGGACGAAGGACGTCGGCTGGTGGACAAAGTCGCCTCGATGAACGGGACCGCCGCGAAGCTTATGGAAAATCGGATCAACGAAGTGGGAGAACAACTCGGACAAGCGGAAAGCAGGCTGCGGCAAGTCGAGTGGAGCCTGATGGAGCTGGACCGAGCCGAGGCAGAGGGGAAATGGCTGGCCGAGTCGGTGGAAAAATTTGATACCGTCTGGGAGACGATGACGCCGATGAACCGAGTACGGCTTGTCAGCATCTTGGTCAAATCGGTCACCATGAATGAGAAGGAGGACACGGTCACAGCGGTGCTCACCGATCTGTTTGCGGACGAAGACCAGCACGAGGGAAATGATCCTCCTGAACGCTTCCCCGCAAATACAGCCGTGGAGACGACTGTATGAGTGCCAATGCCGCCACGCAGAAACAAGCAGATGACCAGGAACGCAATGGGACGGTCGTCATTACGAGTTCGATTCATCGGATTCGTCGGGGCAACGGCCAGCGGTTCACCACCGATGCGCCGAAAACGCCGACACCAAGGACACCTGTCCGGAAACCCGCTCGCGTGGCCCGCATGCTCGCGTTTGCCCATAAACTCCAGGAAGCCATCGACAACGGCGAATATATTGACCGCGCTGACGCCGCTCGAAAACTCGGTCTGACCCGCGCCCGCGTCTCCCAATTGCTTGACCTCCTTATGCTGGCTCCCGATATTCAGGAAAAGATTTTGTTCATGGAGCGGGTAGACGGGTTGGAGCCGACCAGTGAGAGGGCGTTGCGGAGGGTGGTCAGCACGTTAGAATGGAAATCACAGCGAAACCAACGGATTACAGTACGAGCATGATGCCTGTTTGCTTTTGATCGCGTGTGGATAGTCGTTATCGGAACGTCCTGCCTATCCAATACATGGAAAATGCCTTTGTTTTAGGGAAATCTCTTGAACAATATTCTTCTCTTGGAGTATGTTGGAGTCTGTTAAACTTCAGTGTAGCTGGTTGCCCACTTTGTCGGTTTGGAGAAAATGACGATGAGTGAAGAAGTACTCACAATTAAAGACATTGCCGCTGTTTTGAAACTCGCTGAGAAAACCGTGTATTCCATGGCCCAAAACGGCGAGATTCCTGTTTTTAAGATTCGGGGCCAGTGGAGAATTCGAAAGACGGATTTCGACCAGTGGATGAATGAACAAGCTGCCTCTGCAGGAAAAGCTGATAGGGGGAACAATGACCACACCGACTTTTGATGATTTGTCGCCTGGGGTCATCGTCGAAGGGCCTATTCTGCCGGAGCCCGTTGAAGTCGTGACTACTGTTCCGATGGGAACGTCCATAAAACTCATCGGAAAAGGTCTACAGACAGGGCAACTACGGGATCCGATTCTTGATACTGAACAACTTGCACAACTTGCTATCACCCCGAAAGATCTGCCTTTCGACGGAGATCCCAATCATTTTAAACTTGGGATAGAAGCAGAGCGACTCGGACTTGCCTACGAATACGATCCTTACTTTTCACTCTCCATCGCGAGGGTTGATCCACTCCCCCACCAGCTAGAAGCGGTCTATGAATACTTCCTCAAGTTACCGCGCATTCGTTTCTTGCTCGCTGATGATCCAGGAGCAGGTAAGACCATCATGGCTGGACTGCTTCTGAAAGAGCTGAAGATTCGCGGATTGGTAAAACGAACGCTGATTGTCGCTCCCGCAAACCTCACTTTTCAGTGGCAGCGGGAAATGAAAGACAAATTTCGCGAGCAGTTCGACGTGATGAGAGGGGAAATTTTGCGTACTCAATACGGACAGAATCCGTGGCAGGAACGCAATCAGGTTGTCACATCCGTCTCGTGGATTTCCAGAGTGGAGGATGCCAACGAGAGCCTTCTTCGTTCTAACTGGGATCTCGTTATTGTGGACGAGGCGCATAAAATGAGTGCGTATAACGTAGTTAATTCGATGCACCGAATTGTTGGCGAGCAATTAATCGATGGGTTTCCAATATATAAAATTAAAAAGTATTTTGAACGGGACCACTTCATAGAACTCACAGACAAACATGTTCGAGAAACACGACTCCGTTATATTCTGCTTCATCTCGTTTATGTACAGCAGTTTGGGACAGGGCCATTTGATGTGCGATTCAAAGGCAATTCACCTCATATTGATCACATCTATCCGCAGCATGGATTGAAAGTACATCTCGGTTTACCAACGAGCGAAGTCAATAGCATTGGCAACTACCGTTTTGTCGGAGCTACTGACAATATTCGAAAACGTGCGGAGCAACCCGCTAGCTACTTTCAAAGACTCAAAAACGCCGGGATACAAATTGAGAAGCATTTGCTCCTAGCAGACGAGTCAGCTAACCCAGCACTCCTGTCCTGGGATGAACAAATTTACCGGGAATTCAGAGATCGCAGGCTTGACCGAATTCTCAATATTGCCTCCGGTGTCGTCAACGTAGAAACTACTATGGACAATCAGGAGAACTGAATAATGACTATAAAACCCTGGTACAAAATTATCACTCCTCGAGAAGACCTTCGAGAGGGTAAGCCACTCGACGCGTCGGAATTCGCTGTACATCTAGATCATGTACGCGATGGCAGAGCCCCTAATGTTTATCAAGATCCCAGTGAATTCTTTGAGCGCACTTTTCTGACTAAGAACCTCCATGATCTGGCTGTTCAAACCGTTCGACGCCTGAACGGCATTAAGGTCGAAACCTCGGCGGTGTTCAACCTGTCCACCCAATTTGGTGGCGGAAAAACACACTCGTTGACGCTCCTGTATCATCTGGCAAAAGGTGGCAAGCAAGCGAAATCCTGGAAAGGCGTTGCGGGAATCATGCGCGACGCTGGCGTTTCGACTATACCGGACGCTCGTTGTGCGATTTTTGTTGGCACCGAATTCGACTCAATTGTCGGACGTGGCGGTGAAGATGGATCTCCAAAAAGAAAAACACCATGGGGAGAGATAGCGTTTCAACTGGGAGGAGTAGAAGGTTTCAATCTTGTTGCTAAGCATGACGAAGATCTGACCGCACCCGGCGGGGATGTTATCGAAAAAATGCTTCCCAAGAATGAGCCCGCCCTGATTCTTCTCGATGAGCTTATGAACTATGTCAGTCGCAGTCGGAAAAGCGGACTCTCGTCTCAGTTGTACAATTTCCTACACAACCTATCCGAAGTATCACGTTCACGCGACAATGTTGTCCTTGCCGTATCTATCCCCGCGTCTGAACTCGAAATGACAGTCGAAGATCAGTCGGATTTTGAGCGATACAAAAAGCTACTGGATCGACTTGGCAAAGCCGTCATTATGTCGGCGGAATCGGAGACTTCAGAAATAATCAGGCGGCGTCTTTTTGAATGGACCGGGTTGCCGAAAGATGCTTTGAAAACCATCGAAGAATACGAGGTATGGTTTCAGGCCAACAAACATCAGCTGCCCAGTTGGTTTCCGGTTGAGAATTCCCGAGACGCACTCACGTCTTCGTACCCGTTTCATCCTTCATTGCTTTCGGTTTTCGAACGCAAATGGCAAGGCCTAGCACGTTTTCAACAGACTCGCGGCGTTCTTCGATTGCTGGCGCTTTGGGTTTCAAAGGCGTACAGCGAAGGGTACAAAGGAGCCCATAAGGATCCTCTCATTTCCCTTGGTACAGCGCCTCTCGAAGATCCGCTATTTCGCGCTGCCGTGTTTGAACAGCTTGGTGAATCACGGTTAGAACCGGCTGTCACAACTGATATTTCGGGAAAGGATCACGCCCATTCTGTTCGTCTAGACAAGGAGGCGTCAGCTGAAGTCAAAAAAGGGAGACTTCATCGAAAGATTGCGACTGTCGTTCTGTTTGAATCCAACGGTGGGCAGCGACGAGGAGAGGCCACTCTACCCGAAGTACGCCTCGCAATGGCGGAACCCGGATTGGATATCGGAAATGTAGAACAGTGCCTCGAGGCGTTATCTGACGTTTGCTATTTCCTGACATCAGAAAGGAATCGTTACAGGTTCAGCTTTCAAGCAAATCTCAACAAACTGCTCTCTGACCGTAGAGCCAGTATTGGTGAGCAGCTTATTGAGGAAAGACTACGAACCGAAATTCAAAAAGTGTTTTCATCTGGAGCAGGCATAGAAAAAGTGTTTTTCCCGGAACAGAGCAAGCAGATCCCTGACAGGCCGATATTAAGCTTGGTAGTCCTCTCACCAGAGCACAACGCATCCGAACCCTCTACGAAGAGTCTAATCCAAAGAATGTCGGTAGAAAGCGGCACTTCATCAAGAACCTTCAAAAGTGGACTCATTTGGTCTGTGGCGGACGATAGGAGAACACTCACCGAGGAGGTCCGCAAATGCCTGGCTTGGAAAGAAATTGAGTCTGAGACTGAGGAGTTGAAGCTAGATGAAAACCAGCGACGCCAACTCATCGAGAACTTAAAAAGATCAGAGCGTGATTTAAAGGAATCTGTTTGGAGAGCCTACAAAAATGTTTTCTTGCTGTCCGATGATAACTCTCTACAGCGGGTCGACCTCGGTCTAGTCCATTCCAGCTCGGCTGGAACATTGGTCGAACTGATTTTGACCAGACTTAAACAGGAAGACATCGTCGTTGATGGGGTTAGTCCCAATTTCCTCAATCGCTATTGGCCACCGGCTCTGCCGGAATGGAGCACCAAGTCCGTGAGAGATGCTTTCTATGCTTCTCCCAAATTTCCGAGATTACTGAATTCTGATTTGGTAAAAGACACCATCTCACGTGGAGTCAATGGCGGCGTGTTTGCTTACGTAGTCAAAACAACTGAGGGGAAATATATCCCGTTCCTCTATAAGGCATCTTTGGATGCTTTTGACGTCGAAATTTCTGAGGATGTTTATTTGATACAAAAAGAAGCAGCAGAGGAATATCTCGAACGACGAAAGGCACCGAGTACACCACCGCCTCCACAAGATTCATCAGATGAACAAAGAAGGGCCGATGTTAATTTGGCTACCAAAGATAGAACAGGTGTACAAACCGGACTGACAGCTACGTCTAATTCGGACAGTTCCAAAACGAGAGTATCCGAACCACCCTCTGGTGCTGAAGTGTCTGGATTCCGTTGGACGGGAGAAGTGCCACCACAAAAATGGATGAATTTTTATACTAAGGTTCTGTCGCGATTCGCTACATCTAACGGGCTCAAACTGACGCTTTCTGTTGATGTATCTCCCCCTGGAGGCATTGCCACATCAAAGGTGGAAGAGACGATAGGAGCCCTCCGGGAACTGGGGATGAAAGAAGACGTTGAGATTGAGGAGTAACTTTGGGAAGAAGCATATTATGGTGTCGTCAAAAACAGTGGAAACACGCCTATGAGCCAAACAAGAACCGAAATCCATAGGTGAACGATGAAGAAAAAAGAAACATCCATCGTTCGCTCATCGGCTGCTGAATACTTGACCTTTGTCGCAGCCGGGGGTGGCGGCGAAACCAGTGTGGAGATGCGCTATGAGGACGAGAATATCTGGCTGACCCAGAAGATGATGGCAACCCTCTATGACGTCTCGGTTCCAGCCATCAACCAGCATCTGAAACGTATTTTCGACGACAAAGAGCTGGAGAAAAAATCAGTTATTAAGAAATACTTAATAACTGCCACCGACGGCAAAAACTACAACACCCAGCACTATAACCTACAGGCCATCATCGCCGTGGGCTTTAAGATTGAAAACGAACGTGCCGTGCAGTTCCGCAAGTGGGCGAACCGGATTGTCAAGGACTACACGATTCAGGGTTGGACGATGGATGTGGAACGTCTCAAACACGGCGGCAACTTGACCGATGAGTTCTTTGAACGCCAACTTGAAAAGATCCGTGAAATTCGGCTTTCCGAGCGCAAGTTCTATCAAAAAGTCACGGACATTTACGCCACCTCGCTGGACTACGATCCCACCGCCGCAGCCACCAAACGCTTCTTCGCGGCTGTTCAAAACAAGATGCACTACGCGGTTCACGGGAATACGGCCGCCGAAATCATAGTGGATCGCGCGGATCACAAAAAAGAGAGCATGGGGCTGACCAGTTGGGAAGGAGCGCCCAACGGAAAAATCCACAAGTACGATGTCTCCATTGCCAAGAATTATCTCTCCGAATTCGAGCTTGAGCAGATGCAACGGATCGTATCGGCCTATCTGGACATGGCGGAACTTCAGGCCATGCGCAAAATCCCCATGACCATGGAGGATTGGGAAAAGCGACTCAGCGGTTTCCTTAGGCTCTGGGACCGGGAAATCCTTCAAGATGCGGGCAAAGTGACAGCAGAACTGGCCAAGGCCCACGCCGAATCCGAATTCGAAAAATACCGCATCGTCCAGGATCGGCTCTTTGAAAGCGATTTCGACCGAATGCTCAAACAGTTGGAGGCCGGGAAGAAAGAAGAACAATGACCCATTCTCCGGCCTTTGAACGCTACATAGGCATCGACTACTCGGGGGCGCAAACTCCTGAACAGAGTCTGAAAGGCCTGCGTGCATACATAGCCGACAGAGAGTCTGCACCAGTAGAAGTGCAACCACCACCGAGTCCCCGAAAATATTGGACGCGCAAGGGCCTCGCGCATTGGCTGGTGGAGGTTTTTCGAGAAGATGTTCCGACAATCGTCGGCATTGACCACTCGTTCTCTTTCCCAATACGCTATTTCGAAACCCACCACATCCTACCGGACTGGCAAACGTTTCTCGATGACTTCCAGGCCCACTGGCCTACCGACAGCGATCACACGTGCGTTGATTTCGTTCGAAACGGCAGTTGCGGCAATGGTGATGCCCGTTGGGGGCGTTCTCGCTGGAGACGATTCACAGAGGAGCGTGCCGGAGCAAAATCAGTTTTTCACTTCGACGTTCCCGGTTCGGTGGCCAAGTTGACCCACGCCGGTCTACCCTGGTTGCGGTACCTGCGTCGGGAAGTCGGTGATCACATCCACTGCTGGCCGTTCGACGGCTGGGATGTTCCTCCGGGGCGCTCCGCTCTTGTTGAGGTCTACCCATCCCTGTGGAGCAAAAGCTACCCGCGGGAAGGCCGAACCCCAGACCAGCACGATGCTTATTCAGCTTCGGCATGGCTTCGAGAGACCGATCTGAGCGGGAAACTGCAGACGTACTTCCACCCCCAGCTCCATTTCCAGGAACGCGCCGTCGCAAAAGACGTTGAGGGCTGGATACTGGGGGTGATGTAGTGGCCTTGCTCAATCCTGGGATATCGCTGTCAACCAGAGATCACTTTTCACCCCAAAATCGGCGTTTTGAGTTAACCACTTGTCCCCGTTTCTGCCCCGCTCTCTGCACCTGAGAGCAGAGAATCGGCCCAGATTGAGAGAAAACCGGTGGTGGCGGTGATCTCAGGTTTTGAAATATTAGCGGTTCTGCGTGGAGGCGAACGCCGCAAAGCCTTTGAATTCTTTACTAAAAAGACGAAAGCCCCGAAGAGGTTGTCTTCGAGGCTTTCTGTTAACTTAATCCGTGCTTCGGTTCGCACGATTTTTTGTCAGCTCCCCAAAGTATTGATTTGACCAACCGAAATCAGGCTGAGAGTAAAATAATTTGAACCGATGCAACTGGGATTCTTATTTGTTTTCGGCAGGTTGGAAGGTTTGAGGAATTTTGACTTCTGCTACGGATCCCAAGTGGAAAACTCTCCATTTTCTTGGTTAACATGCGTATCAACAGAATTCGCATAGGTTCAATGACGTTCTTCTACACGGCATTGTGAGAGCAGTTGCTCAGCCTTTTCCTCCCCAAACTCTTTGACCATTTCGTCCCATAACGGCGATTTGCGAATGTTCTTCTGATACACCTTGCTCGCCGCATCCAATTGTTCAAGAGTAGGAGCGTGGTGGCTTGGAGTGTCATATAGCGGGTGAACGGATCCAGCAAATTGCGGCAGAGTGGATCTATACTTAAAAGTAGACTAAAGCATTCTTCTTTTCACAAACAACCTCCTCACCCTGTGATTGCGGGGGTTTGTTTGTGAAAAGAAGAATGCGTACTCCCAATAGTTAACCTTAAGGTACGGATCCGAGGGCCGCTTTTGGGGTGATCCATTAGGGCGCTATATGACACTTGGAGCCACAAAATGTACTCCATCATCATCCATCCAGGACGCGGTTGACTCTGATTTGGAATCGACAATATTGAAGTCATCCACCGTCACGTAGCCGCGTTCTCTTAGAAATATGGCAACAGCCTCATCGCCGCCGGTCGATTTCTTCGTGGAAAAAGCTGCGGTCAAATCCTCGGTGGCAATTGCATTGGCGCGGTCTGGACTATCAAGCACGGTGTCAGGTTTCACCACAACGAAGTGATATTCCGAGGAGTCATCTCCATCCCGAAGACACGCGATGGATGGCATGCAACGTTCAGGGTGGCCATAGCTCCCGGGTTCAAAACGGAATCTACCTTGTGGTGTAGTTTGCCGTTGCTGCGAGCGATTCTCCAGACAGCATTTCTTGTATTTCTTGCCGCTTCCGCAGGGGCAAGGATCGTTGCGGCGAATTTTTGGACTCATGGTTTACTTACCTCTTTCCTGGAACAGGCAACCCCTGCTTCGAAACGGCTTTCCAGAGGTTTATCCGACGCCGATGGATCTCCCTCCACTCTTTGACCATTCGGTCATATTCAGGGTGATTCAGCTCGAAGAGTGCCTTTAACCACTCCGCATGGTGATCGTATCTCGAATTACGGGCGCCGGCCGGATCCGGTACGAGATGGACAATGCCCTTTTTCCACACCGCCATGATATCGGAAAACAGAGCCGACCCATCAAGTCGTTTGAGCCACCTCTTCATAGACTTATCGAGTAAATCACTTTCACTGTATCGGGATGAGAGAATTTGATATAAGGCGGGAGAGATTTTTCGGATAGCCGAGCTGCGATTCAACTCCCAAGTCAACTTCTCAAGATAATAACGCAAGTGCTTCATGTTTTCGGAAGGGTGACTGGCCTGCTTGAGCCATTCTCGCATGGATTTGTGAAAGCGCCTCGAGTTACGCCTCTTTGCCCTCGCTTCGTCTATGAGGATCGGAATCCAACTCCCCTCGATGCCCCAGTCTTTGTCGACGGTGTATTTTTCGGCTTGCTCTGCGGTTAAGTTTTTCCATTGCTCATAGAATCTGTCTACGAGCGCTTCGAATCCGGCTGATGAACTCTTGTCAAACTTTGAAAGAACCGTATCCCAATCCTTCCATTTGGCCACCATGACGGCTTGAAGGCTAAGAGCCGCTTGAAGCTCTTTTCTACCCAGACCTCCCGCAGTTTTCGACCAGAGGTTGAAGAATCGAACAAGAGTCTCTTCAGAGCTGTAAAAAAAATAATGCTGCCGATGACAGATGAGCAGATCTCTTGTCGGCTCCCACAGTTCGTCATCCAACAATCCCTTACGGGCCTCCTCGGCAATGGCGGAGGCTTCCTCAAAGGCACCTTTTTTAATAAGACCCTCCAAAACCGGGAGTGCTAGTTTCCAGTCTTTTTGGATATTTTCTCGGCAAATTTCACTATGCCGCGATTTCGACCATCGCTTCAACAATTCTTTGTGCAACATAAACCATCCGGAACGCACATTGCCCAATACCGCCTTCCATTCAGGTGCGGTTCGGTTTTCTTCGATACCGGCTAAAATATCCCTTTGGCAATCTTCGTCCAGGGCCAGTACGAAACCGACCACGGCATCTTCATCCAAATATATTTTGTCATTCGAGGACTCGAGCTCCCGAACGTCTTCGATAAACTCAAAAGATGCTTCTGTTATCTGATTTGTGCGAGCCTTTAGCCAAGCCCATTCCAGGAGGCACCCGGTCACCTCGGCTCCGAACAAATAACCATCGTCCCAACACTCCATCCATTCGGGCAAACCTGAGCCGACCTCTTCTACGCTCTTTTCAGCTAGTTCAAAAAAGTCGAATTCCGAATCGACATTTTCTTTGACCACCCGGTGAATCATGGATCTCATTCTGGCAGCTATTTTCTTCAGATCCTCGGCTAAGGCTGATGTATCGAGATAGGGAGCATCCCAATGGTTTTCCTGATAGACATACTTTCCTTCTTCGTCTCCCGATTCCATCAGACAATCCCACCAATCGCTAATGGCCCGGTCCCATTCTTGTCGTATCTTGCCCAGACCCGGCGTTGGTTTGGATTTTGATACGCCCTTTTTGTACGAGGCCATCACTTGTCGCAATGTCTTTCCGGTATCGAGATGCAGATGCTGTATCAACCGGTCGAAACCCTTCTTGTCGAGGGACAAGAGAGCGCCCGCAAACACCTGACGGATTTCCTCTTCTGACAAACTGCTTCGCAACAGATCTAGGAGTTTGGACTCCTTTTTCGAAATTTTCTTTTTACCTGGCATCTTGTTCACTTTTGCGCCCGATAGATGCTCCATACACAGAAGACCCGCGATGGCAGCCATGTGGAAATGATTCCAGCAGCTAAAAATTCACATGCCACACAGAATAATCGTGGAGTAGCATGTAGTTATCAGATTCTTGATCAACAGCTTCAAGACCATCCAGCTCCAGTCTAAATATCTTTTCGTCACTGATGCGTTTCACCGTCACGTAAATCTGCTCTTCCGGTTCGCCCTCTATTTCCAACAACTCAAAAGTGTCTGTATACGAGGGCCTGGTTTTCTTGAGCTCTTCGTACTCCTCTGGATCCCCATACCCGAAAACATATCGCTCCTCCCAAGGGAAGTCCTCGATACCGGTCAGGAGACAGGGCCTGCATATGTTCTCTTTCAGATATTGCCGATAACTTGCCACTGTTTGCGGCGATTTCCATATTTCGTCGGATTTACCGCCTTTCAAGATCTGCCTGATGCGCTTTTCCTGTTCATCAAAATCCCATGTTTTTCTGTTTCGGCTTCCCGTCTTCTCAATCACCAATACGAGCCTCCTCTGTTATTGAACTCCTTGGCGCTACGCCTGGTTTTCTTTGCCCAAACAGCATTTCTTATACTTGACCCCAGAACCGCATGGACAAGGAGCGTTTCTGCCGACGGATTTGGATGTTTTGGCAGCGGGTGTCTTCCACATTTCGGTCTCTCGTTCGAGGATGACCTGTGTCCACTTCCGATCCCATGGCGGTGTTAGGAGATCGACCAGCAATTTGGGAGGATAGATATCCTCGGCCTCAAGGTCCACAAGCGTGGGTAAAGCCATCACCAATGAAGCGAGTCCTCGCGAATTGTTCATGAATTCGCTTGCCAAGCTCAATGTGTTGGACACTGCAAGTCGTGGTGGGATGTTTTCAGGTTTTTCAAAAACGTATGGCGATGGATCTGGCAGCAGGTTCAGATGTTCGAAAAGACCCTCCTGCATCTGCGGAAGGCAAAACTGTTCCAACGCGTGTTCCGCGTCCGTAAGGACAAACACCAGTCTCTTAAAGAACTCTTCCTCCAAATATTTTACGATCCAGCCAGTTACTGGGGGGATGTACTTGTAAATTTTTCGGTGCAACCGCTTGAGCATTCGCGCCCTCGTATCCACATCGGTCCCCCGCTTCATCATGGACATGGTGGTTCCGAAAAGGCCGAGAAGCCATTCCATCTCCGATTGTGGCTGCCAGAGCGCCTGTTCATACTTTTGCCGAAGCTTCCCCTCTAAACGCCCTAGAAGCCAGATCACCCTGAATGCGTGGTGAAATGTGTTCATCCACATCGCAGCATTGAGTGCATTCCACAAGGCGTCCAGGTCCTCGGAAGACTCGAGAATGGGCTCGATCCCACGAGTTCCGTTCATACCGAAGAGCACTATATTGTGGGACACACGGAACATTTCGTTCCAAAACAGCTTGGCCGTGTTGTCGTCAATTTTCCTTTTCGCGTGTTTACGGGATAGGATCTGTGAAGCAAAGGTAACACGCTTGCTTCCTTCGAAGATCTCCGCAAAAATCTCATAAACAAGTAACGGTTGAAGCGGCGCAATGAGGCTCAAGTCCTCCCGCGTGTATGAGAGCCCAGATGCCTCTATGCGCTTTAGGCTGGCGTCTAAAAGGTTCTCGGACTTCAGTTGCTTTGCGTGATCGATCCCTTCTTCTATCTGTCCCCAACGATCAAGAAGAGCCAATAGGCGATCGTGGGCAACGAAATAGAGCCCATCGATCCCCATCCCTTCTCCCAGACACGTGACGAACTTACCATCCCGCTCGGCAACGACATAGGGTCCCCTGTCCTCAGGCAGTAGCGATATCGCGACGCGAGACACATTTTCAGGAACTTTGATCCAACTGAGCACGAAACGCAGCGCATTGGGTTTGTGATACAAATTCAGCGCTAGCCGACTTGCTCCCTCGTCGGCACGTTTCAGTCGCTCAAGAAAGTGGACGGCATGTCCCTGGGAGTCTCCAGTACCACCAAGCTGGGTAATGTGCTCATCAAGTCTATTGGGGCGATTGAACATCAAGTAGCGATGACACATCTACTAGGAGTTCGTCAATCAGGACTGCGACGTCGAAGGTGTTGAATCGAATTTCTGGAAGCAATTTTTCGTTGGGAATCAATTTTCTCGCGTCCCCTCCTGGCAGTAAGGATGCTTTGTATCAGTGAGAAACGACGAGATTACGGAGCGCCGAGTCCCAGTTCGATGAACAGGACTGCGTTCTACGGGTAACTAGTCGAAAATTAAGAAAAAAAGGAGCTTGTAGATGACAGAATCAAAGAAAAAGGGAACAAGGCGGTCGGCCAAACCGAAACTGAAGGTAGAAGGCATTCTTCGAATGCCGGAAGATATCCTGCCGTGGGAGTTCGATCTGCTCGGCCCCATGTTGGGGGCAATTCAAGATGCAGGCGTCCGCCACGTCCATTCGAAAACTGGGGTAATGAATAATGGCCAGTAACCGCAACGTCTGGGTGAGCTACCTGCGGGTCAGCACATCCGAACAGGCGGAAAAAGATCTGTCCATACCGGCGCAGCGAGAATCTGTGGCGGCATATGTGTCACGTGGCGGGCGTACTGATCGCACTAGTGGCGGCAGAACTGATCATTACAATAGAATAAAGTAAAGCATTCCTCGTTTCGCGAACAACCTCCTCACTCTGCGTGATCATGGAGGATTGTTTGTGA
>JASJCT010000119.1 GCA_030065855.1 Myxococcota bacterium
ATCGAATTTTACCTTTGAAAACAATTGCTTGGACAATTGAAAATCCCCCTGCCCCCTTTTTCAAGGGGGATTCTTTTCTGGCGATCCTACGCTATAAAAACACCCAAAAATCCTTAACCGAATGCCATTGCCCTGCGAGGGAAGGGGGAGGAAAACTGCTCTGAATCATTGGATTATCTAATTCCGGTGCCCCCTTTCCGCATCGGAGAGGGGGTTAGGGGGAGAGGTTTCCGGGACAGGTATTATGACATGGACCCTTGTCTGTCGAAATCGTCTATTGAAATTGACTCGCGCTTTAGTTCCCGCTAATTGTGTCCTTGGATTTAAAGAGGACCCGATAGCCGCGATCCAGTAGGTCGCGCGGATTGCGAGGTAAGCATGCACTTTGAACTCACAGAAGAACAACTGATGGTACGGGATACAGCCCGGGATTTTGCAGTGCGGGAGCTCGACCCCATTGCAGCTGAAATTGACCAGGAGGGTCGATTTCCAGCAGAAAAGATAGCCATGCTCGCCGAAATGGGATTCATGGGGGTGGCCATCCCAGATCAATACGGCGGCGGCGAGATGGACTACGTCTCCTATGTCGTAGCCATGGAGGAGATCTCCCGGGCGTGCGCCAGCACATCCGTGATCATGAGCGTGAACAACTCCCTGGTCTGTGATCCACTGATAAAATACTGCACAGAGGCGCAAAAAGAGACATTCCTCAAGCCCTTGGCATCGGGACAGAAGCTCGGCTGTTTCGGCCTTACCGAACCTGGGGCCGGGTCTGACGTATCTGGGATGAAGACCACAGCAGTGCTGAAGGGGGATGAGTGGGTACTGAACGGGGAAAAGAACTTTATCACCAACGCACCCAACGCCCACATCAGCATCATCTTTGCCTACACCGACAAATCAAAAAAACACAAAGGCATTTCGGCGTTTATCGTCCCCATGGACACACCGGGGGTCAGCTGCGGTCCCAAGGAACACAAGCTGGGCATCCGCGGTTCCCACTCTTCGTCAATTTTTCTCGAGGACGCCCACATCCCCAAGGACAACCTGCTCGGCGAGTTGGGACAGGGGTTTAAAATTGCCATGACCACCCTTGACGCCGGACGCATCGGCATTGCAGCCCAGGCCCTGGGCATTGGTCGCGCTGCCTTGGAGGAGGCGATCGCCTTTGCAAAGGAGCGGCAGGCATTTGGCCGCCCCATTGCAAAACTCCAGTCTATCCAGTTTAAAATCGCAGATATGGCCACCCGTCTGGAAGCGGCCCGCTTGCTCACCCTGCAGGCCGCTTGCTTCAAGGACGCTGGCAAGCCCTTTAGCCAGCAATCGGCCATGTGCAAGGTATTTGCCGCTGAAGCTGCCAACTTTGCGGCCAACCAGGGCCTTCAGGTCCACGGCGGCTATGGCTACACCACCGAGTACGCGGCTGAGCGCCACTTCCGCGATGCGCGCATTACAGAAATTTACGAGGGGACCTCTGAAATCCAGCGCGTGGTCATCGCATCGAACTTGCTCAGGGGATAAACAAACTTCTGAGGTTTTGACAGACGAAAAGTCGTGCGGTTCGCTCGCGGGTTGTCAAATTGACAAAACGCACGGACCAAAAATCAAGAATCCCACGCAAAGACAAAACTCGCCTTCTGGTTTGGATCTTGCTATTAATCGAGCATCATGACGAATAAAATGCCATTATTTCCAGTGGTCGCGCTCCTGATCGGGTTTTCGCCGGGCGTGGCCAGGGCTGCTGTTGTCATTGAATTGCTGGGTCGCAGCGACAATAGCGCTGACCTTCAGGCAGAATGGGACGAACGCGAAGTAAAGTTGAACGACTTTGACTGCGAGGAGCTAAACAGCGTCCTGTTGCGCGTTCGCGTCACTTTTTCAGGCGCTGAAGCCAATTCGACCAAACCCCTCCAATTATTGGTCGGCTCAGATTGCACCAACGACAATGAAACCTGTGCGAAACTTATAGATTACGATGCAAGTGAATGGCAAGCCGGACCAGTGACGCCTGACTTCGCCCTATCCGATATCTCCAGTGAATGCTCAGACACAAAAATCTGGGCCGGGCTCTTTGAAGACGGGGAGGAGTTTCCGATCTGGGCGGATAATCCCATAACCCTGGATTGGGATACCAGTGTTCCGGCCGCGCCAACGGGCATTTCAGCTACGCCCGGCAGCGACAAAGCGCTTATTTCTTGGCACTCAGATGGGGATGAAGGGGTAGGGGACACTGATTCGAACTCCGCTACCACAACTGACATCGCCGGGTATTTCATCGTTTACTGGAGCGGCTCAGGCACCGCGGATACGGATGTTCTGATAGATACCGATACCACCACAGACGCCGATATTGACAGTGGCATCAGTGATGGGGGCGCAGATACAGAGGTGGATACCCAGACAGACACCGATACCCAGATAGACACCGATACTCAGACCGATACCGGTAAGAATGCCGGTGTATCTGCAGCACCCCTGTCTCGCGCTGACGGTGGGCTCGATGACTGCCCAGAAGGGGGATTCGCAGCAGGCGACCCGTACAATCCAAATGCGGCATACAGTAAAAGAGAGATCATCGGTACTTTCTCAGAAGGCACCGTGACCGGCCTCACCAACGGCACTGCATATAAATTTGGCGTGGTCGCGTACGACGACTACCGAAATACGTCGGTCATTTCCCAGGTTGTCTGCACCACACCAGGAGAGTCTTCGGGCTTTTGGAACAACTGTGCCGAGTCCGGCTGCCAAGGGGGCAAGTTTTGTTTTGTGGCCACGGCTGCATTCGGTTCTTACGACCACCCGGTGGTGGTCACCCTGCGCAGGTTTCGAGATGATTTCCTCGAAAAGATACCTGTCGGGCGATTGTTGATCGACGCGTATTACGCGGTCGGCCCAGGTGCTGCAGCGTTCGTTGAAAAGAGCGAGATGTTAAGGGGGATGACCCAACCGGCCCTCAGTTTGATCGCCGTCTTGACGATACCATTGACAATGTTCGGCCCCACCGGCACTGCCGGTGTTGGCTTGCTCGCCCTCTTGGCCGCACTACTGGGCCACGGGATCTGGCGGCGCAGGAGGATGGGATGAGGTGGTCTTTACTTTGCATAATCCTCTTTATCGGAATGATTCCCAGAGGGGCCAATGCCTATGTACCCAGTCCCCAATACGGTGCGTTTGAGTTGAAATTCGGCCCCTATCGCCCGGCGGTAGACAAAAATGATTCCTTAGACGGCACGCCCTACGAGGACACCTTTGGGAACGCGATGATGTTCCTGACAACACTCGAATTAGATTGGCAGTTTTGGCACCCCCCTGGCCTGAGCCTAGGCATCGGCGGCTCGGTTGGATTTATGCAGGAATACAAACAGTCCGAGATCCTCGACGCAAGTGGCGCGGCGACCGATGTTGAATCCGCTGACTACACAGTGCTCAATGTCATCCCATTTGCAGCCCTGTTCGTGGTCCGCGTGGATATACTTGCCGACGCCCTTGGTGTTCCCTTGGTACCTTTTGCAAAGGCCGGGCTCAATTGGTATTTGTGGTGGGTGCATGACGGGGGCAAGGTACCCACCTTGCAAGGGCCGAATGGTCAACAGGAGAAGGGGGCGGGCGGGACCATTGGCTGGCAATTCAGCACTGGGCTGATGTTTCGGCTGGATGATTTTGATCAGATGTCTGCCCGCACCTTTGACAACGAGGCCGGTGTCAACCACAGCTACCTGTTTGCCGAGGTGTTGTGGGCCGTGGTGGACAGATTTGGCAACGACGACTTTATGAATCTCAGTACTGACACCGCGGGCAGTGCCACGTTCCTGTTCGGTCTGGCACTCGAGTTTTAAGCGCCGCGTGTCCACGTATCGCCTGACAATCGAATACGATGGCGCGCCCTTTTCAGGGTGGCAAATACAGCAGCCCAACATCCCCACCGTGCAGGGCCGGTTGCAAGAGGCCTTGTCGGTCGTACTGCGGCAAGAGATCCGCGTTCAAGGTGCCAGCCGAACCGATGCCGGGGTTCATGCCCTGGGGCAAGTTGCGAGCTTTTCTGCAGCAACCGACCTTCCCGTCGCCCGCATCCTACGGGGCGCTACCGCTCTGGCTGGTCCGGATATCGCCGCGTGTGACGGTGTCCTTGCACCCGATTCGTTCAATGCGCGCTTTGACGCCATCGGCAAGCACTACCGGTATCAGATACTATCCCGCAAAATTCCGTCTCCACATCACAGGCGGACCGCTGCGTTTGTTCCCCATCTGCTAGGCCTAAACCCCATGCGGGAAGCTGCCGCATACTTGGTCGGAGAACACGATTTTGCTGGATTCCGCGCAAAGGACTGCGAGCGTCAAACCACGGTGCGCTGCCTCAATGAAGTTACCGTCACTGAACAGGCCGGCAGCATCATCAATATCGATGTTAAAGGCGATGGGTTTTTAAAGAACATGGTGCGGATCATCGCCGGCACGCTCATCGACATTGGAAGGGGACGCTTGGCGCCTACCATTATCGACCAGGTGTTGAACAGCGGCGATCGGTCCGCTCTCGGTCATACAGCACCCGCCCTTGGATTGACGCTTATGGAAGTCTACTACGATCGCGGATCAGGGTAATTGCCGATTCACTGCAAACTTCTGGTTATCGTTACCGGTACATGTCCAAAGTTGTAGATTGGCGCCGCTAGTGGTGAAGCTGTTCTCAATGTCGAGACATTTATTGCTATTTACATTGATAATAGAGTAGTAGCCGCCTCCTGCGTCCAAAAGCTCAAAGCGATGGCTGTCATTGCCGTAGCACCACCACTGGGCCACATTTGTTCCATTCTCTGTGCTGCCCCCAAAGACCTCGAAGCATTTGTCGCTGTGCACGGGCCGGATGTTATACGTCCCGTTTCCTAGGTATTCGAATCTGAACTTCTGATTGTCGCCCCCGGTACAACCCCATTGTAAAATGTTCGCCCCATCCGCCTGGGAAGATTGTTCCACATCCACACACTGACCACTATGCTTGAGGACCAAGGTCGTAGTGAACTCCGTGTTCGTGTCGGTATCCGTGTCCGTGCCAGTATCCGTACCAGTATCCGTATCCGTGCCGGTGTCCGTACCAGTACCCGTGTCCGAGCCCGTGTCGGTGTCCGTATCCGTGCCAGTGCCCGTGTCGGTGTCCGTGTCCGTAACAGTGTCCGAGCCGGTGTCCGTATCCGTGCCAGTGCCCGTGTCCGTATCCGTGCCAGTGCCCGTGTCGGTGTCGGTGTCCGTATCCGTATCCGTGTCCGAGCCCGTGTCGGTATCTGTATCGGTGTCCGTATCCGAGCCGGTGTCCGTACCAGTACCCGTGTCCGAGCCGGTGTCGCTATCCGTATCCGTGTCGATGTCCGTATCCGTGTCGGTGTCCGTATCCGTGTCGGTGTCTGTATCCGTGTCGGTGTCTGTATCCGTGTCGATGTCCGTATCCGTGTCCGCATCCGTGTTGCTATCTGAGGAGATATCTGAATCAGTGTCGCTGTCCCCTGCCTCGCTATCGACTGTTTCAGGCAGACTGAAATCGAGGCACCCAAAAGCGAACCAGAGACATCCTATCATGACAAGCAAAAGCCTGGTTCTAACGTGCCGATACACTGCTATTTTTTGCAATATCACTATATTAATATAACCTCTTTAAAATATGCAGCAATTGATGATACTTCTTTGAATCTAGCCGAACCCAACTTTCCAATGAGCAACGTAAACCGAACTGTAAAAAACTCATGAGGTCTTTTCTTAGGACAGAGAACATCTGACTCTGATTCTCCTTTTATCTAGTCGCGATTCCGTGGTAGATTTCTAAAGACTAGTAATCTAGTGGACTATGACCACACTGCAAAAAAAGGAGAAAACACACCATGCAAGTGCTTAATGGAAAGCGAACCATGCTTATCTGCATCTGTATGTTGGCGATTTGGCCGGTCGGTCAGATCGCTTGCTCTGATACTGATAATGGCGGTTCAGGCGGGGATAGCGACAGCGATTCAGATGGGGATTCAGATTCTGACGGCGACGCTGACTCGGATGGGGATTCAGATTCTGACACGGACACTGATACTGACACGGACACCGATACTGATACGGACACCGATGCCGATACTGATACAGACACCGACACCGATACTGATACAGACACCGATACTGATACAGACACCGATACCGATACAGACACCGATACCGATACAGACACCGATACCGATACCGATACCGACACCGAGCCCGCATGCGATCCAGAAGACTTGGTCGCGGCGGTATCGCAGGACAATATAGAGGGAAGCGCTTTTGATTTGACCGAGCTGTACGAGCGTAGAACCTACGATGGCCAGCAGGCTGGGCTCGGCATCATCAAAGATCGGCTCGACAGCTATGGTGTGTCATACAGCGCCCATACCTATAGCTATCAGGGCAGAACGTGGACAAATCTGGAGGTTGAGTTTCCAGGGACCGACCTCGCAGACGAAATTGTCATGGCCGGAGGCCACTACGATTGCTTGCCGTTTAACGGACGGGCGCCCGGTGCAGACGACAATGCGTCCGGAACAGTGGCCCTGATTGAAATAGCCCGCGTGCTAAAGGACTGCAGCTATCGCCGGACGATTAAACTCGTGTTCTTCTCCAATGAGGAGATCGGCCTGGTGGGCAGTGAAAACTATGCCATAGATGCCATTCAAAACGGGGATGATATTATCGCTTTTTACGCACTGGATATGATCGGGTATGAACCTGTAGGCAGCGAAGAAGTTACCGTGGCGACAAAAGAGGACTCCCCATGGATGGCCCATACATTTGCCGATGCAAGCAACGCGTTTGTGGGTTTGTCGGTTGAGAAGGTGATCGACGACCAATGTGGGTGAGGTGACGAAGGATCGTTCTGGGACGTAGGTTACGTCGCAGCATTTATCATCGAAAAATATACAGGTGACCACAATAACCCGACTGATAATCCACACTACCATCAGTCGAGTGATGCGTACGATACGCTGAATTTTGGATTCCTGGCCGATGTGACCAAGGCATCGGCAGCGACACTAGCAGTGATGGCCGACGAATAGGTTTTTAGGTCTATCTCCCCATTCCGCCTTGACAACCCCGTTCCAACTGATGTCTCTTGCAAACAGGTGACACGCCCGTTATGGTGCGAGTAGAAAGGAGCAGATGGACGCTCTTGGCCTATTAAAAGAAATTTCCCAAAGAGACGGTGTCGAAGGCCCTATCGTGACGGCGCTTGAAAACGCGGCCCGCCTCCTGGGAGATGAAATCGAGGCGTTCGATAGCGCGCTCATACATGCTTGCAGTGACGCGCCAGCGGGTATCCTCGAACCCTGTCGACACATGATGGAGGCCGGCGGCAAGCGGATTCGACCCATGCTGTGTCTGGTCGCTTTTCGCGCTGCCGGCGGCGCCGATCCCCTGCCCACGGACCTCGCCATTGCGTGCGAGCTGTTACACAATGCCACGTTATTGCACGATGATGTCATCGACGAAGGGGAACTCCGGCGGGGATTGCCCGCCACAAGAGTGGTGTACGGCAACGCCATATCAGTGCTGGGAGGCGACTACCTGCTCACAAAAACCGTTGAGATCGTCTCCAAGCGAGACGCTGCATTTATGGGGATTTTTTTAGATACGCTGCACCAGATTATCTCTGGGGAGCTTACCCAGCTAAAGCGCCGCGGATCCATCGACACCACCGACGAGGAATACTTCCGCATCATCGAGGGAAAGACCGCCAGTCTGTTTCGCTTTGCAGCCCATTCAGGCACCCTTGCCGCAGGTGCGGATCCTATGCAGTGTAGAGATCTAGGGGATTTTGGTTGGCATACTGGGATCGCGTTTCAATTGATCGACGACGTCCTAGATTTTACCGCTGACGCCGACCGCTTGGGAAAGAGCCTGCTCGCTGACATTAGCGAGGGAAAGATGACCCTGCCGGTCATTCTGGCAAGCCGCACGTCTGAAACGCTGCGCCCCCTTCTCAAAGCGCTCGCATCTGTTGAGGATGCGGCCACTGTAGCACCCCAAATATCCGAAGCCGTCCGCAAAACAGGCGCTATTGAAGAGGCCCGGCAGCGCGCGGCAACCCATACGAAACTCGCTGTAGATGCACTCCATCGCCACAACGGGCTAGACCAGCAAGCCGCCCAGGCCCTCGAAGCGCTCGTCAATTCCCTGCTCCACCGGGATGCGTAACCCTATTGTAGTGGCCGTCCCGAAATAGTCATTCTCAATATCCTGTTGTAGCCGTGGGGTTTATCCCCACGGTGAAAAGCTATGTAATGCTAGGTTGTTCCTTCTGCGGGGATAAACCCCGCAGCTACATTTTGATCAAATAATTCCTATTTCGGGACGGGCACGATTTTAATTTTTTAGCGGCGCTTCGAGCTCGGCGACGAGCGCTGATTCTAGGTCGGTGCAGCGCTTGGCCACACTATTTACAAGGCCATCGGCCCGGCGCTTCAGATCTTCGGCGAACTGTTTATCATCGATACTGGGTAAGTTGATCAGCACGTTATAATAGGCGCCGAACGCCGCGGTCCGGGCCGCGAGCACAGCCACTGCAGCATCGGAAAGGGAGTTTTTATTGCCCCGCTCGGCAACGGCCTGGGCCAGATTGAGCACTTCCGGGATGGTCTCGACCACAGAGAGGGGAACCAACGCGGCATTCTTGTTTGCCTCGAGGATAGCAGCGTCCCGGTCCGGGCCCTTTGGCATGCCAAAACAGGCCATCACTGCATTAAATGCCGCCGCGTCGTCATCGACCGCCCGGAGCAGGCGATCTTTTAGGAATTGTCCGGCATCGGCGATCTTTATCATTTCCTTTTTGGCGCTTCGGTAGCCGGATTTTCCTATTGTTAGGTTGGCCACCATGGCCGCGAGACCAGCGGCGAGCGCACCGCATAGGGCTGCCACACTGCCCCCACCCGGCGCAGGAGAGGTGCGAGATAATTCATCGGCCAATTCAGCGATCGTACCGGAGATAATCGGCCGGTTTTCAGCCACTGCATACTCGACAATGCGCTCTTTTGGGTTGAACGGCGTAATTTGGTTGAGCCCCATGCTCATAATAGCGGTCTCAACTAGATCAGCTTCTGGAACACCCGTGCTTTGCCCTTGCTGGGCCAAGTAATATCGCCCGGCCTCCAACATGGCAGCCCGGGGTATGAGCCCGACAAGTTCAGATCCCGTGACCCTGATGCCCATTTCCCAGGCCAGCTCGTTGACCTTGTCGAAAACCACATGGGGCGGTGTCACGCGATAATCCGTCAGGTTCATGGTCACCTGGGCCACACCGTACTCCTCGATAAACCACCCCGTTGCCTTACATTTATCGAACAGCCCTTTGTCGTGCTTGAGGAATTTACCGTCCGGTCCCCGTATTTTCTTGCCCGCATCATCCCGCATCACAGCCCCGCCCTGGTCGCGAATGGTGAGACCGATGCGCTTGGCAAGCCGGGTATTTTTCGTGTTTAAATTAATGTTGTATGCAATGAGAAACTGGCGCGCCCCGATTTGGGTCGCACCGGTCCGCGCCACATAATCGTCGTATTTATCTGGGCCAAAGTCGGGTTTAAACTGGGGCGTTCCGAGTTTTTCCGGAAGCGCCTCGTACTCGCCCTTGCGGATATTGGCCAGTACGCGCCACTCGGGCTTGGCAGCTGCCTCTTCATATAAGTACACTGGAATGCCCAGCTCACGTCCGACCCGCTCCCCCAATTGCCTGGCCAGCTCGATACATTCTTCCATCGTCGTCTCGCCGAGCGGTACAAACGGCACGACATCCGTGGCCCCATTGCGGGCATGCGCGCCTTTCTGCGTCCGCATATCAATGCATTCAGCGGCCTTTTTGATAAGGCGAAAGCCAGCTTCCAAAGCTGCTTCGGGCGGACCTACAAATGTAATCACGGTTCGATTGGTCGCAGCGCCCGGATCCACGTCGAGGAGCCGAACCCCATCGACTGTCTCGACTTCAGCAGCCACGGTTTCGATGACCTGTGGGTTCCTGCCCTCACTGATGTTAGGTACGCACTCTACGAGTTTCATTTAAAACGCTCCGTTTTATTTGTTCATCTTCCCTTTAATTAATTTGGCAAGGCGTCTGCGTCAAGACATCGTCTTCTTTGTCAGTACCTTTTCTCGGTGCCCTGGAACCCGAAAAGCCATGAATTTCTGCAAATATATATATTTACTAGAATCCCCTCGTGCTTCATCTCTACGAAAAATTTTACTTTATTAACTAAATCGCGGAAGTAATATATAACGGTCCGATACCGTAATATATAATACTCCATTGCGGTAATTGCCATTTCGCCGTTGAACAGAATTTTCGCAATATGATAACCTTGACCGGGACATGGAATAGGTAATGAATTTAAAAGGGATGAATAACAATGTCTGACGCCGAAAAGTACCGTGCTATCCTTGAGAAAGACCCGACCGATACACAGGCATTTGTCGATCTCTGTGGCATTGCAGAGCGCAGCCGCGATTTCGAATACTTGGCCAACTTATACAAATATCGTGCACAAGTAATTAAGGATAAAAAGGAAATTGCAGACCTCTATTTCAAAGCCGGGGAGGTTTATCTCGATAAAATTTCAGACTTAACCCGCGGTGTGGAAGCCCTGTTGCAGGGATTTGACTGCGATCGATCCCATGCGGGCATTGGCGATCGCCTGGATGCGATATATCGGGAAGCCAGTGACTGGGAAGCCACTGTTCAAGTGCTAGAGCAGCGACTTGAGACCCTAACCGACATAGACGCAACCGGCACCAAAGTGGTGATTCGATCAGACCTGCACCAACAAGCCGGTGAGATTTGGGAACGGGTGTATCAGGATCACGAGCGGGCCCTGGACCACTATCGCAAGGCGATCGAGCTCGACAAGACAAACCTCCTTGCACTGTACAGTGCCCGTGAAATCTATTATGCGGCTGGCAAATACAAGAACGCTGCCAAGCTATGCGAGCTCGAGGCGCGCAGCGAAAAGGACACGGCCCGCCGTATTGCCTTGTACAAGGAGTTGGCCCACCTCCTGAGCGACCATTTGTCGGACACCACCCAGGCCGTGCTCGCCCTCAAACGCGCCCTAAAGCTCGCTCCAGACAACGAAGAGACGCGGATGGAGCTGGCGCGGACAATTTCCAAGACGCCGATCACGAGCGACAACACAAAAGATCACAAATGGGCCGCTGATTTTCTACTCCGCATGGCGAAAAAAGCCGATCTTCCTTCGAGTGTGGAACTCGCGCGACGCTCTGTCCAGGCCATGCCGGACAGCACAGCAGCGCTGGAATTTTTGGAATCCAGAGCAACTGAAGCAGGCGCGGTCGATCAGCTGGTCTCGGCCTATGAGGCAGTTATTGAGAGTAAGACAGATATTGAATCCCAAGCGCCGATCATCCGCAGGCTGGCCAAGTTGTATGTGGATGAAATGGGATCGCCTGAAGACGCCCTCGGGTGGCTTGAAAAATTAAAACCCCTGGGACAAGCAGAGGACGAGCGAACCATTTTACAGCTGTCTAAGGGCGTCGAACAAAGAGCCACCAAAGCAAAACCCCAGGAACAGGTGCCTCAAACCGGCCCTGCCTCGGACGCGGCACCTTCAGAAGCTGCATTGGCAGCGCCCTCAACCGAGGCACACCAGGCGCCTGCAGCAGAGGCATCAGCGCCCTCCCAGGTGACGCCCCAGGCAGCCAGCACTGCCTCAGAAGACATACAAGCTGACCCTGCGTCAACAATGTCTAGAGTCGAACGTCAAGCACCTGAGGGACTTCCCGAAGGCATGAAGGTCGAGGAATATATCGCGCTCCTGTACAAAGATGCGGATAAAGCGCGCAGACAAGGGGATGATGTAACAGCAGAGGATCGGATGCTCGAGGTCCTGGATCACAGCCCACAGGATCAAAAAGCCACCACGTATCTCGAACGTCGATTCCGCGCGCGAGGGGATTGGCTATCCCTGCGGGATCTGCTCACCCGGTCTGCTGGCGCGGCCCATCTGCCGCAGGCGGTCCAGACCGTTCGGTTGAGAGAGGCCGCGCGCATTTCCGAAGAACAGCTCTCAGACATCAACGGCGCCATTGATGTCTGGAATTTGATTCGAGAAATCGATCCCAAGGTGCGCGACGCCGGAGATGCATTGTCGCGCCTGCTCGCACAGGCGGAGCGGTGGGAAGATCTGCTAAAGATTTTGAAAATAGAAGCTGAAACCACCAAAAGCCGAACCAAGCGCGTCGAGGCGTATCGCCGCATCGCAGATGTGAACCGCATCCGACTGAACGATGTCCCAGCAGCAACAGCAGCATTTCAGATGCTGCTCAGCCTGAGTCCAGGGGATACCGCTGCCCTGGAAGCCCTCGACGAAATCTACCTGCGGGAACAGGACTATGAACAGTTGGTTCCCCTGCTCCAAAAACGCGCTGAGCTCTCCCAAGACAAGGGGGAAAAGCGCGACCTCCTCTTACGCGTGGTCGTCACGCTGAGGGAACGGCTGGATAGGCCAGACGATGCATACGAGCTAGCAAAAGAGATCTTGGCCATTTCGCAAAACGACGAAGAAGTGCTCGGCATCATGGCGTCCATAGACGAGGAGGGGGAACATTGGGGGCGGCTCCTCAACACGATGGACTTAATGGTCCGAACAGCAGCTGACCCGGCCACTAAGGCCGGCTTCTTGCGCAAGAAGGCCAGCATCGCTATCGATAAATTTCAAGACACTGCCACGGCTGTTAAGGCCCTCACAGAAATTCTGGCGTTCCTCCCCAATGACTTCCAGGCCATGGACGACCTCACCGAAATATACCGTACATCAGGGGAGTGGGACGCGCTTGTGACGGTGCTGCGAAAGCGACTCGACGCTATTGACGACGAAGGAGAGCAGGCCGAACTCCACCGCAACATTGCGAAAATCCTCGAGACAAAGCTCGAGAAAACCGATGAGGCAATGGAATCCTGGTGTATGGCCCTGGAGATTGAAGAAGACGTTGAATCACTGGGCGCTTTGTCCCGATACTACGAACGCTACGAGGATTGGGATGCATACATCGACGTGCTGCAGAAGCAAGCGCCATATGCAGAAGACCACGGGGAACGGGCGGATATCCTTTACAAGCGGGCGATAATCCTTTTCGAAGCGTTGGGTGAACAGGACCAGGCTGTTGCTGAGTTTAAAAAGATTGTCGACGAGGTCTTTCCAAACCACTTGCCTACGTTGGAAAAACTGCGCCAGATCCTGGTTGATGCCGAGCAATACGAAGAGGCCGCCGAGATACTCGAGAAGCAAATCACCAATACCGAGGATCAGGCAGGGCTGAAGGCGCTGCTCGTACTGCTCGGTGGATGGTATCGCAAGGAGATCGGCGATATGGAGCGGGCTGCTGAAGCCTTTGAACGGGCCGCCCGGATCGACTCAAATGACGACGATCTGCTCGATACGTTGGATGAGGTCTATGCCGCCTCAGAGGCATGGGACAATCTCCTCAACCTGATGCATCACCGCTTTCAAAATACCCTGGATGAAGACGACCGGCTCGATATGGCCATTCGGGCAGGCACGCTGTGCGAGGAAACCCTCGAGGATACCAAACGGGCTTGGATCTGGTATCGGTTGGCGTTCAAGGCACTTGGGCACATGCCCAGAACCATCGATGTTGTGGAGGAAGCGGCTCGACGCATGGAGATGTGGCAGCCGCTCATTGACGAAATATACGGCGTTCTGGCAACAACGGCAGAAAACACAGATGAGCAAGTGGATTGGTGGATGAAGATAGCCGATGTCTTCGAGGAGAAGCTCGAGGACGCACCCAAAGCACTGGAAGCCGTGTTGCGCGCCTTTGGCCTGGATCCAGAAAAAAGAGAACTGCTGGACAGCGTGGATCGCCTGGCTATCGCGGGAAAGAATTGGCAGCGCCTTTCGACAGTGTACGGCGTGCTCATACAGCGCTCCGAACAAAAGCAAGACAAAATAGATTTGCTCGTGCGGTATGCCAATCTGCTCGCAGGAGAAGAGGGGCAAGTATCACAGGCATTTGACATCAGCCTAAAAGCTTTTGAACTCGATCCCAACAGCGATGCATTGCTGGCTATCGTCGAGCAGATAGGCGAAAGCGCCGAGCGATGGGATGATCTGGTGCGCGTGTACAATGTATGCGCGAAGTTGGCCGAGGACACCCAGAAGAAGGTCGAGTTAAAGCTAAAGGCGGTTTACATTCTTCGCGACAGGCAAGAAGATCCTGATAGCGCCCTGCAGCACATCTTTGAGGTCATTCGCGTCAACCCATTTTTAGAAGACATTACCAGCCGCGCGTGGACCGAAGTCCGAAATTTGGAAGACGATCTCGTCTCAGCAGAAAAGGGCATCTATTGGGGCAAATTAACCGAGTGCTATCGACAACTCGCCGATGAACACCAAAAGGATCGGTTGAAACAGGCAGACCTGCTCATGGTGGTGGCGCGCATCTATATCGAGGAGCTCGATGATATCTCAGCAGCCTTTGAGTGCTTAAAGGAAGTGCAGCAAGTAAACCCGAGAGACGAAGAAACCATCGACAAACTCGAGGCACTGGCCGGCGGCCACAACTACTGGGAAGCATTGACCGACCACTATCAGGACATTCTCGATGAAACGTTTGAAATGGATATTGCCATCATGCTGCATCGACGGCGGGCGCGAATTTTAGAAGAGGAGCTCGATCGTCCGGACGAAGCATCTGAGCACTACTGGCAAATCATTCAGCTCGACGCATCAGACCACACCGGCTATGAAAAGCTGCTGTCCCACTATGAAAAAGCAGAAAAATGGAACGAGCTGGTCAACCTTTTGGAACGGCAACTGGATCATACCCAGGATCAAGAAGACAAGAAGCGCATCCTCTTGCATATTGCTGCTATCTGGGAAACCGACATTAAGAATCGGTTCGAGGCCGTTGATTGGTACGAGCAGGTTTTGGCTATTTGGCCGGATGACCGAGAAGCCAAGCAAGCGCTGGAACGCCTGAGCCAAGGCCAGAGGTCCCAAGATGCAGCAACTGACGAGGAGGACGAAGATATTCAATCCCTGTTTTCAATCCCAACCGATATGAGCAAGGATGAGGCTGAAAATACAGCTGAGGAAGCCGAAGCGCTGGATACCGCAAGTAGTGCGGAGGACGAACTTCCTGATGTGGAGGACGAGCTTCCTGATGTGGAGGACGAACTTCCTGATGTGGAGGACGAACTCTCGGATGCGGAGGGCGAACTTCCTGATGCGGAGGATGACCTCTCGGATGTGGAGGACGAACTTCCTGATGTGGAGGACGAACTTCCTGATGTGGAGGACGAACTCTCGGATGCGGAGGGCGAACTTCCTGATGCGGAGGATGACCTCTCAAATGCGGAGGATGAACTTCCTGATGCGGAGGACAACCTCTCGGATGCGGAGGATGACCTCCTGGATGCCGAAGATGAACTTCCAGATGAGGATGCGGACCAGGCAGTTGATGGCGAAGAGAGCGAAGATGACGACCTCATCGCGCCTGATCGCTTTGAATCAAGTGAGTACCTGGCCTCAGTCTCAGAAGAAACCAGGACGCGAGACGACCTTACCCCTGTCGTCATCAATGAAGGGGATATTATCGGCGAGGCTGATCATGATCAGGTAGATGACGACGCCGAAATCCCGGCAGAAGACTTTATCGAAGCAGAGGAAGAAATTATTTCGGCAGACGACCTCATCGTGGACGCCGAAGACATCGACTTTGAAAAAGACAAGGAACAATAGCCCGAGTGGGGTGTCCCGTAATTCATCCAAGATCGTCATTCCCGCGCAGGCGGGAATCTAGAATACGAAATAAATATAATAAGTTACATGGGTCCCCGCATTCGCGGGGACGACGAAAGCTTTGAAAGCTAGCTACACCCACACGCCTTCGATGCTCCCACTGCATTTGGGACAGGAACCGGCTTTTATCCGGTTATTGACGATATAATACCCATCCCGTTCGATGAGATTTGTACGGCACGAGGGGCAGTAAGTATTCTCACTGGGGTGCCCGGGTACGTTGCCCGCATATGCGTAATGAATGCCCGCGTCCAGGGCGATATTGCGGGCCTTTTCCAGGGTCTTGATCGGGGTTGGGGGCAGGTTTTTGATTTTATACATCGAATGAAAACGGGTGAAATGGATGGGCACGTCCGGCCCCAGCTTTTGCACGATCCACCGGCTCATGGCCTTTAAGGTCGCCATGTCATCATTGAGAGTGGGGATGACCAGCATGACCATTTCCAGCCATACGCCAGAGGCTTTGATCCGCACCAGCGTGTCGAGTACCGGGCGAAGATGGGCCGAGCAGATATCCCGATAGAACGACTCGCTAAACGCCTTAAAATCGATTTTTATTGCATCCAGATGCTTGAGCAACGCCAGCAGCGGTGTCTTTTTTATATATCCGTTGGAGATCATTACCCGGCCCACGCCGCTGTCTTTGGCAGCGAGGCAGATGTCTCTCATATACTCGTAGAAAACCACAGGCTCGGAGTAGGTAAATGCGATCGCGCCTGAATTGAGCCGCTTGGCGTGGCGCACCACTGCTTCGGGCGGGACCTCCTTGCTCGGCACTTGTTCAGGTCGGAACTGGCTGATTTCCCAATTCTGACAGAAGCGGCACTCGATGTTGCAGCCCGCCGTAGCCAACGAGAGTGCCTTTGTTCCCGGCCTGTAATGGAACAACGGCTTTTTTTCTATGGGATCGTTGTGCAAAGAACAGGGGTTTGAGTGAACCAGGGAGTAATAGGTCCCGTCCCGATTCTCCCTAACGCCACACGTACCCCGTTCTCGGTCCGCCACCACGCATTCCCTTGGGCACAGCACGCATTTGACGCGCTTGTTTCCCGCATCTTCCCAGTGAAGGGCTTGGTATGGGACACCCACTTGGCATTGGCCCTGTTTTGAGCTGAGCAAGGGGCATACCAACGCCGTAGACGCCAATATTTGCAGCAGATCTCGCCTTGATGCATCCATCGATGGTGTATTTACCACACCCAATGAAGCACCGACAATGGGAATAGATGAGATCGGTAATAGTACCTCGTCAAGTGATGAGTGATGGGTCATAAACTCCCCCTTTGAAAAAGGGGGGAGGGGGGATTTCGTCAATATTCCCGAAGTGTTTAGAAATCCCCCTAACCCCCTTTTTCAAAGGGGGAAAT
>JASJCT010000120.1 GCA_030065855.1 Myxococcota bacterium
ATTCGATTGGACGTGTCAAAATCCCCCTAACCCCCTTTTTCAAGGGGGAGATCCTTTACCCGGCATAAAAATAGCAAAAATCGCGACATTTGCCCTTAACCGAATGCCATTGGGCAAAGGGGGCCGGGGGGATTTCGTCATTTCCTCTGGTACTGCGAGGTGGCAAAATCCCCCTAACCCCCTTTTTCAAGGGGGAATCTGGAAATAGCACTAGGGCTATTTTTAGTCTCCATTTTTTGTGGCGTTGACGGTGCGTTTCAGCCGGTTGATTGCCCAGACCTCAATCGGCCGCAGCTGCTCAAATTGAAGGCCAGCACCGCTATCCTGTTTTATCCATCGGACAATGCAGGGAATCTTGCAGCGATCCGGCACACTGGGTAGGTCGATGATGAGCCGGACCTTTGTTCCAAACGACGGTGGCGTGCTTATTTTTACAAACGCCCCGCCCGTGCTGATGTTGACCAACTCACCACCCATTTTGGCGTCATCGCTGGTTTCAAGTTCGATGCTGGCGTGGTAGTAAACCCTTGAATGTGTACGTTTGTCTTCCATAAATACCTTAATGTACGTTCGCCTTAACAATTCTCGGCACCCTATGGGGGCACCTAGTGGTAACCGCTTTCAGGTTAGTTTATCATGGATGGCGCAACTGAAAAGGGCGGATCGGAAGGAAGTTTTGTGAAAGCCGCGCGGCCTGTTAAAACAAGGGCATCACGGGTCCGTATCGCCATGGTATCCCTTGCTGTCGTACTTGGGGTGGGCGTGTATGTTTTTATCGATCAGCGCGGACATATTCCGCCGCTACCTCGGGTTGTGCTGCCTGCCGCTGCACAGGATGAGGCGCTTGCGCAGCTGATTTCCCGCACCAAGGGATTTACGCCAGATGCGCATGATCTGCGACTTGTCGATGCGTTGAAGTCTCTTTGCAGAGTGGAATCAAACAGCGCTGCACGAGGGGATGCAACGGGGGAGCTCGCCGAGCACATCTCCGCGTTTTCCAAATTGGCCACAGATAGGGCTGAGCAAAATAGGGCGCGATACTTGCTGCTGGGTGACCATCTCGCTGTTGCGTTTCATACGTCGCTTGCCTCAGTGCTGGCTGAGATACGCTCCAGGGGAGGGGGCGATACAGCGGATGTTAAGGGCTTGGACGGGATGGACCAGGTATTGGCACTTGGGGGGGGCTTTCTCAATCGCGCTATCAATCGGGGGGTTATTACATCAGATGGGCGTCTGGACGCACCTCGAATAGGGCCCCAGGTGGTGTTCAGGGTGCGCTGGCGCCACTTTGCCGAGCTGCAACTGGACCTGGGCCTCACTTCTGTGGATCGACAGGCCTACTTGGACTTCATCATTGCTTATGCCAATCCCGATGCCATGTCCCGCCGGC
This sequence comes from Myxococcota bacterium, assembly GCA_030065855.1. Classification (GTDB taxonomy): domain Bacteria; phylum Myxococcota_A; class Polyangia; order JAAYKL01; family JAAYKL01; genus JASJCT01. The sequence goes on from JASJCT010000120.1 coordinate 1,391, forward strand.
TCAAGGCTGTTTGGGCACTCAAGCAGCTCAATCCAACGTATGATGCTGTATTGGCGCGTGCCGTGGTGATGCACCAAGCTGGTGAAAATGAGCGGGCCCGAGAAACACTCCAAACAGCAGTAAAAGATGGCTATGCGCGCGACGTCTCTTCATTTGTCCGCGCCCTAGAACCATGAGGGGTGGAAGTCTCATGGCCTGTCAGCTATGATGGCGAGGACGCTGGCAATGTATTGCTTGGGTCTCGTTTAAATGGATCTGAAGCGAACACTTTTTATCGTACCCAATCTGCTCACCGCTGCAAGCCTGCTATGCGGTGTGCTCGCCATACTTCGCTGCATCGACCCTGTTGCCACTGAAGAAGATATTTACCGATCGTCTTTGCTGCTCTTTTACGCATTTATATTTGATTTATTTGACGGCCGAGTGGCTCGAATGACGCGCACCCAATCTTCCTTTGGGGTGGAATTCGATTCCCTGGCCGATCTGATCTCGTTTGGCGTGGCACCGGCGGTGATCGCATTTCGCTGGGCACTCAGCGAGAGCGGCATCGCGGGGGTTGCGGTTTGTTTTATTTACGTTTTGGCTGGTGCGATTCGGTTGGCGCGGTTTAACATTATGGCGCGGACAGACCCCATCAATACAAAAAAAACGCCGGGAAAGTACATGCTCGGTCTGCCCATTCCCATGGCCGCTGGATTCATTGTTGCCCTGGTCATTGCCGCACGGGCCATGGGCGGATGGCCCTGGCTGACATCCCATGGATTGACAGTAAAAGGCATTGGATATCCAATGATGACAATTGTCATGATAGGACTGGCTGTCCTGATGGTCAGCTCTGTGCGCTTTAGGTCCTTTAAAGATCTGAAATTAAATATTTTTTCCGTCTCCCTGCTCGTATTGACCGTCGGCTCCAGCCTGGTGCTCTGGCTAACGTCCAAGCCTGCCTACATCCTCATCTGGCTCTTATGTGCATATGTGGCGTTCGGATTTGTCGAGGCCATCCTGACCTGGCCGAGGCGCCGTCGCGAAAAGGAGAAGGGGTCAACCTAGGCAGCTTCGAGGTGCCTGCTATGACCGATTTGGATGCGCAGTGCGCGCCGACCGCGATGGAGTCGCGACATGATCGTTCCAATAGGTCGGCCCACCCGCTCTGCCGCATCTGCATAGGAGAGGCCTTCGACGTCGCATATCAACAATACTTCCCGGAATTCTGGGCGCAGGCGCCCAATGGCGCGCATTAAGGGTGCTGATAGCCCAGTGCTCAGATCTGTGCGGCCTTTGATGCGGGTTGTTTTCCGGCTCATTTCGCCGATAGACCATTCTGGCACTGCATGGTAGGCCTCGGCCTTGAGAACGCGCGATTCAAGGTTTTTTCGGCGCAGGATACTGACATGCCGATTTCGCATCACCCGCTGCAGCCAGGCCCGTAGATTCGACCCTGCTTGATATGAGTCAGAAAAGCGAAGCGCCAACAGCACCGTGTCCTGAATCAAGTCTTCAGCGTCCACAGCGTCGCTTGTATAGTAGCGGGCCATGCGCTCCAAGTGCCCCATTTCAGCTGCGAGTGCTTGCCCGAACGTAAGGGGTTCGTCCGGTGTGACGGGAACTGTTTCAGTCATGGGGTTATTTTTTAAGCAATTCAGATGCCAATCTCATGAGGTGTGTCACCCTGCTTGTCCATGTGTATGTTATTTATCTAACAATTACTGATAGTTTCAACGATTTAAACCAGATGAGGCGGCAAGGTACACGCCTGGTTGGTCTGCTTACCTGCCACTGGTTGGGTTTGGGGAGTGACAATCTGGCACAATTCGGGCCAATGCGGCTGCCCAAATGGCGGGATTGAGCTGATTTCCGCCTCTTTGCGGTCATTTCGCCGTTGTGTGTGCTATAAAAAAACATGATGAACACCCGAACGCCAATGCCAATCCCATGGTCGATGCTGATGCTCTTGCTGGTGTGTGGCTGCCATGGATTCACCCGGACCATGCCTGCCTATCCCCGATCGGCTGACACGCTTACCCCGGAAACCACGGCAGCCCTGTCAGCAGCGGTCGACGATTTTTACACAGCTCACAATACGGAGGGACTAGACGCAGCCGTTCAAACAGCCACTCGCTTGGCACCAGATGCACCCCAAACCCATGAAATAGCAGGCCATCTCGCCCAACTAAGAGGGGACGAGAATGGTGCATGGCGCCATTTTTATCTGGCACTTGCGACCGCTGGGAATCCATTTGCTGCCCTCCATTTGCAGGATCTGCTGGCAATATCGATGACCGCGGCCCAGTACCGGGAGACGCTGGCCCTGTTAGAGGACATGCTCGCCAACCACCCAGATGAGGGGCTCAAACGGGTCCTCGCCGCCTTTATTGCGAGTTGGCACCGACGTCTAAACGGAGATGCCCTAGGCTCAGATCAGGCGTTGGCTTGGCGAGGCGGGCTGGGGCACGCGTCGGTTATCGGTGTGTTCGACAACCACGATGGGCAGGGGTTTAACACAGAGTATCCCCCAGAACGGGAAGTGGATTTTAACAAGGAATACGCAGGGACATTGCTGCCGGCACAATGGCGACAAGACGTGCCCCTGGACCATCAAGGCAACGTGAATTTTCTGGATCTGCTGTCCCCAGGCAGGGATGTGGTGGCCTATGCCTTGAGCTATGTCTTTGTGCCGACGTCAGCCCCCTACACCATTCGGATTACCACGTCAGATCCAGTAAAAATGTGGGTCAACCAGTTTGAAGTCTTATCTGAGCAGCGCGTTGCTGGCGATGCCGTGGATCAATTCGTCGTGCCGGTCACCTTGAGAAATGGCTGGAACAGCGTGCTCGTAAAAAGCTGTAACGATCGCGGTGATTGGTTGCTCGGTGTTTCAGTGACCACCCCGGAGGGTGCCCTGGTGCCAGGGCTAAAGAGTGCTGCCGCCCCTCGACCTGTGTTAGATGGACCCCAGCCAGGACCTGGGTTTACCTTGGCATCGGATATCGAACGGCGACTCAGTGGGGTTTCAGAGCGCCATCGAAAACAGTTCTATTCAATCCAGCTGGCTGTGCGCGCTGGAAACCCGATCCAAGCCCAGGATCTAGCGGAAACGTACGCTTCAGCAGCACCAAGAAGCCTCATGGCCAAGCTTGAATTGGCGCTCACTACTTGGGATGCCGGCCAGCTCGGGGCGACCATCGATATTCTAGACGCGCTCATTGCTAAAAACGGTCGCGACGCACCCCAGTTATTTATCCTGAGGGCATCGTATTTCGACGCCCAGAATCGCTTGGAGAAGGCCAGGCAGGATCTATTGAGCGCGCTTGCGGCCAATCCGGATTATCGAAGTGCCCGCAATGATTTGGCCACCAACTATGCAAAGGCACAATGGCGCGAAGACCACCTGAAAGCCCGGCAAGAAGATGTGGCCCAATGGCCTGACGACACTGAAACCCTGTGGGGGCTTGCCCAGGCGTATGAAGCGCTCGGTCGTCAATCCAAAGCAGATGCGGTGTATGGTCGCATCCGTTCCCATTGGCGCGGTGCCTCTGATATTCTAGAGAAACTGGCCAAGCGCGCCTTGCATATGCGCGATTTCAATAGGGCTGTTCGATATCAAAACCAGCTCATTTCCCTGTTCGAAAGCAGGCCAGAATACCACCTCGTACTCGGGGACATCCTTCGGCGTGCCGGCCGTTTTGACGCTGCCGCTCAGGCATATGAGCAAGCCAAGGGCATCGACGATCGCTGGGCCAAGCCAGTGGGGCGCCTTGCAGATTTGGCTTACGAGCAGGGCGACAGGGATACCGCTGTTTCCCTCTGGAAAAAAAGCCTGGTGTTGGACCCGGATAACCATTTTTTGGCGGATCGACTCGAATTTATCGCCCCTGATAACGATACATTGTTTCAATCATTCATTCCCCAAAGCGAGGACATCAAGCGCGTTCTCAGCAGCAAAAGAGCAGATTCAGCGCAGTCCGGAGCCAACGTGGTTGCCTGGCTCGATCATATGGTGGAGCAATTTGAACCAGATGGGTCCAGCCGTCAGGTAGTGACCCAGATACTCACTGCCATCAATGACACTGGACGGGACCGCCTGACCAACCCGCCCCTGCCAAATGGTCGGATCCGCATTATGGAAGCCTATGCAGTGGATGTAGACGGCAATCGACGCGAGGCATCGTCGATACGGGGCAATGACGTGCGGTTTCGGGAACTCAAGGTCGGCACGACCGTGGTGATACAATACCGTTTGGATACATACCCTGCTGGATATCTATCACGCTATCTCACGCGGCGATGGTTTTTCCACCAGCCCATGTGGCAGTTTGAAGATTCCCATTATGTCCTGCTGGTGCCCAAGGACATGCCCATCACAGAGCACGGACAGGGCAGGTACAAGCGTGAGGAGACCGTCGATGGCGATACCAAAATCCTATCATATCGGGCAAAACACGTGCCGCCTTTTGTGATCGAGCCGTTTTCGCCGAAGTATTGGGATCTGTTAGAACAGATCAATGTGAGCACGATTCCAGATTGGGACACCATTGCCCAGTGGGATTACGCCTTGCTGGCCGACACATTGCGGGCGAGTACAAAAATCAGCGATCTCGCCCAATCCCTCACTGCAAAGTATCCTTCCAAAACCGAAAAGTTGTCTGCAATTGCGCGATTTGTGATGCAGCACATTCGCTATCAACAGGACTATGAAACCACCATTGCAGGTGTCAAACCCCACGCTGCATCGATCGTGTTACAGCGGGCCTATGGGGATTGTAAGGATAAGTCTGTTTTATTAATGACAATGGCGCGAGAGGTCGGCATAGAGACTCGATTTGCCCTGGTGCGCACTGCCGGGGCCGGGGCTTTTATCGAGGCACTCCCGTCGTTGCAGTTCAATCATGCGATTGTTTACGTCCCGGCACAGGAGGGGATTAGAGAACCGTATTTTATCGACGCCACGCCAGATACCCTGGATCTAGCGACGCTTCGACCTGACGTACAAAACATCCTGGCGATGGTCGTTGATCCAGAGACTGGCAAATGGTCGTTTGAGCCCATTCCCCCTGTTCAAGCAGAATCCCAGTACACCATCCGCCGAATTCAAATGACACCGATCGTTGACGAGGAGAGCGAGGCTGCGATTCGCATGACCTTTCAAGGGCCGACTGCCGCGGCAGTGAGGACGATGTTGAGAAACCAGGACGATGCCCGGGTTTTTGCTGCAGGATTGGCGAGCAGCCTGTTTTCGAGCGCTCGCGTAGAGGATCTATCCTTTTTAGGTGAGGACGATATTGTTCGTCCAGTTACATTGACCCTGACTGTTAAGACGCCCAACATGACCCGCGCCCAAGGTAATGAAGTGGTGGTCGCGTTGCCTAAAACCGAGGATTTATCAAAATTCATCAGTTTGTCAGAGCGGCGTCACCCGCTTCAGCTGGGCTTGATCCTATCCTTGGTCGAGACCGAAGAAGACGTGCTGCTGCCCCAAGGCTATGCAGTGAAATATGCCCCGGAAAACATCGACCTCGATACCCCGTTTTTTTCGTTTCAGCGCGAGGTGCAAAGAGAGGCAGACCGGGTTCGCCTCAAGCTGCGATACCTCGAAAAGAAACGCATCATCTCAGCATCCGAGTATCCAAAGTTCAGGGAGGCAGCAGCAGCAGTGGTAGAGAGCCTGCGCCAGGATCTGATCCTAAAACCAGTCCGCGGCAGGAAGTGAGATAGCAGGTTCTGGTCAGTCTGGCGGGCCAAACTGCCCGGCCATGATCCGCGCGACTGGCTTGGTTTGATCTAGCTTGGTAAAGAGTATCTTCATTATCGCAGTGATGGGTGTGGCCAAGAGCATGCCGACAATCCCCCACAGCATCCCCCAAATGATGAGGGCAATCATAATCGTAACCGGGTGTAACTCCAGCATATCGCCCATAATCTTGGGTTCGATCACGTTGCCGATGGCAAACTGAATCACCGCGGGGATGGCGATCGCGAGCACTGCAGCCAGTGGAGATATCTCTGGGGAAAGCACCACCACTGGCAGGGGCAGCAGGGTAGCTAGAATCGATCCGATACTAGGGATAAAGTTAAAAATCACTACCAGGAAGCCAAAGGCCAGAGCCAAGTGTATGCCCAATACCCACAGGGTAATACCCACCAGCACGCCGGTCAGCACTGACAACAGGGACTTGATGACAATGTAGCGCTGCACCCGGGGTGCCACTTCAAGCCACAGTTGGGGCTGATGCTTCGATTTCTGTTGCCCGATCAACAAGAATAGCAAGAAGATCATCACCATCGTGCCTTGAGAGAGCATGGACATGGCAGAGTTGGCTGCTTTGATAAAAGCGCTGCCAAGGGCTTTGGGCGAGATCAGCTGTTTGGCGTCGAACTTGCGGTCTGCCTCAGACCCGTTTTCCGTGGATTGAGCCGCGGTTTCCTCGAACCATTCCAGTGGCAACGCACCTGTGGCCCTATCGATCAGTTGGTTGAGCTGGGTCTGGTACTGATCGGCATTTTTTATCAGTTGGTTGATCGACGAGGTCATGATCAACCCAATGAGAAACAGCACGGCAAAGCCGAGCAGGAATGTGGTGAGTACGGCCAGAGGTCTGGGAAAGCGCAGGCGTCTCATCTGGAAGTTGATAAGCGGAGAGAGGATAAGAGAGAAAAAAATCGCCAGCACAAAGGGAATCATCACCGGCCGCAACCAGAGCAATGCAGCGGCAATAGCCACAGTGCTGAGCACCAGCAGACAGACCGTTTGAATTCGATTCTCAGATTGTTTTTCGCCCATTGCTTCCAATCACGGTGTTGTTGTTTGAGCCATTGTTTCACAGATTACTACGGCAATCAGCAGAAATTTCAATAAATGAAGGGCAACGGGGGGAATTACGTTTGGCTCAGACCCCTGCACCTGGTTTTACGCTGTTATGGTCTTCAAATTCTTTCATTAAGACATGACTGACATCCATCGAGAGTATTTCGGTGCTGACCTGTGTGTTCGCAATCGCGTTGATGAATGCATCATTGCTGCAGATAGCTCTGAGGCGATTCAATAAAAACTTGGAGGAATCCCCAATATCTCGGACAAAAACAGCAATGACACGCTTCATTTGCTCCTGGTCCCCTTGGCAATGCCAGAAGAGGTTTAAATATGTTTTGGCTATCACTGTTTCTAGCTCAAGCAGGGGGGTTATCCCGTAAAAGTACTTCCAGTATCGCTTGTTGGTCTTGCAGTACTGCACAAGGCTTAATATGGATACGTATTTAAGCGCTTCTTGGAGTGTGGTTTCAGATATGGATATGAGATTTGGATTTTCCTGCTTGTACACTGCGGTCACATTGTCGTAGGACATATACCGATCAATATCTTTTAAAAACGGCAGAATCGGTTTTAGCATGCCGCAAAAGGCGTTGGGTTTGGACTTATTGGGGCAATGATCGCACAGCTCTAAATCATGGCTATGGATGACCTCCTTGGGGATCAGGGATGGATGGGTTTTGGTCTCGGCGAAGAATTTGCTGATTTCCACCTCTGTTATAGAGATGTAATGCGCGTCGGAGAAAAAGAGGTACAGGCCTTCTTGCTGAAAATCACTCTGTAGCAATTGATTGAGATCAACTCTGGATGCCATTTTTACCCCCCATGACTCTCTTCTTACTTTTTCTCGTTTCGCAGGCCCTTTGGGTTTAAGAGAACAGCAGCTCGTCCACTGCATTGGGCAGCGCAGACAGGTTCCAGGGAACCGGGATAAAGTAGTGGATGGCCGCCCGGTTCACAGCCCGCATCATGAGGTCGTTGTCTGCGCCCGTGGCTATCAATACCCTGCGTATGGACGGAAAGCGGTTGCGCACCCAGGCGAGCAGGTCGACACCGCTTTGGGGACCGGCCATATCGTCGTCTGCAATGACCATTGCCACTGGAATTTTTTCGAGCACAGCTCGCATTTCCTCCTGGGAGGTCGCGATGCGGACCTCGGCATTGACGTCCTCGAGGGTTCTGGAGACCGCGCCGCTTTCGCCAGCGGGATCGCCGACCACGAGGATGAGGGGACACCCGGTGAGGGCATTGTCCGCCAGGACCCTGTCTCCACCCATTTTTTGGGCAGCTTGGGATGCGTGGATCGCGAGCGAAATGATCTCGTCAGGCGGTGTCTGCATGCCAGCTGGCCGATTTGCCGCGCCCACGCTCACGGTGAGGGAGATGGGCATGTCCACGTCGCCGAACTCAGATGTTCCGAGGCGGCGGCGCAGGCGACGCCCCACTGCCGACGCTGCCTGGACATTGGTATCTGGTAGTATCACTGCAAATGTTTGGTCTGCGTACCGGGCCACGCAGTCTCGGCTGCGCAACTCCCCTTCGATCAGCCGCGCTACCTGTGCAAGCACGCCATCTGCTTTGGTTTTTCCGAACTGGTCGATGATTTTCTCAAAGCGATCCATCTCGACCATGAGCAGGGATAGGTGGGTCTGATCTCTGTATGCGGCCACGGACTCGCCCCTGAGGCGGCGAATAAAATGCTGTTTTGTGGCCACCTGGGTCAGGGGGTCCGTGCTGCCCTCAAATCGCCGGCGCGCTGCAGACCGGAGGATGCGCTCCCTTTTTTTCTCATTCTGCAGTATGGCCGTGACCCGTTCGATCAGCAACTCCACTGACTCGGTTTTAGCGTGCAAGCCGGCTGTGCCGGCAGCCAGGCAGCGGGAGCGGAGAGGTGCGGTTCGGTGGTCACTGATCACGAGCATAGGTGGTGTTTGGTCGTTTATTTTGTGTGAAATTTGTTCGAGTAGGGTCAATGCGTCCATCTGGGGCAGATCGTAATCGCTCAATATGGCGTCGAATTGGGATTCACTGGTGAGCTCAATGGCGTCAGCAGCACTGCGGGTGGTCACGACAGAAAACCCGGTGTGTCCGAGGTTTCGACGCACTGTATTGAGGAAGGAGGTATCGTCGCTCACATAGAGCACTACCGGCGGTGCATTATTGTCCTGAACGTCTCTAGATGCTTTCATCATACCCTATGTATCGGCACGCGCGAAAAAAACTTTGGTGTGGGGGAGAGGACTGAATGTATATATGAGTATTATGAACCGACAGCCAACACACTTCTTGAGGATCAAAAACGAGGGCGTATTGCGTATAACCCAGCCGCTATTGTGGCTTTTTGGGGGCGCCATGGCGGTATTTATCGCCTGTACAGGCTCTCCGAGTAACCCAGATGGGTCGAGAGTAGACACCACTACACCGGCTTCTCCATCCCAATCCGCGTTGGACAATACCGAAAGGGCGGCGGCCTTGCCAAAGCAGCCTGGCGCCCGAGCAACCGATACGGCTGCTCCAGTGCCGAGCCGGGCTCCAGAGGCCTACTTTGGCCACCTAAAACACCCCCGCCGGGCCGTGCTTCCTGTGATTCAGGGCGGCGCTGGGAGTTCCATCGTCCTCATCGTCATCGATGCGCTCAATGCCAAGCACATGGGCGCGTATGGGTATCAGAGAGATACGACGCCCCATATCGATCATCTGGCCCAAACCGGGATTTTGTTCAGCAATTACGTGTCAAATTCCTCGTGGACCCGGCCGAGCTTTACCACCATCATCACTGGATTGCCCAAAAAGCAGCACAAAGTAGAGCTCAGCAGTCGAAACGTGGAAAAAAATATCACCACCCTGGCCGAGCGATTCCGCGCAGCTGGCTACAGGACAGCTGGTTTTGTCGGCAATCCCCTGGTTCGACAGATCTGGGGATTTGGACAGGGATTTCAAATATACGAAGACACCCATAGCTTGAAAAAAGCATTTCCCCTCGACGCGGTGCTCGCGGATAAGGCCATGACCTGGCTTGACCGTATCGGCGATGATCCTTTCTTTTTGATGATTTTCTTTACCGCGCCCCACACCCCTTATCGGCCCCCGCGGGGATTTCGTAAATTCCTCGATCAGCAGCCAAAGGGCCGGGTCATTGAATACCCATTTCGAGAGTACAAGACCCCCCTGCCCAAGGGAGATCACCAGAGAATCGTCGCTGCCTATGACGATGAAATCGCCTATACAGACCACCAGATAGGGCGGCTAATGGCCCATCTCGAAAAGACCGGCAAATTGGGGCGCACATCGATCCTGGTCACAGCTGACCACGGAGAGGCATTTGGCGACCACAATTGCTATCAGCATTCCTACCACATGTGGGAGTCAGTGCTCCGGGTTCCCTTTATTTTGGCTTCGCCGTTCTTGAATGCCCGTGGAGTTCTGAGCGATGCACCGGTTACCCATGTCGATATTGTCCCAACTGCGATTGAACTCGCCGATATTAAGGATAAAAAATCATCCCTGCCAGGGGTTTCTGTTTTGTCGCGGATCTCCAGAACCGACACTGCCGAGGACCGGATTCTGTTTAGCCAATACAATGCCCACGGCATCCGGCGCCAAGCAATTCGAAAAGGGGCTTGGAAGCTGATTCACTTCGATAAGATTGCTGCGTCTGCCCTAAAAAAACTCAACAGCTTGGAGCGGAGCATTCCCCATGCAAATCCACGGGATCTGCCGTCTTTGGTTCGTTCATTAAACGGCGCTCGATTCGCTTTTTTTAATCTCGCCAATGATCCAGATGAGCAAACAGATCTCTTCGATGCAGACAGGGCCCGGCCCGAGCTGATCGAACTGACAGAGGCGCTCAAGCACCATCTCGGTATTGACGATGCACCAGCAGAATTATCTGACGAGCTTCGACGCGCATTAGAGGCGGCTGGATACTTTGTTTCCGACAACTGATGGGAGCCAGATAGGCGGTTAGGTACACCCTTATGGCTCGCTTAAGTTGCAAACCAGTGACCTGTGTGTCACGGCTTCGACACACAATGGCCGTATGCTTCGCCAAAGCTACAGAGTTTCTAAGAACAGGAGGACGTTTTATGAATTTTTCGCACCATCGAGCCATACTTCTCATCCCACTGACCGCTGGTTTTATTGCTTTTAGTAGCGTTGTTTTGGGCCAAGCACCTCAGAATCCACCCACTGCTGAACCCGCATCAGAACCCCAGGCTCGGGAAGTCAAAGAAACATCCCAACCAGTCGCTTCGCAACCAGCAGGGGCATCCCAATCAGTGGCACCGGCACCCGCAGCGACGCAACCAGGGGCGACCCCTGCATCCCAACCCGGAGCGCCCACAGCAGAAGAGGTGGCACCTGAGCTGACAAGTGACGCGAATACCCTTCCTGCAACAGAAGAAGTACAGACAGCAGATGAAACAATATCCGAGGATGCCCCAGAGGAGAAAAAACCGTCATGGACCGACCATATCTCTCTAAAGGGGGATTTGCGGTATCGCTTTGAGCTAATAAAAAAGGGAGACGGTGATCTGAGATATCGCCACCGCGTGAGGGCCCGAGGGGCGCTCAAGGCAAAGGTGTTTAGCGATCTCAACGCCACTGTGGGCATCGGCACAGGCGGCCCAGACGGCAGCCATGGGGATGGGGATCCCAAATCCAACAACCAGACCCTGACAAATGGGTTTTCCAGCAAGTTTATTTGGTTGGACCTGGCGTTTTTTGACTACCATCCTGCCTGGTTTGACGGGCTGAGTCTCAAGGGGGGGAAGATGAAAAACCCCCTCTATCGGGTGGGCAAATCCGAGCTGCTTTGGGATCCTGATCTCAACCCTGAGGGCATGTCTTTAAGCTACCAACGACAGTTCGGCGAGATCGAGCCCTTTGTCCACGGCGTGGGCTATTTTGTCGAGGAGCGCAAGGCAGATGACGACACCTGGCTGCTCGGCGCCCAAGCCGGCCTTAAGGTGCACTTTCTCGACGGGGATTTGTATGCACTCGCCGGCGGCCGGTACATGGATTACTCCCACCTGCCTGGCAGGCCGTTGATTTGGGACGTGGAAGATGCCTTTGGCAATGGGACGGCCCAAGTGGACGAGGACGGGGACGGCGCGCCAGACCTACTGGTATACAGTTACGACTACAACATCATCGGCGGCTTTGCAGAGATCGGCGGCAAGCTAGGCCCCATGCCATGGGCTGTTTTTGGGGACGTTGCAGTGAATGCGGCTGTGGACGACAACAACGTGGGATGGCTTGCCGGTGCGCTCCTGGGCAGTGCAAAAAAACCGTGGCAATCGCACATACGCTACATCTACCGCCAGGTGGCATCTGACGCTGTTTTTGGTCTATTCACCGACTCTGATTTTATGGGCGGTAACACAGACGGAAAGGGCCATGAAATCAATTATTCATTAGCCCTGCACGAGCGCGTCCAATTCGCCACCACCTACTTTTTCAACCAGACCCCGATTGATGCAACCGCGGAAAATCCCGAAGTGGACTACCACCGCCTGCAAGTCGACCTAAAGATGAAATTCTAAAATTGTGAGTTTAGGGGGTGAAAGCAGGACATTTTATCAGGGTTTCGCTGTTTTTTCTGTTGACTTGTTTCTCCATAAATGCGACTTTGAATAAACTAATGTTAGTCCGTGAATCTGAGATGATGATTGGCCTAACTCCGGGTATCTAGCGCAGCAATAGAGACCTGGTCATTGAGGGAGGAAAAAATGGAGAAATCAGTATTCGTTAGAATTTCATCTGTGGTTGGCGTGGTGGCTTTCCTAATGACAATGGGTTCTTTTCAGCTAGCAGCAAACGCGGCTGAGATTTCCTATGGATCAGAAACCGTTGATATTTACCGCAAGGATACTGGGTTTCGCAACGCGCAATATACAGATGCGTACCTGCGACAAGTGATCCGAGATGTTTTCCTGGCGCCCTATGCTGATGATCCGATTTTTTATCGCGTGGCAGCTGAAACCCTGATGGATCGCGCGGACGGTTTTGACTACTTATTGATTACACTGGCGACGCCATCCTCGTGGAGAGCAGATACGGCGTTGATGGTATTTAAAGACGGGGAATATATTCATACTGAATACAATTACATCCTTCAGCCCGGTGATTTATATGTCGATCCGAACTTTTTTGCCGAGTGCCCAGATGAGACAATGGATATCATGTTCGGGTGCGACAGTGCCTGTTTGGGCAATTCAATGGCGGTTCAGGCCCTTAGCAGTTCTGTTGATTCAATAGAAGCGGCCGGCAAAAATGTGGAATTGGTTAATAATGTCAGGCCGAACGACGTCATGGATTGGCTGGCATGTGCCAATCTGTCTTACCAAGGGACCATCAGCCATGGATCCCCGAACGGGCTGATGCTCGACGGAGGCACCCTGGGGCCCAGTTATTTTACGGCACTTGGGTCAGACGAACTGGATTGTAAAGCGCTATTTTATACAGCGTGCCAGGCACATAACGATCCCTTTGAGTCTGCTGTTGAAGGGGCCGGTCCCCATTTCTTTATCAGCGGTAAAAACAATGTCTCCATGGGCAGTGGCGACAGGGTGGTCAGTACGTTCTGGGCCAAGATGATGGAGAACTACTCGAGTGTCGGTGTGGAAGACGGGATAAAGTACGCTGTTGACGAGGAATACGGTGGATGGCCCGGTGACTACGATATCACCGTGCAGGGGCCTGATGAATGGGATCCTGAATGCGGTGGCACTGACCTTGACACCGACACCGACACGGATACGGACACCGACACGGATACGGACACCGATACGGATTCGGACACCGACACGGATGCGGACACTGACACGGATGCGGACACCGACACGGATGCGGACACAGATACGGATACGGATGCGGACACAGATTCGGATAGCGACAGTGACACGGATTCAGACAGCGACAGTGATGCTGATTCGGACAGCGACAGTGATGCTGATTCGGACAGCGACAGTGACTCGGATTCGGACGGCGACAGTGACTCGGATTCGGACGGTGATTCTGATTCAGACAGCGACAGTGACAGCGACTCGGATTCAGACGGTGACTCGGGTCAGGGTTCAGATATCGGATGTCGCACAATTCCGGGTGCGGGCGGCAGTTCGTTAGTCAAATTCCTGCTTCTGATCTAAACATTTGCAAAGCCACACATCTCTATAGATGCGTCAGATGTATACGTGTCTCCCTCCCCAGCCTACGGCGAGATGTTGGAATTGAAGGTCGAAAACCTCGCCGTAGCTCGTCTGAGTGAACGCGAAGGCGGCCCACGACATCTCTTCTTTTGCAGGCTCGGTCAGATCGCTGCTAGATAGACAGAGCGATGTCGCCAGAACGACGCGCCTGCATAGGCAACGGTGATGAAGAGAGCACTGAGGATTGCCAGCTGATCTAGGGTCACATCGGGTGCAAGTACCTGGGCTTCAGTTCCAAAGTATCTGGCTAAAAGCGCAGTCCCTGCGAGGATAAGTTGAAGGATGGATTTGATGGCCATCCATCGAAATCTTGGAACGATATGCCGGCTTGCCAACAAATTGCCAAGGCCCCCGAGGGTGAGCTCGACCGTGATAACGAGGATGATCGCCAGGGTGATCGTCCCGCTATTGGGATAATTTAATAGGAGCACGTAGGCCACGGGAACGAGGATACCGTCGAGGATGAACCGCATGCCTTCTTTATAGCTTCCCGGTGTTCCCCTGAGTGCGCCCCACGCATCTGACAAATAGGAGAAGCCACTCACAACTGTCATTGTCGTGATGATCCACAGGGAGAGGATAATTGCCAGGTCAGGGCCAAGCACCGCCCGCATGGCCACTGCGAAAATCATCAATGACATCATGGTCACGCTCCGCGGTCCCTGCTTCTGTTTGGTGGCAAAGCGGTACAGGATGAGGCCGAGAGGGAGAAAAATCGGACCGATGATAAACGCCCACACCCAGATGGATGCAGGGTTTTCGGTATGGGCCAGGTAGAGCGTGACATATCCGATGCCCATCATCTGGGTGGCGGTCTTGTATTTGGCGAGGGTGGCGGTTCGCATGGGCGCGTCCCTGAGGGATAGACTGGTCCTCAGGGTCGTAACGACAAAGTCTCGGGCAAAAATGCACGCGGTCATCCAGATGGGAATAACGCCGCGTTCGGTGAGCGGCAGGTAGATGGCCGCAATAAAGATCTTGTCCGCGATGGGATCGAGCAATCCGCCAAGAACAGACGGTCCCTCTCGCCTGGCCATGATGCCGTCTATCCAGTCAGTAAGTCCTATTACAATGATCATCAGGAGGGCGGCGAACAGCTCGGACGCACCGCCGAAGAGTAAGTATCCAGGAATGGGCATTAGGACGATGCGGGCGACCGTCACCATGTTGGCTGTAATGCGCAATTGCGATATTGCCTCCTCCTTGCAGGGCTAAAGAGGAGCATGCATCCCTCAACTTCAAATCGCAAGCCTCTTCCGCTTCTTTGCGGTGTAATGTAGGCTCTGCGCATGAAACGTGTGACCTCAGAAGGCAGGGATGTGTTCAGACCAAAGGGCCAACTGGCAAGGGAAATATCCCTTGCAACGCGCTTTCCCGAGGCTGTTGTGGCGGTGCTTAAGGAGCGGCTATCAAAGGAGCGGCAGGCCCGCATTGATAATGTGGTCAGCCATCGCACCAGACGCATTGCAGTGGCCATTGAAGGCGTTCGGGATCCCCACAATACAGCTGCAGTGATTCGCACGGCTGACGCATTTGGCGTGCAAGTGGTTCACGTGATCGAGCACGGTGATAGATTTCTGTCCTCCCGCAAGGTGACCCAAGGGGCCCACCATTGGGTGGACCTGGGTGTCTGGCCAAGCCCTCGGTTATTTGTCGAAGCAATGCACGCCGAGGGCAAACAAGTCCTGATTGCAGCTGCTGACAGCCAGATGACACTGTCAGAAATCGACCCTGACGTCCCTGTTGCGATCGTATTCGGCAATGAGCACGCTGGTGTGAGCCGAGAAATGCAGTGTGTAAGCGACAGTGCATTTCGCATTCCCATGTTCGGGTTTTCCCAGAGCATCAACGTCTCGGTTGCTGCAGGGATCGCAATTGCCGCACTTCGGCGAGAGGGGGTCGGGGACTTGGAACGGCAAGAGGCGGAAATCCTACGCGCCCGTTTCTACTTGCGAGCCGTTAGGGCTGGATACGCCATTGTCCAAAGGACCCTTGGGAGTGAGCCGGATTCAGGATCTGAGCAGTAATAAACTCCCCCTTGATAAGGGCAATGGCATTCGGTTAAGGATTTTTGGGTGTTTTTATAGCGTAGGATCGCCAGAAAAGAATCCCCCTTGAAAAAGGGGGCAGGGGGATTTTCAATTGTCCAAGCAATTGTTTTC
>JASJCT010000019.1 GCA_030065855.1 Myxococcota bacterium
TCGAATTTTACCTTTGAAAACAATTGCTTGGACAATTGAAAATCCCCCTGCCCCCTTTTTCAAGGGGGATTCTTTTCTGGCGATCCTACGCTATAAAAACACCCAAAAATCCTTAACCGAATGCCATTGCCCTGCGAGGAAAGGGGGAGGGAAAACCACCCTGAATCATTGAATCATTTAGTTCCGGTTCCCCCTTTCCGCATCGGAGAGGGGGTTAGGGGGAGAGGTTTCCGGGACGGGATACTAGTTACTTCATTTGGGCCTTGCAGGCGTTGAGCCGCTCCTGAGCAGTGCCGGCTGCTTTGGAATCCGGCGCTATTTCAAGGAAGCGCTCGTAGTGATGCGCTGCCTTTGCAAATTGCTTTTTTCTGGCAAGCGCGTTGGCGATAAGCAGGTGGGCCATGCCGTAGGCCTCGTCTTTTTCAAGTGCAGCGCCGTAGAATTCGACTGCCCGGTCGTTCTCTTCGTACTTGGCGAGCAGCATACCCGCGGTCGTAAGTATCTCTGCCGAGGATTCAGGCAGTGGCGTCAGGCTTTCAAATACGGAAATCGCCTCTTCCAACCGGGTCAATTCGAGGAGCGTCTGGCCCTCTCGGAGCGCGAGGGCGGGTGAATGGGGCGCTGCTTTCCTGCCTTTTTGATAGCTCGCAAGGGCTGCTTTTAAGTCCCCGTCTTGGCGATCCAGATCGCCCAGCCCTTGCCAGGGGCCAGGATCTTCTGGATCGAGCTCGGTGGCTTTTTCATAGTGCGCTCTCGCTTGCCCGGGCTTTTCCATGGATTCGAGCACCAGGGCGTAATTGAAGTGGGCAGACGGATCGTCAGGGCTGAGCTTGAGATAGGTGTTGAGCGCTGCCTCAGCATGGGTCAGGTCGCCTTTTTCCAGTAATAGCAGCCCCAGATTGTTGTGCGCAGCCTTTAAATTCGCGTCATATCCAATGGCCAGGCGATAGTGGGACTCGGCTGCGTCTGGATTGCCCAGGTTGTTTTGCGCTACCCCAATGTAGTAATGCCCCATGGCGTTCTGGGGTTCCTCTTCCACAACAGCT
This sequence comes from Myxococcota bacterium, assembly GCA_030065855.1. GTDB lineage: Bacteria > Myxococcota_A > Polyangia > JAAYKL01 > JAAYKL01 > JASJCT01. Next base: position 1,047 of record JASJCT010000019.1, read on the forward strand.
TCGAATACGCTGAGCGCACCGCTAAAATCCCCTTTTTCCAGCAGCGCTTCCCCTCTTTTGATGGTCATGGGTCCGGCTGGCTCGTTTTCTCGCGTGGTGATCTTTGATCCGCCACATGCGACCAGCAGGGTGAGTACTACAATACCTGAAATTCGCGCCATTCTCAGTACCTCCGTATGGTTCGGCTGTCACTGCCACCCTAATTTGGTGCACTGACTAAAAAAAAGCAACGATTTGTTGTGGCATTGCCCCAATGGTTGACGCACATTCATGCGTGGGGTAAAGGAGCTCTTGCCCTGCAATGGGTTTTGGGGAGGGTTACACTTTTGGGAGGTTTTTTGAATGTACATTTATCGCAAGAGACATGAGAAAAAAGTGCGGAACCGCTGTGCCAGGAGAAACGCGCGACTCAAGGCAAAAAACCGACGCCGCAAAATCCGTAAAAGCGGGCTCACACACTGACGACCCGCTGATGCACCTCGCTCCCATCCCCTAGGCACACCCATGCGGATATACGGACCTGTCCCATCTCGCCGGTTCGGTCTCTCCCTTGGGGTTGATCTGGTGCCGAGAAAGGTTTGCTCGTTTGACTGTATTTACTGTCAGGTAGGGCCGACAGACCGCTTAATTGCCACGCCTGATGATTTTTACGCCGTTGACGAGGTGATTGCCGATATCGAGTCAGCCCTCGAGGCGGGCCCGCGTCCAGATGTATTGACCTTTGCAGGGTCAGGGGAGCCTACGCTCTATCGCTCCCTGGGCCAGCTCATCGATAGGTGCCGGGATCTTACCGATATCCCCATCCTGCTCATCACCAATAGCTCCCAGTTCTGGCGGGACGAAGTTGCCCTGGCCGCATGCAAGGTCGATGTGTTGGCTCCGTCCCTGGACGCCGGAGACGATGCCGCGTACCAGCGGATAAATCGCCCCCATCTAGACATCACTTACGACAGGCTCCTCGGCGGGCTCGAAAGGGTCACCCAGGCGTTCCAAGGAGAAATTCGACTCGAGGTGATGCTCATTCGAGACATCAACGACAACGAAGCGAGCCTGCAAGCTATTGCGCGCCAATTAGCACCCCTTCGCTTTGATCAGGTCGATGTCAACACCCCGGTCCGGCCACCCATACCTGAGCGGAGCGCATTGCCGTGTTATAAGGCAGCCCTTGACCGGGCGCGCGCCCTGTTCGGACCCACTGCCCGGGCGATTGGTAGGTTTGAAAGCCAGCCAGCGCCAATGGCCTGCGAACAACGCCCGTTTACCGACCTCGACAAGGATATTCGAGAAACACTGCAACGAAGACCCTGCACCGTAGAAGACCTCATCGCAGCCTTGGGTGTGGGCCGCGGCATGGTGCTCACCTCCCTGCATCGGTTGACATCTGCAGGCCTGATAAACACCCACGCCAGCGGATCTGAGACGTATTTCCACGCTTTATAGCGTCATGACCGAGCACCACCGCTCGATTTCTGACGCGATGGGGAGGTCGTTGCGCTTGAGTGCGGCCACAATGGCGGGTTCGTTATAGCGGAGGAATGGGTTGCACGACCGTTCCTCGGCGAGCGTGGAAACCACGCAATCCGGCTTGTATGCCGCTAAGAAGCGATCGAGCGCCCGATTGTCCGGCTCGAGGGTCTTTGCAAATTGCACTGATTCCCGAACGTAGTCGTGCCCTGCGTAAATGCGGGTCTGGGGTGGAAAGGCGAGCAGACGCTGCAGCGATCGGTAAAACGCGACCAAGTCTCCAGTAAAGCAGTTGCCCACTGTACCGTTAAAGAGGGTATCCCCAGTGATCAAGGTACCGTCCGAGAAAAAGACAACGGAATCTGCGGAATGCCCTGGGGTTGGGATCACACCGATGTTCTGTCCGGACAGGCAAATGGCCGCTCCCTTGGTGGCCATCTCGAAGCTGTCTAATAAGACGGCGTCGGTTTGAGCCAGTAGCTGGGCATTGCCAACAGTGTGATCCCCGTGGCCATGGGTGTTGACCACGTATTTCAACACCCGTTGGGTCTTTAAAAGAAATGCCTGAATGGCAGCGACCGCCCCGCCGTCAATCGCCATCGCCTCCCTTGGCCCGCATACCACGTAGGCCAGGTTATCCACTCCATACCGAAATTGATGTATTTCTAGCATCGTTCTTCCAACCTCGACCCTTCCCACATTTTCAAATGCATTGTATATTACCTCGTATGCACAACCTAGAATCCTCGTCCAAATGCCCAGAATTTTAAAAAAAAGTTGACAATATAATGTTGTATGTCCACTAAAATAGTGGACTTTAGAGGTGCTATGCTAAAGCTGACGACAAGGGGACGCTATGGCCTACGGGCAATGATAGAATTGGCCAAGGCCTTTGGTGAGGGTCCGGTCCTCATGGGAGATATTGCCAAGCGACAGGCGTTTTCGCGAAAGTACTTGCACGCCCTGCTCACGTCCCTCAAGGATGCGGGTCTTGTCATGAGCCGGCGAGGCAATGGCGGGGGATATGTGCTCGCCAAATCCCCTTCTGATATTCTGGTAAGTGAGATATTCGAAGCGTTGGAGGGAGAAATGGCAATTGTGGACTGCCTGATCGATCCCAACCTATGCGAGCGAAACAAGATCTGTGAGGCCCAATCCCTGTGGAGAAGACTAAACGATACAATGCTAAGTGTGTTGCGCACCGCTACACTCTCGGAACTGGTAACGAAGAAGGGAAACCTCTATTAGAGAAATCCCTATCGAGGTGAGACATGACATCAATTGCGCGTGATATTACTGAACTCGTTGGCAAGACCCCTTTGGTGCGTCTTAATCGAATTGCAAACGGGGCCAAGGCGACCGTCGCAGTGAAGTTGGAATCTTTAAACCCACTTGCCAGTGTCAAAGACCGCATTGGGTTGGCCATGATCAACGCGGCTGAGCAGGAGGGCCGTATCGGGAAAGACACGACCATCATCGAACCCACGAGCGGCAACACCGGCATTGCCCTGGCGTTTATCTGCGCTGCACGGGGCTATCGCCTCACCCTTGCCATGCCCGACACCATGAGCATCGAGCGGCGGAAGCTGCTCAAATCCCTGGGCGCAGAACTCGTGCTCACCCCAGGTGCAAAGGGCATGAAAGGGGCTGTTGAAAAGGCGACCGAGCTTTGCCGTGAGATCCCAAATGCATTCATGCCCCAGCAGTTTGCCAATCCGGCCAATCCGGAAATCCACCGCACCACGACGGCCCAGGAAATATGGAACGACACGGAGGGAGAGATTGACATTTTCGTGGCCGGCGTGGGCACGGGCGGTACCATCACAGGCGTCTGTGAGGTGCTTAAGGAGCGCAAGCCTTCGGTGCTGGGTGTGGCAGTGGAGCCGGTGGATTCGCCGGTGATCTCGGGTGGTGACCCCGGGCCCCACAAAATTCAGGGGATTGGCGCTGGGTTTGTGCCAGAGGTGCTCAATAGGAACGCCTTTGACGAGATTATCCAAGTGCGCCACGAGGACGCAGGCGCCACCGCCCGTCTGTTGGCCAAGAAAGAAGGTATTCTAGGGGGGATATCAGCCGGGGCAAACGTATGGGCCGCGCTCGAAATGGCAAAACGACCGGAGAACGAGGGCAAGCTCATTGTCACGGTGATCTGCGATACAGGCGAGCGATATCTCAGTACCTGGCTGTTTGAGGAGCCCAATGACTGATATGCGGCATAAAAGAGGCCCTGCTTCGGCATCACTGGCCGACGCGTTGTCGCGGGTCCGAGAAATTACACCGAACGGCACCACCGGTGATTTGTCCCAAGTGGTCGATTTTCTGTGCGACAGCTATAACGGGAGCGCAAAGTGGATGCGGCACACCACCGTGCGCGCTGCACTGCCGTCGCGAGATGCGGTGATCGACATGGTCGAGGCGCTCCGGTCCGTGCTGTTTCCCGGCTACTACGGCACCTCTGAAATGAGCGCTGAGAGCATGCGGTTTCACGTGGGATCTACCCTGGACCAGGTCCTTCGGACCCTTCAAGAGCAGGTGCGCCGCGGGCTGTGCTTTGTCTGCCTACAAGACTCGGATGACAACTGCGCGGAATGCGAGGGGCAGGCCCTTGCCATCACACAGGCGTTCTTATCCAGATTGCCCCATGTGAGAGAGCTGCTTGCGACAGATGTGGCCGCGGCATATGAGGGGGATCCTGCTGCTGGCAGCCCGGACGAAGCGGTCTTTTGCTATCCAGGCCTGCAGGCGATCACCAATTATAGGTTGGCCCACGAGCTCCACCGGTTAAATGTCCCCCTGATTCCGCGCATTATTGCCGAGCACGCACACAGCATCACCGGTATCGATATTCATCCCGGCGCGGTCATCGGCGAGAAATTCTTCATCGATCACGGCACTGGTGTGGTTATCGGTGAGACCAGCATCATCGGCAATCGGGTGCGAATCTACCAAGGGGTCACCCTCGGCGCCAAGAGCCTACCACTGGACAAAGACGGCCGTCCCATCAAGGGGATAGCTCGGCATCCAATCGTTGAGGACGACGTGGTCATCTATTCGGGAGCGACCATTCTCGGCCGGGTCAGCATTGGTCAGGGGTCGATCATCGGCGGCAACGTATGGCTCACCCGAAGTGTCTCAGCGGGCAGTCGTATCACCCAAGCACAGGTAAGGCAGGACAAGTTCATCGACGGGGGCGGGATTTGACAATGCGCTGGTCAGGGCTCCGGTATTTGGGATTTCAGTGATGCTCGACGCGGTTGCCGGTATCTTGCGCGAGGCGTGGCTGTTATTCGCCCAAATGGCCCCCTACCTGCTGCTAGGGATCGCCGTGGCCGGTGCCATGCACGTGTTGATCCCCATGGGGGTCGTGGCCCAGCAGCTGGGCAGGCCTGGCATGGGATCTGTTTTCAAGGCCGCGATTCTGGGTGTGCCCTTGCCCCTTTGCTCTTGCGGCGTTGTGCCAGTGGCCGCTTCCCTAAAAAAGAGCGGCGCCAGTCCAGGCGCTGTGGTGAGCTTTCTGGTCACCACGCCAACGTCTGGCGTGGACTCCATGCTCGCGACTTACTCCCTGCTCGGTGGCGCTGTGGCAGTGGCCCGGGTCATTGCTTCTTTTGTCATCGGGCTCTTTGCCGGTATGGCCACTGTCCTGGGCCTGCGCAAAGGACAGGCTGCACCCCAGATTGAGAAACCGATCGAGCCCGAACAACCCATCAGCCAAAAAGGAAATCCAATCCTGGTGGGAGGCGCCTATGCACTTCAGGATCTCATGGGGGGCATTGCCAGGCCCCTGGCCATTGGCACCCTGTTGGGGGGAGGCATTGCGTATTTCCTACCGCCCGGTATCTTAGGGCAATACGTGGGCCAAGGCGTGCTTTCCTATCTGATCATGCTTGCCGTGGGCATTCCCCTGTACGTGTGCGCCAGTGGATCCATTCCCCTGGCCGCTGCCCTGCTGGCAAAGGGGATCAGCCCTGGGGCGGCCATCATATTCCTGATTGCCGGTCCAGCCACCAACGCGGCGACGGTGACGATTATTTCAGGCCTACTCGGGAAACGGGCCCTGTTCATCTACCTGGCTGTGCTCATCCTCGGCTCTCTCTTGGCCGGTGCATCTGCTGATTTCTTGTTTGAGACATTTCCGTCTCTGATGCCCATTTCGTTCGGACACGGCCACCATCATGACACTGGCGGCCTGTCTGTCCTGGAGATAGTGAGCGGCGTGGGGCTCGCCCTCTTGGTCGCCTATCACCTTGCGATGCCCATCGTTAGGCGGCTTCGCGCTGAAAAAAAGGAAGACAGCATGTTTCAACTAAAGGTTCCTGACATGACCTGCGGACACTGCGCTGGCGCAGTAAAAAAAGCAGTCAGTGCCCTGGACGGGGTGCGAGGCGTGGATGCGGATCCCATTACCAAAATCGTCAACGTGGACATGGATGACACCACTGACGCCACTGCCATCAAACACGCCATCTCACAAGCAGGATTCCACCCCGAAACCCTCTAGGCGTTTAAAAGTTATTCACTTAAGTAGTTATCCAGCGCAGAATTGTTGGATCTTATTTTCTTTTTGCTATGCGGTTGTTGTTGGTCTTGGCTGTACGATTCCTTGGCGTCAGCGGTCGATTCAGCTTTTCCTGCGATTGGCTTTGGATTAAGCACAAGGCTGTTTATCAAGACGCGTGCACCTTCCTCGATTTCTTTCACCTTCAGCCATAATAAAATTCTCGAGTCGACTTGCACCATCCCGCTTGCGCCCAAATAGAATTCCTGCGTCACGGTTTTATCGGACGTTTTGAGCGTTAAAATCGCATTCCCATCATCCTCTTTCCGAATCCAAAACACGGCCTCTTGAAACTCGGGGCAATCCGGCGTTTGGGGGGCGGCATCGTTCCATACCAAGTAAACATCGCACAGATCGGTTTTTCGTTCGTGCCGGATGGTCTTCTTGGGGGGCACCTGGTACGCGAAATAAATGGGACGCTCTGATTTAAGCACCCATTTTTTCATATATCGGTTCTCTGGTGGTGGCACTTCCTTCTCGGTAATTGGTTGGCCATCGGGCGATTCGAACAGGACCTCCCCAGCTGCATTTTTGACGGGATTGCCCCGCTTATCCAAGACCTTTTTGTAAGAAAAGAACGCATCGGACTCGATGGTCATGTTTTCCGCACCTACCGCGCTCAGCATCTCCTCTTGGATCTCCGGGTTGATGGGTCGGTCTGTTTGGAACTCCAATGTATGGGCGCCAATCAGCGTTGTTGCCAGGTGAACACCCTTGGGAAGTTTTCCATTTTCATTGAAACATTGCTGTTCCTCTACAAATCGCAGTGCCTCATTGGGAACCGTCGCTAAGACCAGCCCATCTGCTTTTACCTGCCATGCTCGGGTCAGTTCTTCTGTCAGTCCAGGGATCTCCAAGTCGCGCAAAAACCAATGCTGAATGGTTTTAGAAATTTTTTTCCAGTGCTCGTTGACAATGCCCCGAGTATTCTCGTCCGCTTCACGTTGCGACAGTTTCTTCACCGGTTCCAAACAAGGCGTTGGATCAACACCGTCAGGTCCAACCAAGGCTGGCAGTTGCAGCTTTTTTAAATGAACGGTATTCAACGGGGCATACACGCGGTAATCTAATCCTTTTTTTCCTCTTTTGTCACTATTGATGGATTTCGTCGATTTTGATTTGGCCCCACCAAAAGCACATCCCGTAACCACAACCAATACTATCGCCACAAAGCACTTTGAAAACCGTCCGAGCATTCAAACCTCCTGCACAAACTAGTAATTGCATTAAGACTAAAAATATAGGCAGCATAAAAGCACTTTCAGAGGCTTTTCTCAATTGATTTTTGAGCGTTATTGCTGGAAGCGTTGGATGGGTAGCCAAATAACCTAACTTGCCACACCTGGGGCAGCTAGCCCTTTTCCCAAGCAGTTTTGAAATAGTCGAGAATGATGGGCCTCATTTTGGTGTTCCAAGCAATACCTTCGCTCCTCAACCATCCCCGTCCAAAGATGAAGGCAGATGCCAGGAGCTCAGCTGTTAGATATCTCGTTGGAACAGTTAATCGCTCAATCCCGCGGATGCGTTTTTTCATCTCACTCGGCAGTTCATCGTGGGTCCAGGCCAGATGCCATCCCCACTCGCCAAAGCTCGGTACGTTTTGATGGTAGGGCAGGGTTTTGAAGCCAGCCTGTTCAAGGGTCTTTCCAATGCACAAATACACCTGTTTGGCGTGGAAAGGGCTGGTGGACTGAATGCTCATCACAGCCCGTGGCGACATGCTGCGCTTTAAGGCTTTGTAAAATTCGACCGAGTAGAGTTTTGCAAGTTCGACCGTGCTGGGATCGGGAAAATCGATGATGACCACATCGTAAGGCCCGTGCAGGCCTCGGATGAACAAATCAGCGTCGATATTTACAACGTGTACCTGTGCGATGGCATAGGCTGTTTTTCCATGAAGCTCGTGTGGTGCTTTTGTGGCCCGTTTGACCTCAGACAGGGGGCCAGGTGAGAGGCCTTGGGCCGCATCAATGGAGACGCGACTGCCGATGAGCGCGCCCTGGTTGAGCCGTATCAGGTCGGGATGGGTCGCTGCCAATTCAGTGATGCGCGCATCCAGATCGACTATGGTTATATCTGCCACATCCCCATATCGCAGGATTTCCCGTGCGGCAAGACCATCCCCACCCCCCAAGACGAGCACCTGCTTGCGGCTGTTTGCCACCGCCATGGGTGGGTGCACCAACAACTCGTGGTAGATATGCTCGTCTTCAGAGCTGAATTGGAGATGGCCGTTGATGTAGAGATGGGTCCGGTCACCTCGCTTGGTCATGACCAAATGCTGATAGGTCGTGGTTTCTGACAAAATAATGGGGTCGCGAAAGCAGCGCTGCTCCAATGTGGCCATCCACCCCTCGCTTGCACCTGCGGAAAGGGCGAGGCCAAGAGAAATAGCAATACCAGCGGTCAGCAGTATTCCCTGTCTTCGCACGAGGGGCCAAAAATAAAAAAGCCCGCCCATGCCGATGAGGGTATTGATGATGCCGAGCACCAGGGCAATGCGCTCGATGGAGAGCCGCGAAAGCAAGAAATAGGTGAACACGAGCGCACCGGCGAGCGCACCCAAGTAATCCATGCAGAGAATATTGGAAAGGGAGGCCCGAAGAGAAGATGCGTATGTACTGTTGATTCGGATGAGCAAGGGAATTTCCAATCCAATAAGGACACCGATCAAGCACGCGAACGCATACATGGTGACCGCGTAAAACGTAGTGTATACAAATGTTACATAGATGACGAGCACACTCGCACCCCCGGCAAAGCCGAGTGCTATTTCCAGCAGAAGAAACCTGTCTATCAGGTCCTTGGTGATTTTCTTTTGAAGCGCGGAACCAATCCCCATGGCAAACAGCATCAGTCCGATAATGACGAAAATCTGCTCATGGGAGCTTCCCATTAGATTGTTACCGAGGGCCCCCAATGTATATTCGTAGACAATGCCGCACGCCCCCATCAGGATCGTCGAGATACCGAGGACCGTGCCGGCGTGTTTGAACCGGCGGCGCTGTGCCGTGAGATCCATAAAATATCCTAGAGCATAAAGCAGATTACTGTGGCCATGCCAATGCTGACGATCCCTTCTATCCACGCAGCTGCGACATTTCGATCTCGTGCGATTTCTTTGGCAAGCGTTGTATTGGGAAGAAAGACACTATCGGTTACCTTGAGCAGGAGGAGCATGACGACAAACCCCACGGCCGCTACTACCCCGTACTCCGTTAGATTTTCTCGCCACGAAATAAAATCGCCGCTCGTGGCTTTGAACAGGATAATGCCAATGGCTATCAATCCACTGCCAAACGCAACACCCGCGGCTGCGTTGTCCTTTTCGATGGCTTCGTGGATGTCATAAGAGGTGATGAGCTGATAGAAAAACCCAAACAATATTAACGTTACCTGTCCCAATCCGAAAAATGCAAGGGCAGACCACCAATGACCGTGACCGCTAATGGCACCGGCAATGGTAAGGGCTGTGGCGATATAGCAGCCAAACTCCACTGCGCCGGTACCGACGTTCCTATCTTCGATTATCTCCTTTTTCGTGCTGAACTTGTAGAGCACCAGCTTGTCCACCACCACGCGGCCCACGTTGAGCGCTGCGACGCCGATAAGCGCATAGAGCGCATCGATACCCACTGTCTTGAGCAGGTCCCCCCTGCTGATCTCCCTTACTGGGATCTCATCCCCAACTGCTGCTCCCAAGTAGATAATAATCACGCCCGCAAAATAGCCCGTGATACTGAGGCCCAACGCAGCGTTGTCTTTCTTTGTGAGCTCCTCATCGATCCTATAGGGCGTGACCGCATTCTGGACGATCTTGGCAACGAGCAGAATGACGACGCCGAGCACCACATAGGCGAGTCCCAGACCGAGGGCATGCCAATCATCAACTATCATTTGCCACCTCCGAATCTGCTGCTGCGCCCCCAACTGCGGGAACGCCCGCTTCGCCCAAAGGGTGAGGAGCGGTGAGATGACGCAGCTCTCGTATACCGGCTACCGCGATATGTACCCCCACTGCGCACGTATTTGGAGCGGGCATAGCCACCGGATCTCAAGTACTTGCTCTTTGCACCGTAGCGCTGGCGCGTAGCGGTTCCGACCGATCCGTAGCGCTGCTTGCCAAATTGATCTCGTCCGTAATACGTCTTGCCCCTGGCCGCATGCCCTCGATAGTCATTGTAGTGACGACCAAAAATGGTCGTTCCCCTGGCACCCCAAAGCAGACTGCTCAAGAATGCGTATTGGCCGTACCAGACCCAAAAGGAGCTGCCCCCGCTTCCCCGCTGCCAAGAGCCGTACTGATTTCCGTTCTGGCTGGGAGGACACATGTACGCGTACCCGGGCGGTTGCGCAACCGATGTGGCTTCGCTATCGAACTTGCCGGCTGGTTTGGATGCTAGGGCCATGCCCAAGTATCCCTTTGTCTTTTCGTAGACGTCACGTGTGATCTTTTCACGTTGGGAGGTGTTGGTGCTGGTACTTTCCCGCGTCGCCATATCGACGATGGTAACCGTTACCATGCGATAGGTGTGGTAAAACGCAACCTCCGTGCCCTCTTCGATTTCCATATCCTCTAATATCTTATCCCACGAGGTGTAGAGCTGCTTGCACAGGGATGGCACGACTTTTACATCGCGCTTGAACCGGTCGTAAAGGGCGTCCAATTTCTCTACACTGCCGATAAGGGGTGCCCAGTGGATCTGATCGTTGGGTTTGGCAGTCTCCTGTTGTACCTGTTGCCACAATGTTGAAGCAGTCTGCGGGACATCGGCAACCAGCGCCAAGTAGCCGTCCAACTGGGGCTTTTTGGCAGGCCAGTCAATGGATGCCCGGGCGACCTGTGCCTTGATATCCGCGAGATCTACTGTCGCAATTTCTAGGTATCGGCGCTCTGTATCTGCTACACGCTGTGCGCGATTCTGTTTGAACATTGCGCGATCTCGGGCCCTGCTCGCCACTGTAGTAACCACTGCCAGTCCCTCTGTGGAGAACGCCTTTGCCGATTGGATCGCAGCATCAATCTTATCTTTTAGATCATCGTTGTCTTGACTGGCAGCCTCGGATGCTTGGCTAAGGGAGGCCTTTGCAGCGTTAAAATGCGTCTGTGCCTGCGCCAGCTTGCTTTCCCAATCTGCTTTGACGTCAGTGAACAGGGACGGATCCTTTTTTAGATATTCGCGGGTCGACCGCTCGAGCTGGGCCGCTCCTTGAACGTTTTGATCGAATGCGGCGAGCTCAGCATCCAGCAGGGCTCGGGTCTTTTCGTTCAACCCACCACCGGCGATGAGCGCAACGATGAGTACCACCGTTACAGCCGCTCCGGCTAGATAGAGGTTAGATTTTTTATCCATCTGATCATCCTTCTAGAAGGCGTATAGTTCACCTCGGTCCGCGTGCGTCACCTATCCGCGATAGATGGTAATGTCGTCGGGATGGATGTGATCAAAGAGGCGCGCTTCAAAGGGCTCCCCTGGCCATTTTTCAATACTGATCCGCCGCTTTCCATCTTCAGATATAAACTCCCAATGATAAAACCCATCCCCATTATGAAATCCTTCGCCATCGCTCGCGTTGTTCTCGAAGAATCCCACCTCACCGCTCAATGCATACCGCCAAACACTGCCGTCAAATGAAAATGATTCGGCAGTGGATTGTGCCTCATCCATGCGTATCAAATCCTCTTCATTGAGACCAAGCGTTTCAATGGTCGAGGCCGGTTGGGTGGACAGCAGAACGGCCCCCTCATCGCCTTCTGAGTATTCCAGGTAGATGCGCTGGTTTTTGTACGTACCGATCAGTTCAAAAGACACATCACTGTCAGTTTCATATCGATGCCGCTTGTCCACTGCAAAGCTCAGATCTTCGAAGTCATCGCCAGCAGCGCGGATCTCGATGATATCGCCTGTGCGCGCATGCCACAGGCGAAGGTCGGCCAGATTAACATCGCCTTTTGCCTTCAACTTGTTGTTCTTGTTCTTGTTTTTGCGGCGAAATGCGGAAAACACGAGCCAACCGGCAACGGCGATCAGTATGATAACAAGAAATTCCTTTAGCATGGATCCCGCGGACTACTTCTTTTCGCTAGACAGTTCAGCCTTTAAGGCGTCGAGCTCGGCGTCAGCGTCTGACATATCGAGTGCGGCAAATTCAGCTTCGAGATCGGCATCGCCGGTATCGGTCATATCGTCATACGCCTTTGCCACGGCCTCTTCTTTTGCCACCGAATCTTCGAACCGCTTGAGCGAAGCAAAGGCATTGTCCCCCTCTGCCACACCGGCGAGGGCTTGGGCCACTTTCTTTTGGGCCTTGGCCGCGTTCTTCCTCGCGATGAGGGTCGATGATGTTCGCTTTGCCTCGGCGATTTTCTTTCGGAGCTGATCGACCTGACCCTTGAGCTTGTCCCGCACGGATCGGGCGTCAATGACGGCTTGTTCCATCGAGGCTATCTGCCTATCTGCTTCACTCTTTTTGGCAAGTGCTTTTTTCGCCAGGTCTTCCCTACCTGAAGCGAGCGCTGCTTTTGCCTTATCCTTCCAGTCTGCTGACTGACGTTGATACTTCTCATACTCTGCTTCCAAGCGATTGTGGTTGCTCATGGCTTCTGCCGAGGCCTTAATAACTCGGTTGAGCTCGCTCTCCATATCGCGAATGGTCTGCTTGACCGTTGTTTCGAATGTTGCGTCTTCCAGGGCATCCATACCTTCGTTGGCTTTGCCTTTGAAAACTCTCGATAGACGATTGAAAAATCCAGACATGATGTTCTCCTTTTTTATATCCGTATCCAGCGCGCACGCACAGGTGGTTGATTTACCTTTCCAAAAGTGCTCGGGCTGCAACCGTATCGACCAACAGAAAATCGAGACATGAGAGGATGTCATCCTCGTCGTCTGCACCCATTGCCTGCAGTTTGCAAAAATTGTTCAGCGTCACAGCGACCTTACCCGAGTCCAGGTGATACAATTGAAACGAAGATGTGGAGATGCCGTTTTCCGCTGACAGCAACGTGTGCATCAATGCCGGGGTAATGGCGTCTGCGGGCAGTGTTTCGCAGGATATTGTATTGAATAACACGTCATCTTCCAGTGCCAGTGTGATGAGGATATCGCTTTCAAGATCTCGAATTTGTACGGTGTTTTCTTGTTGCGAGACGATCTCATAGCCGTTTTCCACCACCAGTTCGCCGATCTGATTGATGTAACTCCTTGATGCAGTCATTATTCTCTCCTTGGTCATGGCCTACTGGGCTGCAATGCAAGACCATAGTAGGCGGGGTAGCAAAGTAAAGCAATTTGAAAAATTTTCATCATTGGGAGGACGATATGCGCACGCGCTGGACGACTACGGTGTAGCGCCCATCGTCTCCTTCTATTTCGAGGAGGACAACAGAACCGATGGAACCCAAAAGTGCCTTGCGCGCAGCTGCCGGCCCGGCCACTTTCTTGCCATCGATGGCGACAATCCGATCTCCTTTTGAAAGGTCAGTAAGGGCCACATTCGACTGGGGTGAAATACCCGTAACAATGACCCGGCCCGGACTACCGCCGATAGTGATGGGCAGTCCGCCCCTTCCGGGTGGCGGACCGGTGACCGGAAGGGGGTCAGCCTGCCCAAATACATCAGTCGAGGCCCAGGTGCCTGGCGTTGGTTTCTGGGTCCGCACGACACCGAGGTTGTCTGCCGTGCCGTATGGGGTCGAGGCATGCTCTGCGGAAGGTGCCTCGTCGACTTCGGCGACCTGTACCAAATTCGAATCCCGATCGGGTTCAGTTTTCAAGACGAGCTTGATGTCTTCCTGATGGGTAGCGTTTGTGGTCTGGGCCCGACCGCGATCTTTTCCGGCTGCTGTAAGATGGTAAGGACCACTGCCGGCACCCGTCAATGAAAATGTTCCGTCTGCCTCGGTTGTGGTAATGAGGGCCTGGGCCAGGCCTTTTGATATCGCGCGAGCCGTAACAGTAACATTTGATATGCCGAAACCGTTCTCGTTCAACACGCGCCCGTGCAGGGTTTTGTCAGCCAAGGGGAGGGTAATTTCCATCTCCATCGTGCTTCGAGGCTTACTTCGCACATTCCTGGTGGCAGCGACCCGGCCCTGGGCCCGGGCTTCAATTTTGTACTGCTTGGGCAAATTTTTTAGCGTGGTGTACCCGTCGTTCTCGACGGTGGTAGTTCTCAAGAGACCGCCATTTGCGTCATAGACCGCGATTTCAGTACCGCGCACGGGATAGCCGCGCTCATCCACAGCGCGAACAGTGAGGGTCGTGCCGGGACGCATGGTAACCACGATATCTGACGGCGCAGTTTGGGGTGCCAGGATCAATTCAGCAGCCCGGTGCAACACGTAATCCGGGTGGGTAGCAGATACCGACAGCCTGCCAGGAGGGAGGCCGTCGATCGCAAATCGGCCGGTTGCATCCGTCGGTTGCCAGGTCTCAATCCCGCCCGTTGACTGGGTCGCATCGACCAGAGGAAGGGGCATATGATGGGGTCCGGAAAGGACGCGACCCGGTTCCGGTTCGATGCTTTGCAGCAAGGGCCATCCCCTACCGGCAGCGCGTACCAGGCGATGCCCAAAATCCCGGTCTCTACTAAACGGCAGCGCGACCATGGTGTTGTTAAACGCTTGATCCACCGCAACAGAGGCGCCAGCAATGGGTATGCCGTCTTCGGTTTGAACCATTCCAGAAACCCCAACGCCCTGCTCGAGACGCACGGTGACATTATCCCCTGGACGGAATTGAATCGGTGAGGACTGAATATACCCCTTTGCGACAACCGTTGCGGAATATATGCCTTCTACAAGCCCCCAAATACCTGCCCGGCCGGATAAATTTGGGGAAAAAGCGCGAGCAAGAAGCGCGTTTCCCACAGGTCTAACAATGACGGTCGCGTTTTCGCCAACCGGGTTGCCTTGGGCATTGATAACGGTGATGCTGGCGGTTCCCGCGGGTTCGAGTTCAATATCAGAGACCCATTCATCCCCCTGTTCGATGCGAATCGGATCCGCTGATATATGGGCAAATCCAGGCGCATGGGCCCATAGGACGTATTCACCCGCCCGCAGTCCAGCGATGGTTACTGCCCCATCTGGCTGCGTCTTGGTTTGACGGTTCGGCCACAGATCTGTTCCTGCGATCTGAAGACGGGTGGATCCGGCTGGATCTCCGTTTGGCTTGATAAATGATACGGTCAACGCGCTCCCGTCTTCGAGCACCAGCTCGACCGGGGCACCGCATCGCGCATGGCGCTGACTCGATACCGACCGTTCAGGCGCAAATGCCCACACCTGGTAGGTCAGGGCCTCACTCAACCCTTCAAAGGCAAATTGTCCAGCACGGTCTGTGGTTGCGGTTAGCAGTGGATCCGGATGGGACCAGGGCTGATCCGTTAGATGAATACGAACGATTGCCGATGTGATTAGCGTTCCATCAGCGTCTCTGACAGTGCCTGTCAATGTGCCGGTGCCGGT
Source organism: Myxococcota bacterium (assembly GCA_030065855.1). GTDB lineage: Bacteria > Myxococcota_A > Polyangia > JAAYKL01 > JAAYKL01 > JASJCT01. The sequence goes on from JASJCT010000019.1 coordinate 16,541, forward strand.
GATGTCTCGCGTAAACGGGATCGGGTCATCAGAGGGTCCACTGTGCGCTGCATCGCTGTCAAACGGTTGCGCTACTGAAAATGATTGTTTGGCAGGCCCATCAGAACCAGATCGCCCGCTTAGAAAAAGCACAGCTGTAACTGTTGCGCCTATCCCAATGCCCAAGCCGATCATCCATGCATCGCGTCGATGATTCACCGGTGACCTCACGGAGGGGGAGGAAGGATAATATGGGCCTTCTCCTTATGGGATGAGATGATGCAGTGCTCGATCTCGAGCACTTGCTCGATGAAGTCCCCTTCTGTCTCGTCCCGGGCTCGCTTTTTACGGTGTTTCAGGGTGGCGTGATACGTCGCATCGATAAATGCGTGAAGGTCAGCCGCGTCGAGAAGTGTGGTGTATGTACCTTCTGCGATAATCACATCAATGCCGGTCAAAGAAACAATCTCATTGCTGATCCGATCTTCTTCAAAATACACCAGGGGCTTGTCAATTTCTTTTGCCCCTGCCTTTGCATCCTTTAAATGTGCATTCATCAGATCCAAATGCACCTCCCCAGGACCGACCCAGGTGATATCTTCTCGGCGCTTGCGCGCATTTGATTTCGGCGGCAGCTCAAAGTAATCGTCCTGGCCCAGAATGACCACATTAAGCCCCTGCGTGCCGAGGTATTCGGCTGTTGTCGCCGCTGTCTCCGACTTACCAGATCCGGATTCACCAGCCACTGTCGCACCGATGATGCGACGGTGTTTACTGCGCAGATCTAGAATCGCCGTTGCGACCTTCTTGCCATTTTGGCGATGGTAATCCGTAATGACGAGCTTGTCTCCAATCATCTTTGCTGAACCTTTCTTCTGCGCCGCTGCTTCCATGGCGAGCTAGAAGTTTACACCCCAATCATCGATTGTTGACGGCCTTTTTGATCGAAGTCAAGTGTGGATGTCCCCTGTCTTAACTGCTCAGTACGGCGAGAATCTTGGTCGGCTCTGGCCCATGGGCCCGTACATGGTGCGGCGTGTTGGAATCGTAGTATGCCGCATCGCCGGGCCCCAGCAGTTCTCTTTTGTCTTCGATAACCAGCTCCACTGCACCTTGGAGGACGAAGATGAACTCCTGTCCATCGTGGGATGATTGCTCTGCGTCATCGCTCGGGTGCAAGGTGACCACGAACGGCTCCATCTTGCGGTCCTGCTTCTGCAGGGCCAATGCCTCGTACTCGTATCCCTGGCTGGCCTGCTTGGCCTTGCCAAACCTGGAAAACCGCTCTCGATCCCCGGATCGGACGATGGTGAAGCGCTCCTTGCCGGTGGAAATCACATCAGATACCCGCAAATTGAGCGCCTTGGACAGGGCGCTTAACTGGCCCAGGGGCAGGAACGATTCCCCCTTTTCCACTTGGGAGAGCACCTCCTCGTCGATGCCGGTCTTCTGACCAAGCTCGGTCAAGGTAAACCCCAAGCGCTCGCGCGTGCTGAGCAGCTTCTGGCCATGCGCGATCGCCCGTTTTCGCTCCTCCATCTCCTTGATCGCGGCTACGGCCTCGGGGTCGGTGAGCATGTCGTCTTCCTTGTGGTTTGAAAAGCCGTCCACTGCGGCCGTATAGTCTTCGTAAAGTCCATTTTTGTCTGGTTTGTCCATGATCGGTCCTTTCGATGCGGACCATACTACCTGGCTGGCGCCTCAATTCAAACCCTTTGTCATCCCGCCCTGGTTCAAAACTCGGTCTGTTTGTTTTTTTCAGTTTATGTTGATCAGCTTGCGCAACGGGCATTTTCATTTGTTTCAATTTGCTTTTCGGATTGTTATAGAATCCCTGCCAAATCTCCTGGAACGGAAGCTCTGGGTCCGTGCCAGTGAGCGGGATGCGGGAAAAACACTTGCAGCAATGAACGACGATTTCAAGCGATTTGACCAGGCTAAATAACAGACTCGAGCGCTCCGTACAAAACTACGTGGACCTGTGCGCGAAAAGACCGGGGGTTATTCTCGCACTCTCACTCGCCATCGCGGCCAGCTGTGTTTTCTATACCAATAAAAATCTGCGCATCGTGACCGATCTGGCCGCCCTGCTCCCCAAAGGAACGGCGAGCGTGGCGGCCTTGGAAGAGAGTAAAAAGCGAATCGGTTCCACTGATTTTTTCACCATCGCGATTCGATCCGAAGATGGAAATGCTCAGGCGATAGCCAATATCCAAGATGTGCTACAAGAGAAGATAGCTGAAAAATGGGACGACGCCATATGGGTTCAAGTGGAGCGAAAGGTGGATTTTTTTAAGCAGCGAGCGCTTTACTATCTGCCCCAAGAAGAGCTCATGGGCCTTAGAGAGCGCCTGGTATACGACCTAACCGTCGAGGCTGCGGCAGCCATTCCGGGTGGAGTGGATTTACTCTCAGATGATGCTGACGAGGAGGAGGTAGAGGCAGGACCATCAAAGGGAATAGATGGCTGGTACAATCCGGAGCTGCCCCAAAAGCTGGGGCTGCCACCCCAGATAGAAGAGGCGTTTCACTCGTTTTTCGCCGTAGCATCCGATGATATGAAAGGCGCGAAAAATGCGTTGCCAAAACATTTGAGACAACGGCTCATCGGACCTGAGGGCAAGGTGGGCGTGGTGCTGGTTCAATTGAGCAAGCCCTCCACAGACCTGAATTACGCAATGTGGGCGCTCGACAGGGGCGAGAAGTTGATCCAGGAGATCGACGTGCACGCATTCGACAAGAGCATACGGGCCAAGGTGGTAGGGGCCTATCGCAGCTTCAAGGAGGTGGACGCGGTGGCAGCGGACGGTCGAATCGCCACCTCCATCAGTGTCTCGCTGGTTCTGCTGTTGATGGTCCTGTTTTTTAGGTCACTGAGGCAGATCCTGAGCGTGTTCATTCCATTAGTTGTGGCTGGATCGTTGACATTGGCGCTCACCGCCGTCATCTACGGCCGCCTTACCGTGCTCACGGTGTTTGTGCTGGCCATGCTCGTCGGGATGGGCATCGATTACGGGATTCACTTGTACAGCAGAATCTCCATCGAGATGAGGGGCGGGCAAACCGTTTTCAAAGCAACCCAGACCGCGATAACAGATACGGGCAAGGCGCTGATCATGGCCGCACTTACAACCATCGCTTCGCTTTTGACCCTGTTGGCCAGTCATTTCGAGGGTTTCAAAGAGTTCGCCGTTGTGGCCTCTTTGGGGCTCATGTTTTGCGTGTTGTCGTATACTGTCCTTTTGCCGCCTCTGATCTTCCTGTTCGATAGCATCTTCAAACAAAAGCCGGCCGCTGCTCCATCAAAAACAGAGGGATCCTTTTGGGATGGTCCAGGGCTGAAGCGGGCTGTAACAGCGGTGTTTATTGTTGGTGTGGTGCTCACGCTAATAGGTGTATATTTTGCCAGAAGTGCCAGGTTTGAATACGATTTTAGAAATCTCAGGGCCAAGAAGGTGAGCTCGGGCATGCGCTATGGCAGGGCAGTGGGCAAAAAGAGCGGTACTGCACCGGCGATTGCCCTGGGCCGGTCTCACGAGCAGATGAAACAGTTTCACCATTACATGATCGATATAACTAGCAGTGGCAAGGCCCCTGAAATAGGTAGCTTTGTAACGTTATACACCTTTGTACCCGAGATGGAGGATCAAAAGAGGCGTGGTAAAATCATCTCTCAAATAGACGAGCTGGTTCAAAAGCCCGCCTTTGATCGATTAAAGGGAAAGAACAAAGCGTTCCTCACCGAGCTTCGAGTCATGGCCAAGGCCGAGCCGTTTACAACAAACGAGCTACCCCAGTGGGTCTCTAGAATGCTCACCGAGAAAAACGGACAGCTGGGCATTTTCGGTCAGTTGTACACCAAGATCGAGGATTGGAACGCCCTTGTGGTGCAGAATTTTCAAAAGAAATTCGGGGAGCTCAGCTTCGCGGGGCAGAGGCTTCCAATAGCGTCGAGCGGCTTTATCCTGGCCGATGTGGTCAAGATGGTCCAGGCGGACGGAGGAAGACTGCTCGCCGTCATCTCAATCGCCCTTTTTGTGCTCATGTTCGCTTTTACGCAAAGTATCAAAGCAACGCTTACTCTAGTTGCGGTAATCGTCGCCGGATCCCTCTGGTGTGTCGGCGCAATGGGGCTTTTCGACATCCGCATCGGTCTTTACAACCTCATTGTGGTTCCGGTCATTTTGGGGGTGGGCATCGACAGCGCTATCCATCTCTACCACCGTCACCTTTCCCTGGGATCTGAACGCATTGGGGAAAACATCCGCACCACCGGTTTTACCATCACCGCGAGCAGCCTCACCACTATGGCCGGGTTCATGGGGCTGTTGTTCGTGAGCCACAAGGGGCTTCAAACTATCGGCGTGCTCGGCTGTCTAGGTGTGGGTGCCAGTTTTACGGCCGTGATGGCGGTGCTGCCGTTCTTGCTAGTGAAGATCAAATTTAAAGGCGCGCGCCTGAAATGAGGTAACCGATGATGGATTGAGAGGAAGCCTTCCCCACCTCGGAACATCCACAGCTGGCATCGTCACCTTCATCACTATCGCCATCAGCATCGCTATCCGAATCTGCATCACTGTCCGAGTCAGCATCACTGTCCGAGTCTGAGTCACTATCTGAATCCGAGTCCGTGTCAGCATCGGTATCGGTGTCTGAATCGGTGTCTGCGTCCGTATCGGAATCGGTGTCCGTATCCGTGTCTGAATCGGTGTCCGTATCCGTGTCTGAATCGGTGTCCGTGTCCGTGTCTGAATCGGTGTCCGTGTCCGTGTCTGAATCGGTGTCCGTGTCGGTATCCGTGTCGGTATCGGTATCCGTGTCGGTGTCAGTGCCGATCTCCTCGATCGCTGCGCGGATGTTTGGGAGTGGGCCGATGTGCCCGCCGCTACCTTGGGGTATCCCGGTTTGGACGAGGAGTTCTCTCAACTCCTGCGATGTCATCGGAGCGCCTAGCTGTTGAATGGCATACTCCTGGACCAGCGCCACGGCCGATGTGGCAACCGGTCCGGCCGAGCTCGTACCACCGAAGCTGGCGGTGTACTCTTGGTTTGGATCCCCGCCATAGGTTTCGTATGCGCCGTATCCAATTGTAAAGACGCCCGACCCCCAGCCTTGGATATGAACACACGAGCCGTAGGTACTGAACCCCAGCTTGTCGTGCTGGGTGTTTGGCGATCCAGCGCCCACCCGGATCGCGCCGTTGTCTCCCCGGGCGTTGTATTCATCGTACTGGGAAGAATCCATGTCTTGGCTGCCGTTGCCCGCTGTTTGCACTACGACGAGACCCGCGTCCACAGCCTCCTTGACGAGATCCCAGTTGGCCTTGGGGATATCAGGCACGCCGCCGTTGCCCCGTTGCATCTCCATCAGCATGATGTCACCGACGTCGAGATCACCGATGGCCGCGGCCAACACCGTGGTATCCCCGTGCATGGTCGAGTAAACCAGCCCTGCTGCTTCTGGTATGCTGCCCTGGATGCCGTAGCCGTTTTCACCTGCCAGTAAGAGGCCCATGACCGCGTTCCCATGATCTTCAAAATCATTCGTTTTCCACGGCAACCCATAGGCAATGTCCTGCTCGTGCAGATCTTCGTGCACATCCTCGTTTTCGTGATCCAGCGCTCCCCAGCTATGCTCCATATCAGTAACCGTGAGTCCGGCCCCGCGCAATCCCAGGCTCCACGCGTAATCCACATCGATGCCCGGATCAGGGCCGCGATAGGTTTGCTCTCCTACCAAATCTGGGGTGGTCGGTGAGTAGTCGATAGGTGGGGGTTCTGAGTCTGTGGGCACCACAGATGCGTACTGAACTTCGTCGAGTTGCTCGAACGCAACCGCAATGTCGATCAATCGCTCAGGAGCGTCATCCGCGACCAACACATTTAATAGCCCGGAAAAGTTGAGCACGTTGAATCCCTTGTGGTCGCTGAGGTGGCGTCGCACAGGGTCTTTGAGCCGTTCCAAGTGTTCTGGCGACAGCAATACGGCGCGCTTAAAGTGGAGGTCGTACTGAGCGATGAGCTCGCGAACGGCCGCTCGCGGCTGCATCCGAGACAGTTGCAAGTCGCCTAGATCGTCAATGTCCGCCACAAATGCCGGATGGAACTTGACAATCAGCTGGTAGTCATCAACGCCCGGCAGTAACCGATGCCCACCGCGCATGACCGGGAATGTGTTGTTTGGCTGTCCATCGATGATCGCCCGAACGCTCCCTGCCAGGCGATCGAGGGAAGCGAGTGCACGCTCTGTGGCACCCTGCCCCACTGCTAGCTGGCGTGCCTGACTAAGATTTTCCAGGGTTTGCACCAGTGCAGCCCGGTGCCGGTCACTGCCCTCAGCCGGTGGTTTGTATGGCGCGGTCCATACGTTTGCCGCAGCGCCCATGGTCCCAAGGCCAATCGCCAGACAGACCAGGAGCGCGCATCTTCTTAAATTGTGTCTTGTCATTCTTAATGCCTCCTTTTTTTCTCTCTTTTCTATGTGTTTTAATGCCGTACCCGATCACTATGCCTTGGGTGTTACATTATCATATTTATTTCCATTATTCTATTAGATTTTTATATATTTTATTCTAATTATATACATTTTCACTAAAATATATGCACAATGTTTAACTTATTCGTTATCTGCAGCAGCGGATTAATTTTATAACCTGGGCTGATCCCAGGCTAACCCCGAACCGCTATGGCTGATACAAATTATAACAAAAGAACAATATTTGTGGGCTGATGTTAAGAGGGGGGCTGGTTATAAAACAGCTACTTATGCAGCTTTATAGACGACTGAATTGATATTCATTCCGGCCCCGACCGAGGCGAGGATGACCACGTCACCAGAGGCGATGTGGTGGCCGTTCAGCTTGTTCTTGGCAATGAGGTCCAGCAAGGTAGGAATGGTTGCTACCGAGCTGTTGCCCAACCACGAAATTGTGATTGGCATTAGCGCGGTCATGGTGGCCCGGTCGAGGTTCTTGTTGCCGTTGAGGCTGAAAAGGCGCTTTAAAATATCGTCGTCCATCTTCTCGTTGGCCTGGTGAATGAGCACCTTGCTGATTTGGTCCAAGTGGATGCCTGCTTTATCCAGGCTCTCCTGTACGACGAGCGGGACGGTTTTGAGCGCGTATTTATACACCCGATGGCCCTGCATCTTTAAAAACAGGTTAGAACCACGCTCGCTCGCATCTGGATGATACGAGGTATCCATCTGGAGCAAGTGGGCGTGTGCAAACGTGTCAGAACGGGATACATGGGATAAAATCCCCACCTGCTCGACTGTTTTTTGCCACTCCAGAATCACTGCGCCAGCGCCGTCCGAATAGATCATGCTGTCCTGGTCGTGGGGATCTGACACCCGGGACAAGGTCTCAGCGCCGATAATAAGCGCGCGCTTGGCATCACCGGCTTTCATGAACTGATGGGACTGGATGAGCCCTTGAACCCATCCTGGACAGCCAAACGGCAAGTCATAAGCCACGGTGTAGGGGTTTGATATGCGGAGCTTGTGCTTGACTTTGGCTGCGAGGGATGGAACGAGACTGGTGCGCCGGTTGTCCTCTTGAATATCGCCGAAATTATGCGCCACCACGATATAATCCAGGGTCTCTCTATCGATCCTCGACGATGTAAGGGCATCTTCAGCGGCAAAAAACGCAATATCCGATGCGACCAAGTCTCCGCTGACATATCGCCGCTCCTTGATGCCTGTGATTTCCTCGAGCTTCTCCACGATTTGATCGCTGGGTTTGTCGAGGACACACCCCTGGGAAGAGAAGAACGCGCGATCGAGAAAAGCCTTATTTTTGACCACTTCCTCGGGAATATAACTCCCTGTTCCCACGATAACCGAACTCTGATACATCCTTTTAAATCCTATCGCGCGCCGCTTCAGTAGGGCCGTCAGCACATAATGGATCGGGATTTTAGGATCCAAATGTCATGGAAATATCAAGTTTAAGGACAAATTCATTAGATAATCGGATATATGATAAAAGATTAATAGCCAGTGGCTGATACCTTTATTCGAATGAGGAAAACCATGACCAAATCAAAGGTCGCCGTACTCAAGACCACCCCGAGTACCGTACGCCGCGATTACCAGGCGTTGATGCATTTGGCCGGCTACCAGGACGAGGTCGCAAAAGACGCGGACACTGCCCTGAAAATCAACATCAGCTGGCACCATTTTTTTCCAGCGAGCTCGACCACGCCGTGGCAGCTCGACGGCGTTATTCACGCGATGAAACAGGATGGATACGATCCAGCCCTCATTCATGGCTGCCACAATCGGACCGTTGTCATCGACGCCCATCTGGGGGAACGGGAAAACAAGCATCAGCACGTGATCGACAGCCATGGCCTGCGCAACGTTCATCTGTACGAGGGTGAGGAATGGATTCCCATTGGGGACGCGGTTCAAGATTTAACAAAGAAATTCCTGGTGCTCGGGGATGTCTTTCCAAAGGGGTTTAGTATTCCCAAGCGGTTCATTGGCGAAAATATCATCCACTTGCCCACCATAAAAAACCATATCTTTACCACCACAACAGGTGCGATGAAAAATGCCTTTGGCGGTCTCCTAAACGAGCATCGCCACTGGACCCATCCGGTCATCCACGAGACCCTTTGCGATCTGCTCATGATTCAGAAGAAAATCCACCGGGGCCTCTTTGCGGTCATGGACGGTACATTTGCCGGCGATGGCCCTGGGCCGCGGTGCATGCGACCCCATGTGAAGAATGTGCTGCTGGCCTCTTCGGATCAGGTGGCCATTGACGCGGTCGCCGCAAAGATGATGGGGTACGATCCCCTGGATATCCGGTTCATTCGATTGGCCCATGATATGAAACTCGGATGCGGGAATCCCAGGGAAATCGAGATCGTCGGCGATCCCCAGGCTGCCGAAGAGAACTGGCGGTTCACAGACCCGACCGAAGAGCTAACGTTTGCAGCGAGAATGCAACACGAAATCTATTGGGGCCGCCTCAAGCATCTGGTGGAATGGTCCCTCAAAACCTGGCTCGCCCCGTGGTCCTATCTGGCATCAGTTATTTACCATGATCTGTATTGGTACCCCAAAAATGGCAATCGCCGGGTGCACCAGGTAATGAAGAGCGACTGGGGGCGCCTGTTTTACAACTGGGAACGGCTGACCCCAGACGCAAATGGGTTCACAGATCTCGGCCCAGCGCCTCAGGGCTATGTCCATGTAACGAGAGACCTGCTCAAAATGGGTGTAAAAATACTGGCAACCGCTGCCAAAGAGGCACCTGAAATCCCAATGCGCTGGCGCCATTGGCAATAGCTTCTGTGGCGCGTTAGCAAAAAAATATTGATAACCCAATAGCGACTATGTTACATAAATATACAATTTTATTGGTTTAAAAGGAAATTCGGGAAACCGCGTGCAGCATCCGAAACGATGGGTGATGAAAGAGTCGGGATATGGCCGCTCACCAGTGGTTTGTCAGGATAGAATAGGAAATTTATGGACTTCGTGGATTTCATTTGGACCCACAGGTGAGAGCATTGCATTTTCTCGGCGATCGCCCCGCGGCGAATGGTCCACACCACAACGATGGGAACCATCGCGGCCGCACGTCACCGGGCTGGCCATTGCACCCTGGGGTGACGGTATTATCGCGGCCTGGGTAGATGGGGAGGAAGATGAAATCGACGGGCTAAAGGTCGCTGTCGTCACACCATCGTCGATCAGTGCCCCCATCCTCATCACCCCACATCGCCGCGGTCCAGCCCATCCAGCCCTCAGCACGTCAGCCACCCATTTTGTATTGGCCTGGACCATCCGCCAAATGGGCGGTCGTCAGGTTGTTGCCCACATGGGCGAGGATCCATTTTCCATTGAGGAGATCGTGCGCATCGACGATGGGGGTGGATACAATATTTCCCCAACTGTAGCCTGCTTGGAAAACAGCGGGGTTGTGGTCTGGCAAAACCACCGGCGCAGCCTGTCTCAGATCTTGGCCCGACGGCTGGACAAAGGATCCGCGCATCGTGATATCATTCCCCTTTGTTCTGACGCCCAGGGCATTTGTGCGTTGCCTGCGGTGCATCCCTCGGCCCAAGGCAATGTGTGGGTGGCCTGGCAAACCGACAACAGCCCCAAGACGGGTCCTGGGCTCGCGCGGCAGATTCACGTCGTCGAGATGGGTCGTGACGATGTCGTGCGCCGACCTGTTGCCCCACTGCCCGACGTCGAAGATCCACCCCGCGGTGAGGATCAGGGATTTGAGGCACCCGCGATTACCGTTGCAGACGACGGGCATCTCGTGGTGATAGGTCGCGGATCCCAGAGCATTCGCCGCCAGGACCTCGGCACCCAGGGTTGGAGCGACCGCATCCAAATCGACGATCCAGGATGGCAATGCCGGGGGCGTCGATTTGCAGTGGCCTCTGCTGGCGAGCATATCCTGATCGTCGGCAGGGAACGGGATGGGATCGCCGTGCGAACCTTGCCAGCTGTTATTGCTTCAGTAAGGGGGCATCCTGAACTCAGCCCAGTGGAAGCAAAAATACGCTGCGATGACGGGGCGTCTGCCTATCGTCCGGAACATCGGCACATCGTCGCTGGTCAGCGCGTTCTCTTTGGGGATCTTCATCAACATACCGCTCACTCTGACGGCACTGGGACGATCGAGGAAACCTACGCTCGCGCGCGATTCAGGTATGAAGATGACATCGTTGCCGTGGCTGATCACGAAAGCTTTCTGGGAAAGCAAACCCCGCCGGGAGAGTGGGCTGAGATGCGTCGTATTGCCGATGAATTCTATCGCCCGGGTCGCTTTGTCACCCTGACGGCATTTGAATGGACCGGGAGGGCACACCCAGGACCTGGCCACAAGGTCGTGTACTTGCCAGCCGATGGCGGGCCAGTACTGTCTAGAGAATCCAATGCCACAAAAACCGGTGAGGGATTGATATCGGCAGCCCACCGCTTGGGCGCACTGGTCGTCCCTCATCATGTGGGTTGGACAGGCGCCAACATGTCAGCCCATGACCCGACCGTACAGACCTGCTTCGAAATCGTATCGTGCCACGGCGCATATGAGCGCATTGGCGCGGGCCCTATCGGCACGCGCGGAGACGATAAACCCGGCGAATTCATTGCCGACGCGCTCGATAAGGGGCTGCGCTTTGGCTTTACGGGGGGATCAGACGGTCACGGGTTAAACTGGCACCACGGCGTCTGCCGCAAGCAAGATTCCCATCGCAGCGGGTTGACCGGCGTATTTTCAAGCGAAGTGAGCCGGGAAGGGGTGCTCAATGCCCTTCGCCGCAGACGGTGCTATGCCACATCTGGAGAGAAAATTGGGTTATGGTTCGAAATCGACAGCCGACCCATGGGAGAGGAACTGGTCGTGGGATGGCCGGTCCCGTTCAGGGTGGTCGTATCCGCCACAGCGCCAATCCGATCGATATCGCTGGTCTCCAATGAGGGGCAGGAGATCCAGCTTAACGCCACTGGCAAAGAAGCGGATATTCGAGGTACCCTTGAACCACCCACCCCAAGTGGCTGGTGTTATTATTTCGTTCGCGTCATCCAGGAGGACGACGCAGTGGCCTGGTCGTCCCCGATTTGGTTAGATGCCCCAAGCACGGCCTGATCCAGCCCAGTAGTCTAAAGCAAAGCCTTGAAAAAAATCATAAAAGATTCTAGCTATTTCTGTTCAAATACCAGCTTGCACCGCTTGGCTCCGTCGGGAATCCGTTCCGCATAAGTCACTGTAGCCCCATACCACGATTTTTTGGACAACTGCGGTTCCATAGAGGTGGCTGCCAGGCATAAGGGAAGATGAGCCTCGCATTTGACAGTACATTTATCCATATACATCACCACCCTCTTTTCACCCACCTCGTCAATATCAACAGGCCATGCCCCATAGGATGTAAAAAACATATAATAATCGAGAACCGATTCAATGAAGGGTTTTGGTTTTCGGCCAAGGCGAAACTGCCATTTGAACCGATAAGGCCCCATTACGGCATTATCAAGATGAAATATGGGACGGATAAAGGGATTATTGCAATATTTCAGTAGAAAATCACCCACCTCAAGAAAGAATTCCCGCATGATGTCATCACTTCCCAGTTTTCGCTGGTATCTTTTTCTTAGCCAACGAATCGGGATCTGACTGATTTCATATTCCCGGTTCGCTTTTCTCTCTTCGATCTTTTTTATGAATGTTTCTTTTGTTACCATGGAATGCCTCCTTATCACAATAAAACAAATAGACCAATTTGGTTTTTTGGTCGATCAGGGGCAAAAAAATTTACCCTTTTCCCAGCCCAGAAAAAAGAAGCCCAAATAATGAGTCCAGAATAGCATCTGGTTTATAAATATCGAGCCCCAAATAGTGCAAATAATGAAACGAACGAATCAGACTATCAATAATATAAGCCACCTGCTGGCTATCCATTTCCTGAAACACACCCTCCTGTTGCCCTTGCTCCACCAAGGCCTTAATCACTGCTATGGATAACTGCTGAATCTCCTTGTTTTTATCTGTAATAAGCGCGAGCACAAGCCCCTGATCCATAGCCATTACTTTGCTGGTCAACGCATTCTTATGAAAAAAATCAAACGATACTTGGATCACCCGCTTGAGTTTATCTACTGTCTCTCTCTCCTTTGCCACAGCCGTGGCAATTTCCGCGTACCCCTTTGCCATCTCTCGATCAACCAGAGCCAGCAATATGGCCTCTTTGCTCTTAAAATAAAAATAAATCGTCCCCTTCCCAACCTGGGCCTGGCGGGCGATTTCATCCACGGTTGTCTTCACAAATCCGTATTGCTTGAATTTGTCAAATGCCGCATCCAGAATGCGTTCGCGTTTATCTTCAATCATTCATCCATTCCAGCCAAACGAAGCGATATCTCAGTTGAGCAAACGAAAGATTATTTAGCTAAACATATAGACCAAAACAGTATTTTAGTCAATACATTTCGTTTCTCTACACATCCATCTTTTCCCACAACGATTTTGGCATACGGTTCAAGCTCAATGTGCCCATGGACCCAATTCGTGTAAAAAATACCGCAGGTGGGTCATCCCCTACGACCATTTTTTTTAGAATTAACATCAGAACAAGATCCAACTCCATCAAGGAGACATCTGTTCTGCGCATCATGCCCCCTATTTTTGTCCATATTTTCAATCAGATAGCGCTATTTCAGAATGATGGCCATCGAACTGGCACCATTTCTGCAGAAATGCATATCCCAAACAATCCAATCAAGGGGGAAAAATGAAAAACAAAGCGAGCTGGTTGATGTTTTTGTTTCTCGCCTGCGGACTGACAGCGGGCAAGTGTACTGACTCGGAAGATCCGACTGAAGAAGATGATGACGATGATGACGATGATGAGGCATCAGAGGAAATTCCAGACGAAGTAGACGACTTTTTCGATGAAGAGCAACGCGAAGCGCTTGAGGATGTGGGCATGGTCATCCATACCGGAGATGACCCGCCGGATATCGAGGGTACATATTTCCTGGATGCCATAGAAATCATCTACGATGATTCGGATACGTGGCTCGACATCGTGGATTATACATATGTATTTTTCGATCAAACCAATGATGGCGAGATATCGATGAACTACGAGGCGCCCGATGCCAACGATGTGGCCGAAGGGGTCGGCGCATTCATCTCTGGAAGCGGCGATTGTTTTTCCATCTTTCTCGATACCGAGGGTGTGGCCAACGGGTGCGAGTACAAGCTTCCGGGCATCATCTCTGGCTGCCTGGACGACTCGGGCATCACCGACTGGCAGAATGGGTTTATCATGGGAGAAAAATCAGGTGACAACTGTGATCTGCTCATGCCCACCGACCATCGACGCATTATCGAGGAAACCGACGATCTGGCGGAAGAGATTGACAAGGCGTTCAAAGCGGCGACGTCCAAGGGATCGTGCCTGATGGCCATCGAATGAATCCTCCCGCCTGAAGCTTATACCTTCTCGACAGCTATGAGATAACCCACTGGACGTCGACCCGTGCGGTCGATGGAGGTCAGTCTGTTTAAAGGGGGGAGCCAACTGGCGGTCATCGCATTTATGAGGTGTGAGTCTTTTATACGCCATTGGTTCACGGATGCCACTTTCGACAACATCTGGGTCAGGCTTCTTTTGTAGGTGACAATGGGCACTTTTCCGGTTGGCGTGGGCACGGTAACCTGGTCGTATCTGTGTCGGCCGTCGACATCTGTGACGATGAGCAGCCCCCCGTGTCTGAGCACCCGGCCGATTTCTGCCAATGCGGGCAAAAGGCGGGGAAGATGCGAAAATACCCGCGCCGCAACCACCAGATCAAACGATGCGGAGGCAAACGGCATATGGTTCATGTCCGCACAGAGAAGATCGGCTCTGCTGCCCAACCGGCAGCCCGCTCTGTGGAGCATGTGTTCGGATATGTCGAGGCCGACAGCCCGTACACCGAGTCTGTTGAACTCCGCCAAGTACCGACCTGTGCCGACACCGAGGTCCAATCCCAACGACACCTCTCTTTTTGCCCGCAGCAGTTCGATGACCATCGGCCGTTCGTTGTGATGCCAAAAAGCCTGCCAGGGCCAACTGTCATAATGCGCTGCCACATCCCCGTATCCCAGCACCGGCGTCGCTTGTGAGGGTGATTGAGGACGCATCGCGCTTTGCTTCATCATTGCCACCGTGGTTTACGGGCCCGCATCTTTTTTAAGCCGGGTCATCTCTGCCTCTAAGTGCATTATACGTCAAGCCCATCAACCCCGCGTATTTTTTGATGAATTTACTGGTGTCAGACTTCATCAGGTTCGATTCACTCTCTCGTTGCTGTTCCAGTGCTGACTTCTGATCCTGCAACAGTTGATCGGCGGTGGCGCGAATTCGTTTTTCAGCCACGTCCCTTTCTTGTTGGAGCATTCGCGATAGTTCCGCGATCTTTAGAAAGCTCGCTGGACCGTCAGTCGCCGCCTTTTGTACCGATCGGTCATAGCGGGCATTATCCCAGCTTGGAAACGCCGTATCAGGCGGGTTTGAATACAGCTCATTCGGCTTGTCATTGAGCTTTAAAAAGACGATTTTTTTCCGCGTTAGGTCAAGTAGACGGCACCATCCCCACTTGCCTTTCCAAAAGTTCATGAGCGGAAGGCTTTAAACGGGTGATCCTAAGAATATACCCGCCTCCATTGTCGAAGACCAGTATCGATTTAAAATTATTAGGGGACGCCGGTTCATTGCATTCAATCAACGGCGATAGGGGGCCACATCTTCGGTGTTCTTATAGGCATTTTGCTCGCTTTATCCACCGCGGTATCGTCACAGGTGATTGCAGCCGAAAAACCAAATCCATATTATCGCCCCGGCGCGCCCATCATCCGCAACTACACCCCCGAAGATTATGGTGCAGAAACAAAAAACTGGTCTGTCGTTCAGGACGACCAGGGATTGATATACGTGGGCAATGCAGGGGGCGTGTTGGTGTTCGACGGGGTCTATTGGCAATATATCGAGACACCCAGACAAACCCGCGTGCGATCCATGGCGATTGGGAAAGATGGGGTTGTCTACGTTGGAAACTCAGATGATTTTGGATATTTAGCCAGCGACGAAACCGGTAACATGGCATATCGATCATTGATGGACAAATTTGAATCCCCGCCTGAAAAATTTAGCGATATCCGGAGCGTCCATGCCACGTCCCACGGCATCTATTTTTTTTCGGCATATGCAATTTTTCGTTTTCATGAGGACAAGATCCAAACGATTCCCACTGAGCGGATTAGTAACGGATACACGATTGGAGATGATGTTTGGTATTGCATCGCCAGTGGCGGCATATCGATTCTTAGAAATGGCACAGTGACCTTCCTTACTCATACGAAACACATATCCAGAGAATCCGCCGATTATGTCTCTGTTGCACCCTACGATGCGACCCAGGTGCTTATCGTTGCGAGCAAATTAGGCTGCTTTCTTCATCCGATACCGTTGGAAAACGATAAAACAACGCGAGCCTCTGACCTCAAGCCATTTCCTACCGAGGCGGCAGAGTACTTACGTAAAAATATCGTTTACCGAACGGCTCGCATGCCTACCTCGAACAATTTTGTTTTTTCCACCCTCAATGGTGGCATCGCAATCATGGACGCACAGGGGAGGCTTATTAAAACCATAACCGAGGTCGATGGATTGATCAGCAACACCATCACTGGAACACTCTTTGACAGAGATGGCAATCTATGGGCCGCATCGGTCGTCGGACTATCGCACGTGATGATCAGCTCCCCGTGGACGCGGTTTGACGTTTCCAGGGAAATAAAATCCAGTATCAATTCCCTCGTGTCGCATCGAGATCGCCTGTACATCGGTTTTTTAGTAGGCGTTCGTTACTTGGCTGGGCATCGGGGCGGCAAGCCGTTAGATGCACCTGTAACCTACCCGGTAAAAAACGCCGACGGGCAGTGCTTTACCATGTTAGCAGGCGAAAACATGCTGCTCGCAGGCATTCACAAGAGCTTATACGAGATTCGGGGAGACCAGGCCCACCAGTTGATTAAAATTCCAAACATGTCCTATATCCTCTCTCTAGGACGAAGCCGACGATTTCCAAATCACGTCTTTGTAGGTTCGAACATGGGCGGCATTATTGCCTTGGAGATCCAAAGCGATTTAAACGGTAAAACACCGACAAGTAATCCGGGTGCTGAACCAAGTCGGCAGGTCACGGTCATTCCACTAAATCAACCGGGCTTTGCTAAAGACTCCTACCTCCGAATTGTTGGAGACAATAGGGGTAACCTATGGGCCACATCAGCGTCGGGTGAGATCGTTTTTTTTAGATTTACAGGTAATGATGTCAGATCCATCGAAATGACCCGGTTCGGGGTTCAACATGGGCTGCCGGCAGCAAATTTGAATAATGCGCAGTGGATCGACGGTCAGTTGATAGTTGCAACAACAAAGGGTATCTACCGGTATGTACCTGCATCCGTCAATAATGAATCAAAGTCATTAGGCCGCTTTTTTTACTCAACGAACTGCCGTACAAAAACAAAACAGTGCACGAAATCTTGGATTATGGCGATAGTCTACTGGTAGACGCAGTCGATGAAAGCGTATTAAGATGGTCTCGCAGGGCAGATGGGATCTATGAAGCATTGTCCCCGGACTTTGCGATCATCCCCCCAAGTAAGCGGGGCTTTAAAATTTGGGAATTCGAACCGAACGGCACTATCTGGATTGCGCGCAACGAGTTTATATTTCGATATGACCCCAATGTAACAAAAGATTATTTTAAGCCATACAAGGCGTCTATAAGAAGTGTGGAGGGCGAGAACAATCAAAAGATTTTTATGGGCACGTTCACTGACCCCGCTGCCCTGGTGCCGGCGTTATCCTATGATGAGAACGCACTCACTTTCCAATATGCGGCACCGTTTTACGAGTACCACGATAAAATCCAATTCACCTACAAACTGGCGGGATTCGACAAAGCCTGGAGCCCTTGGGAAAAAAGCGCTGAAAAAGAATACACCAACCTACCAGAGGGTGCGTATACGTTTCGCGTCAAGGCGAAGAATATTTATGGCCATGAAAGTAGACCCGCAGAGTACCGCTTCATCATCCATCCGCCCTGGTACAGAACGGTGTACGCCTATTTGGGATACGCAGTTAGTTTCCTGCTCGTCTTATATACCGGAATTCGCTGGAACACCCGACGCCTCCAGGCCTCAAAGGTCAAGCTAGAGAAAATCGTAAAAGAGAGAACAAAGGAGATCGAGGCGCAAAAAGTTCAGCTGGAGGTCGCCTACACCGAGGTCAATGAGACCAAGGACGCCCTGTGGGGAGAGATGCAGCTGGCCCAAAAAATTCAGACCGTTCTTCTGCCAGATACACCACAACTTCCGGGTTACGACATTACCGCCTACATGCAGACCGCAGATGAAGTTGGTGGAGACTACTATGATGTCATTCAGATGGAAGGCACGTATTGGCTCGTTATCGGCGATGTCTCTGGTCACGGTGTACCAGCTGGGTTGGTAAATGATGATGGTGCAAACATCCATTCACACGGCACTTAAGGAGGACCCACACGCCACACCGTCGAAAATCCTAAATACTGTCAATTCAGTGATATACGACAATATTCAAAAGTTGGGCGAATCCAAATACATGACGATCACCGTATTTTTGGACCAGGGAAACGGCGACTTTCTCCATTCCGGTCTTCACCAAGATATCCTGATATACCGTGCAGCCAAGAAAGTGGTTGAACCTGTGGAAACAGACGGGATGTGGATCGGCGTCATGGACGATATTGGGGATATACTGAAAACAGAACAACTCTCGCTGAACGAACGGGATGTGATGCTGCTCTTTACAGACGGCATTACTGAAGCTACCGACAAAGCTGGCAAATTGTTTTCAACCGAGTACTTGGCTCAAATCCTCGAAGAGAGCGGAGAACGAACAGCAAAGGAAATCGAGGAAAGGATTCTTCAGGCCCTCGAACCCTATACCTGGGATGACGATATTACTTTCGTGGTAATAAAACGAGATGCGGTTACCCAGACAGCGCCTCTGGTAAGCTGAGCAAAGTTGCTTTATCTCCAAGAATCCATCCATTTCCATTGTCGAAGAACAGTATCGATTTAAAATTATTAGAGGGCGCCGTTTACGTACATCCAATCAACGGCCAGAGGAGGGCCACATCTGCAGTGTTCTCATAGGGATTTTGCTCGGGATATTTCTCGCCTCAACCACTGCGGTATCCTCACAGGTCGTGGCAGACGAAAAACCAAATCCATATTATCGCCCTGGCGCACCCATCATTCGCAACTACACCCCCGAAGATTACGGTACAGAGACACAAAACTGGTGTGTCATTCAGGACGACCAGGGATTGATTTACGTTGGCAATGCCATGGGGGTATTGGTGTTCGACGGGGTTTACTGGCGATATATCGAAACACCTCGGCAGACGCGGGTTCGGGCCTTGGCGATGGGGGACGATGGGGTTGTGTACGTCGGCACCTCCGGTGATATTGGCTTTTTAGCCAGTGATAGCATTGGCAATCTGTCCTATCGCTCTTTGATGAATAAGTTCAAAACGCCGCCCGAGAAATTCGGCGATATTTGGAGCGTTAATGTCACGTCCCACGGCATCTATTTTATTTCCGGATATGCGATTTTTCGTTTTCATGAGGGCAAGATTCAAACGATTCCCACCGAGCGGCTAGGTGTGGGATACACGATTGGAGATGATGTTTGGTATGGCATAGCAAACGGCGGCATATCGATTATCAGAAATGGCAACGTGATTTCCCTTGACCATACAAAGCACATGTCCAGAGAATCCGCTGGATTTTATTCAATTTCACCCTACAACGCGGACCACGTGCTTATCGCTACGACCAAATTGGGTTGCTTTCTTCATAAAATACCGCCCCAAAACGACCAACCACCACAGGCGGCTGACCTGATTCCATTTCCAACCGAGGCAGCAGAATACTTTCGTAAAGCCAATATCTACCGAGTTGCGCCCATTCCCGACTCGGATAATTTCGTTTTTGCCACGCTCAAGGGGGGCGTCGCGATAATGGACGCACAGGGCAGGCTCATTAAGACCATCACCGAGGCCGATGGGTTGATCAGCAACACCATCACAGGAACACTCTTTGATAGAGATGGAAATCTTTGGGCCACATCGGTTATCGGACTGTCACACCTGATGACGAGCTCCCCATGGACGCGGTTTGACGTTTCCGGGGAAGTAAAATCCAATATGATCTCCCTCGCGTCGTATGGAGATCGCCTGTACGTCGGTTTCTTAGATGGCGTTAGCTATTTGGCTGAGCATCGGGGCGGCAAGCCATTAGACGCACCTGTAGCCTATCCGGTAAAAAACGCTGACATTCAATGTTTTGACATGCTTGTCCACAACAACATGCTTTTGGCAGGCATTCACAATGGGTTATACGAAATTCAGGGAGATCAGGCCCACAAGCTGATTGAAATTCCAGACATCCCCTATATCGTCTCTTTGGGATGGAGTCGTCGATTTCCAAATCACGTTTTTGTCGGTTCTGAGATGACTGGGATCTATGCGGTGGAGATCCTTGGTGAGGGCGAAGATCGGCGTGCGACCGCCATTCCTTTAAACCAACCGAGCTTTGCCAAAGATACCTATTTCCGCATTGTTGAAGACAATAACGGGGATCTATGGACCACATCAGACGAGGGTGAAATCGCTCATTTCAAGTTTAAAGGCGACGATGTCAAATCCATTGAAATGATCCGATTTGGGGTTCAACAGGGACTACCGGCAAAAGATTTGAATACGGTGTACTGGATCGACGGTCAAGTGATGGCTGCGACCCAAAAGGGCATCTATCGGTATGTACCCGAGTCCCATAGCGATGAATCCAAGTCCCCAGGCCGGTTTGTTCCGTTTAGTGAACTGCCGTACGAAAATAAGGTGGTGCACGAAGTTTTTGATTACGGAGATGACCTATTGCTCGATACACCCGAGGGCCTGTTAAGATGGTCCCGCCGTTCAGACGGGACCTATGCACCCGCCGCCCCGGACTTTAGGCTCATCCCAGCAACCACCCGAGATTTTAAGCGCTGGGAGTTCGAGCCGAACGGTATTGTCTGGGTCGCGCGCAATGAGTTTATATTTCGATATGATCCCAACATAAAAAAAGATTTTAATAAGCCATACCAGTCGTATGTAAGAAGCGTGGAGGATAAGAAGAATCGAAAAATCTTCATGGGTACTTTTGTCGACCCCGCCGCTGCGGTGCCGGAATTGTCCTATGACGAAAACGCCCTCACCTTCCAATATGCCGCACCGTTTTTTGAGTACCACGAAAAACTCCTCTTCAGCTACAAACTGTTGGGATTCGATCAAACCTGGAGCCCTTGGGAAAAAAGCGCTGAAAAAGAATACACCAACCTCCCAGAGGGAACGTATGCGTTTCGCGTCAAGGCGAAGAATATTTACGGTCAAGAAAGCAAACCTGCCGAGTACCGCTTCATCATCCATCCGCCTTGGTATAGAACAGTGTACGCTTATATCGGATATGTGGTTGGTTTCCTGCTCGTCTTATATAGCGGTATCAGCTGGAACACCCGGCGCCTCAGGGCCTCAAAGGCCAATCTCGAGAAAGTCGTAAAAGAAAGAACAAAGGAGATCGAGGCACAAAAAGTTCAGCTGGAGGTCGCCTACACCGAGGTGAATAAGACCAAGGATGCACTGTGGGGAGAAATGCAGCTGGCCCAAAAAATTCAGACCGTTCTTCTGCCCGATGCACCCCAAATTCCAGGTTACGACATTACCGCCTACATGCAGACCGCAGATGAGGTCGGCGGAGACTACTATGATGTGATTCAGATCGACGGTAGGTATTGGCTCGTCATTGGCGATGTCTCTGGTCATGGCGTACCAGCTGGGTTGGTGATGATGATGGTGCAAACAGCCATCCACATGGCCATCGAGGATAATGCGCACGCCACGCCAGCCCAAATCCTCAATAAAGTCAATCGCGTGATCTACGAAAATATTCAAAAGCTGGACGGAACAAAATATATGACCATGACCATATTGTCAGTTCAAGAAAACGGCGAATTTCTCTATTCCGGCCTACATCAAGACATTCTAATGTATCGCGCAAATACCCGTTTGGTTGATTCAGTGGAAACAGATGGCATGTGGCTCGGCATTACAGCCGACATTGAAGAGATGTTGACGACAGAGCGGATATCACTGAACAAAGGGGATGTGATGCTGCTCTTTACGGACGGCATCACCGAAGCTACCGATGCAGCCGGCAACATGCTGTCCACCGAGTATCTGCATCAAATCCTCAAAGAGAGCGGAGCAGGAACCGTAAAGGAAATTGAGGCAAAGATCCTTAAGGCGCTCGAACCTTATACATGGGACGACGATATAACCTTCATGGTAATAAAAAGAGATGGGGTTACCCAAACAGATCCTCCGCTGAACTAAGCAATGTTTCTAGTAGTGCCGCAAGGCGGCAAAGGAATATAGCCTGGCGGCTTTAGCCCCAGGTGCATTGGTCTTCGCGGCACTTGACAAACGCTTCGATAACTGGTAAGACCTCTTACCAGTTGAGTGTAGGAGGCAGCAAGTGACGCCGAGACCTTTACTGAAACCAGCACAGCACGCCGAACAGGAGATAATGACCGCCATCCTGGGCGGGACCTACAAACCCGGGTCCTATCTGCCATCTGAGCGCATCCTGGCAGAGAGGCTCGGCGTGACCCGTCCCACCCTCCGAGAGACCCTGAAACAGCTGGCTGGACAAGGGTGGGTTACCATCTCACACGGCAAGCCCACGATGGTGAATGACGTCTGGAAAGACGGGGGGCTCGGCATCTTAAGCGCCCTGGTAAGACATGGCGCTGTAATGCCCGAGTCCCTGATTTTCCACCTGCTAGAGGTGCGCAGTCATTTACTCCCACCCATTACCGAACTCGCTATAAAAAACGCCGGCGATGCGATAAAGACCTACCTCGCTACCCACATCGATCTGGAGGATACCAAAGAGGCCTACACCGCCTTTGACTGGCAGCTTCAGGTGCTGTTGGCCAAAGCGTCGGGCAATCCCATCTATCCGCTGCTGCTCAATGACTTTAGCCGTGTTTTCTTGACCCAGGCACCTGGCTATTTTTCCTATGATGAAGCGCGACGTCGATCCAAGCGTTTTTATAGGGAGTTAGGCGACGCCATTTACAACGGTCAAGGCAGATACGACCAGATTATGCGCGACGTGATGGATGATATTGTAAAAATCTGGAACCTAAAAAACGCTGACGAGAAAAGTCGCATGTCAGGAGATCAAAAATGATACGCATCAACGGATGGGGTGATGATACCACCCACATGTCCCTGTCTCCCAAAGCAGAAGCCATGCTGGCCGACCTAGTGGGCAAGGGACGTCCCAGAAAGGACTGTCCCATCGAGGAGATGTTCGCGCGCGTGCCAGCATCTCGCCTGCCAGACCACCCGCTCATATCCGTCGATCCCAAGGATCGCTTTATCCACGCACACGGCCAAAGCTTGCCAGACTGGATCGGTATGCGCACTGGAACGATAGCGCGCTTTCCAGATGGGGTTGCCTTTCCGACGAGCGAAGCCGAGGTTGGAGAAATCCTGGGGTATGCCTCAAAACACGACGTCGTTGTGATTCCCTACGGCGGCGGCACCAGCGTGGTTGGGCATCTCACCGTGCCTGAGGATCCCCGGCCCGTGCTCTCTGTATCCATGAAGAAGATGAACCGGATGATTTCATTGGACCGGGAAACCCGTCTGGCAGAGTTCGAGGCCGGCATCAGCGGTCCTGAGATTGAAGCCTGTCTCTCCCCAGATGGATTTACACTTGGGCATTTTCCACAGTCGTTTGAGTATTCCACGTTGGGTGGCTGGATTGTCACCCGGTCGAGTGGCCAGCAGTCCTTACACTATGGACGCATTGAGCAGCTCTTTGCCGGGGGCGTGGTCATGACGGAAAAGGGATCCCTTAGCATACCGCCGATCCCAGCTTCGGCAGCAGGTCCCAGTCTTAAAGAGGTCATTTTGGGATCTGAAGGCCGCCTGGGCATCCTCACCCGCGCCACTGTTCGGGTGTCTGAGATCAAGGAAGCAGATGGGTTTTACGGGGTCTTCTTTCCCGATTGGGACCGGGCGCGGGCCGCGGCTAGGAGCCTTGCAGGCAGCGCAGTGAGCCTGTCGATGATCCGGCTGAGCAACGCGGTCGAGACAATGACCAACCTCACCCTGGCCGGTCACGAAAAGGCAATCGGCCTATTGAAAACATATCTCGAGGTGAGGGGTATCTCCGAAGCGTCCATGTGCATGGCCCTGATTGGCCTCACTGGATCCCACCGGCAGGTGCAGGCGTCTAAAAAAGAGATCAAGGAAACCCTAAAAAAATTTAAAGGCATCTGGGTCGGCAAATCCATGGGCAATGGGTGGAAAAAGAACCGATTCCTGGCCCCATACCTGCGCAATACCCTCTGGGACAAGGGGTATGCTATCGACACGGTGGAGACCGCGGTCACCTGGGACAAGGTAACCCAGATGGTAAACAGCCTCGAAGGAGCAGTGCGAGACACCCTGGCGTCCATGGGTGAAAAGGTGCATGTCTTTACCCATCTATCCCATGTCTACACGAGTGGATCGAGTGTCTACACAACCTATATTTTTAAGATAGGCGAGACGCCAGAGGCGACATTGGAACAATGGCAACAGGTGAAACGCGCACTGAACGATGCGATTGTTGCTGTGGGCGGCACCATCAGCCACCAGCACGGCGTGGGCTTGGATCACCGGGACCACCTCGAAGCAGAAAAAGGCCCTCTTGGCATCGATGTTTTAGAAACGGTATGCCGCCATGTGGACCCGGAGAACCGGCTTAACCCCGGCAAGCTGCTGCCAAGCCGATGAGCCCTCATCCACGCGACCAACAGTGGGACCTGATCGTCATCGGCGGCGGTGTGACCGGGGCCGGGGTCTTGAAAGAAGCCGTGCGCATGGGGCTTAAGACGCTCCTCGTCGAGCAGCGGGATTTTGCCTGGGGCACGTCCAGCCGGTCGTCAAAGCTCGTTCACGGGGGGCTGCGCTACTTGAAGCAGGGCAAGTTCGGCCTAACCCGGGAGTCAGTGGTTCATCGGGAGCGCCTGGTTCGAGAGGCCCCTGGTTTGGTGACGCCCATTTCGTTTTACGTGCCCATCTACCAAACCGGTAATGTAGGACAGGGCCGGTGGCTGCTAAAGCTCGGGCTTTCGATTTACGATGTCATGGCTTGGAAACTCCAGCACGCGTTTCTGAAACCAGATGTCCTGTTGCAAGCTGTCCCAGGCTTGCGCCGGGAGGGCCTTATCGGTGGATATCTCTATGGGGATGCCCAAGTAGACGATGCCCGCTTGGTGCTGCGACTCATCAAGGATGCGGTGCGCGCCGGCGGTGCGGCCCTAAGCTATACTGCGGCTGAAAAGATCGTGCGAGATGCCGGGTCAGGCAGGGTAATCGGCCTGATCGTAAGAGATGTAGAGACAAGTGAAACAACAGAAATAAAAGCAAATACCATCATTAACGTTTCAGGGACTTGGGCTGAAACGCTCCACCCATCTCCAGATCCAGGGCGCCACCTCAGGCCGCTTCGGGGAAGCCATATCTACCTCCCAGCCCAGGCGCTGACCCTGCCAGGGGCCGTATCCATCAGCCATCCGGATGACCGGCGGCCCGTATATGCCATCCCGTGGGAGGGGGGTATTTTAGTGGGTACGACAGATTTGGACTACAAGGAGGATTTAAATACATCCCCTAGAGCAACGACCGAGGAAGTAGACTACTTGATGAAGGCGGTCACCCATTACTTTCCCACTGCATCCCTCTCCCTTGCTGATTGCATCTCGAGTCAGGCCGGTCTCAGGCCTGTGTTGAGCAAGGGCGACGTGGATCCTTCCAAGGAGTCCCGCGAACACGTGGTCTGGGCAGACAAGGGGCTGGTCACACTCACTGGAGGCAAGCTCACCACGTTCCGAGCCCTGGCCTGGGATGCGCTCACCGCGGCGTTCCCCAAACGTCGAAAAAGTATCGCCGCCATCAAGAAGGAACCCGTGTTCTCTCCGATAAAAGAAGCATCTGCGGTTGATGGCTTGCTGACCGAGGATATGGTAAAGAGACTGTATGGTCGATATGGCGATGATGCCCTGGATCTTATCCAGAATGCACCCAAAGGATCGCTGGAAGTGATACCCGGAACAAAAACCGTGTGGGCTGAGCTGCCCTATGCAGCGCGCACCGAGTGGATTCAGCATCTCACAGATTTACTGCTGCGGCGCGTCCGCTTTGGCCTGTTGCTGCCCGAGGGGGGCCGCGCATGGCTAGATAAAGTTGAATCCCTGTGCGCGCCCCATCTCGATTGGGATGGCGTGCGATGGAAAGCTGAGAAAACAGCGTATATCGAAGAATGGGACGCGACGTACAGCCTGCCGGTTGGAAGCTCTGGTTCTTAAAGGAGAAACCGCTACATGCGCGACAAGGACCTGTTGCTGGCCATTGACAACGGCACCCAGAGTTTGAAAGCAATGGTCTTTGATGGAGAAGGGACCCTTGTTGCGATCGAGAAGATCCCCTTTAAACCCTACTTTTCTTCTCAGCCCGGCTGGGCCGAGCAGGATCCCAACCTGTTCTGGAACACCCTGGCCAATGCCTGCCAGGCCCTATTCGCGCGAAAAGAAGTGGCTGTGGGCCGCATCGCCGGCATGTCTGTCACGACCCAGCGGGCCACGGTCATCATCGTGGACAAGGATGGGGTTCCCCTGCGCCCGGCCATATCGTGGCTCGATCAGCGGCGATCGTTTGATTATACGCCGGTCGGTGGGTTATGGGGCCTGCTGATTGACGTGGCCGGACTCAGAGGGATTGTCAATTACTTTCAATCCCAGTCCAAGGCCAACTGGATCATTTCGCACGAGCCCGAGAACTGGGAAAAGACCCACAAATTACTGCTAGTATCGGGTTTTTTGACCCACAAGCTTACCGGCAAATTCGCTGATTCCATTGGATGCCAGGTCGCCTATCTCCCGTTTGATCACAAGCGGCTCGACTGGGCCAAGCCATCCAGCTGGATGTGGCAGGCCGTACCCATGTCCCCTGATCGCCTGCCCGAGTTGTACCCCCAGGGGCAAGTGATCGGCGGGGTTACCCGGGAGGCCGCGCAACAGACGGGCATACCCGAGGGATTGCCCGTGATCGCAGCGGCAGCAGACAAGGCCTGCGAAGTGATCGGATCCGGGAGTCTCGATCCGTCCATTGGGTGCCTCAGCTACGGCACGACTGCGACCATCAACGTGACCAGCAAAAAATACATCGAGGCTATCCCCCGGGTTCCGGCCTATCCAGCGGCGATACCCAATTACCACACCATCGAAATACAGATTTACCGGGGATATTGGATGGTGAGCTGGTTCAAGGAGGAGTTCGGCCACTTGGAACTGCAGCAAGCAGCCGAGCTCGGCGTGGCGCCAGAAGCGCTGTTCGACGAAATGATAAAGGACGTGCCCCCGGGTTGCATGGGGCTCATGCTACAACCCTACTGGACCCCAGGGGTGAAGCTGCCCGGTCCAGAGGCCAAGGGCTCCATCTTGGGGTTTGGGGATGTCCACACCCGGGCCTACGTGTATCGCTCCATTCTGGAGGGATTGGCCTATGCCCTGAGGCAGGGCAAAGAGAAGATCGAAAAGCGGACCCGCATTCCCATTACAAAGCTGCGCGTATCCGGCGGTGGTTCTCAGAGCCTGAACGCCATGCAGGTCACCGCTGATATGTTTGGTCTACCCACGGAACGGCCCCATGTCTACGAAACATCCGGACTCGGCGCTGCCATCAACGCGGCGGTCGGGACCGGGATTCACCCGGACTATCCCACAGCTGTTAGGGCCATGACCCGCGTGAAGGATACCTTTACGCCCAATGAAAAAAACGCAGCGCTTTACGACGCATTATATAAAGAGGTTTATAAAAAAATGTACAAACAGCTGGCCCCGCTTTACAAGAGCATTCAAGCGATTACCGGATATCCAAAAAAACAATAGTGTGTCATTTGAACCGGAGCGTAACGCGGCATGCGATCCCATCTTAGTACCAATCCGGACCGGCGCCTTGAAGGTGTTGGTACGCCAGGTGCCGAGTTCCTAAGGCCGCTGCCGCTCTTTGGCCTCGCGCTGATGCTGGTCAATGACCATTGGCTCCGGGTTCAGTGGCCGTGTTGGCTGACCGGCAAGCTATCGGATGTGGCCGTTGTGTTGTTTTTCCCCTTTCTCCTGACCGCAACGGTAGGATTGGCAACCGTCATGGTCAATCGGATCGCACGCCCCTTTTCACAAGGTCGCATCCGATTGGAGCCGGGACTGACGCGGCCAAAACTCGCTGTGGCCATTGTGTTGACCGGGCTGGCCTTGGCGTCGATAAACCTCTTTCCGATATGTCGGGACAGCTACGTTGCCCTGCTGGAGTGGTTGGACATCCCGGGCCTCTTGGGACAAGCGCAGTACACCTTGGATCCCACGGATTGTATCGCACTGTTGCTGTTGCCCATCCCCTGGATGTATGGAAACCGGTTCCTGGATAGATCCCATTAATAAAAAGGAAAAGAGCAGTCCCATTCATCCGAAGGGCCGTACTTCCAGTAATGTTCTACTTTGATGCGCGATCTGACGCCGCTTATTGTTGAAACCTCTATCGCAAAAATGTCATTGCATCGCTTTGTATTAACAAACACGAGTAGATCCGGGTCTGCCTCGCAATGAATTTGACGGTCACCAGTAAGATCTTCACCTGTGCTTTCGGCCAGATTTGTGCCTGCATCTGTGCCCGCATCGATGCTCGTATCTGTGTCACCGGATGCATCATCAAATTTGCAGCCATCCAGCCAAGAGTAAATGGTAGTGATACAATCTTCGTTCTGATCACAGGCTGCGTAGGCCACCCGCTGTTCCCTTCCGTCAAAGATTGCAACATCGTGGACCGGCTCAGAAACTCGAATAGGCGGCAGACAGGTGGCTGTATATGGGGTGAACAGCAGAACATCTTCATCGCTATTAGAGCTACCCATAATCGAAATACGGATGGGCCCAGTCGTTTCTACAACGCTCCACTGATAGGGGCCATCGTCCTTCTCACCTGAATTGCCCATGACCGACAGCCACCCGACGATGACAAATGGAACCGGCAGCCAGTTTTTCCAACCTCTCTTTTTCCGTGTGTCGATCATTTTCTCTTCCATGCGACTAAAACCAATAGCCGAACTCCAATATGGTCTCTATGAGCAGTTCTCTGAAGGAGCCGTTTGCCAACTCCTTTTGCTCGTTTAAGTATTGCCTGGTGTATACTATTTCCCACATACCACCCAAGGACCCGCCAATGCCGATGACTAAGTACTTGGTCATCCAGCGATAGCCGAGCTCGACCTGGGGCGTGAGCATGCCCAGACGCCAGTCGTATGCCGTGCGATTCCCGGCCACATGGTAGTACTCGAGCCAAAGACCTGCGAAGAAGCCGCGCGGCTCGCAATTGGGATTGCGATAAAACCGAACGCCGGCTGCTGCGCCAAATCCAAATGTAAGTTCGGCGTCAAATGCTGCAGCATCCACCGCTAGTGCTCCTAGGGTCGGGAAGCGAACTCGGACGAGGCCGGTGATATTGGTTCCTATCTCTCCAGACAGGGTGGGGCCCCATTGGGCAAACCCCAGTAGGTCGGCGTGAATAGTGAACAAAATGTCACGCCGGGAGACCGCTTCAGTCGCCGAAATACCCGGCTCTGCTGCACTCGAGTGGCTCGCATCGGACAGGGAATCTTTTTTGATATCCTTAGCAACTGCAGGAAACAAAATGATAAAAGCAGAAATTAAAGACAAAAACACATGCCAGCGCATCGAATGCCTCTTTCCTAAAAAGATATATGAATCATCGTATCTTCAATAGCCGACTTTTGCAAACTAATTTGTTATAGTGTCTCCTATGTGGCGCATTCTATTTATTGCCTGGCTGTCCGGGTTTACGGTGATGGGGCTAGAGATGTCGTTCGCCCGCATGGTAGCCCCGTATTTTGGCACGTCTATGCCCGTTTGGGCGATCAATATTTCAACCGTGCTGATCTCCATGTCTTTTGGGTACATGGTCGGCGGGCGTTTGAGCAAGCGGTCTGGATATCAAAGGTACCTGGGTGTTGCACTGCTCATGTCAGGCCTCATCATTGCAGTCATGTCCCTTATCGGGCCTGTACTCCTGGGTGTTGCCGCCCAGGTAGGGCGACAGATCGGGGTGGTTTTAAAGGGGCTTTCCCTGCTCGGCGTTTTTCTCCTCGGGGCAACCCCCCTTTTTCTTTCGAGCATGCTGATACCCCTTTGCATCCGCTCAGGTGTGTCATCCACCACGGCCTCGGGCAGTGTGGCCGGTCGGGTCCACGCAGCTGCCACTATCGGTAGTCTCATGGGAACCCTGGTGCCTGCCCTGTATACGCTCGCCTATTTTGGAACCCGATGGACACTGCTCTCTATTGGGATCTGTTGTGTCTGCACAGGGGCTTCCTTACTGATCAAACGGATCATCGCAGTCCCCTTGGGATTGATGCTCTTTGCCGTGGGGTTTTTAGAGATCGACGACGCCCATGTCAGACGTCTCCCCGGACGCATACTTCATGAGGAGACCACGTTTTATCACCACATTGAAGTTCGAGAGACCGGGGATGGATCTCGGGAGATGCGATTTGATCCAGGCTGGGCCGTTCAATCGATCTACCATCCAGATGGGCCTTCAAAAACCGGCTCTTGGCCCATGTTCCTCTTGTCTCATCATCTGCGGGCTGCATGCAACAAACCTCCGGAACGAGCGTTGATAATTGGGTTTGCCGCCGGCACCTTGGCACGTGATCTGACATTTGCCTTTCCGGATATTCGGATCCACGGCGTGGAGATCGATGAAAAATTGCTTGATGTGGCAAAGCGTTACTTTCATCTTCCCGAGGGCGTTGACGTGTTCCCTATGGATGGGCGGCGATTCTTACAGCAGACGGATGAGACCTACGATTTAATTCTAATTGATGCGTACAAGCACATTTATCTGCCGTTTCACTTGGCCACCCGAGAGTTTTTCACCCTTGCTGCACAGCGGCTCGCTCCCGGCGGTGTTGTAGCAGCCAATGTTCTGACGTGGCGCAAAGAAAATCGCCTGGCGCGGGCCATCGGCGCTACCATGGGTGCTGTTTTCGAACATGTGGCGCAAATGAGAGTCCCGCCCCTGATGAATGCCATGCTCTACGCGTGGCGCGGTAGCAATACCGACGTCAGCTGCTATCCACCGCAACACCCGGGCCAAAGACTACGAACAAAACAGCTTCTTGCCCGGCTACAACCCCTGCCGCAAGGGAATGGCAACTTGGTCTTCACCGATGATAGAGCAAAGGTCGAGCCCTACACACACCGCATCATCGCATCTATCTTACTTGGGGCGTATTGGGAGCGAGGCGGTCAGTGATCCCAGATGGTTGTGTCTCTCATCTCGGTTTGCCATGAAGCTTTAATTATCCAATCTTGGCATAAACTGCGTATTGCAAGGGTACATAGAAATCCTTTTCGAACATATCGAGCAAGATTCGGGTGGGCGTGTTGGTTTTAAGCACTAGTATGCATAGAGGTTCTGGTAGGATGGAGGACCATACGGATGGACACCAAAGCGCGACAGTTAGATGACTACAACCGGATAGAGCAGGCCATTGGGTTCATTGAGGCCAATTTTAGGTCCCAGCTGGATCTCGAACAGATCGCGGCTAGCGTACACCTAAGCAAGTTCCATTTCGATCGGTTGTTCAAGCGCTGGGCCGGGGTCAGCCCGCTCCAATTCCAGCAATTCCTCACCCTCGACTACACCAAGCAGCAACTGGCAGCGTCGACCAGTGTTCTGAACACCGCGTTCGATGCCGGGCTATCTGGCCCAGGACGGTTGCACGACCTGTTTGTCAATTTCGACGCGATGACCCCGGGTGAGTTCAAGAAACAAGGGGAGGGTCTTAAGATTTACTATGGGTTCGGCCACACCCAATTTGGCACCTGCCTGTTGGCTACGACCCACCGCGGCATCTGCCATCTGGGTTTTGTAGCGGGCAATGACCGGTCCCAGGCGTTAAGCAGCCTTTGTCAAATGTGGCCCAGCGCCGTGTTTACTGAACAGCCCAGGTCCGCACAGTCGATTGTGAAGCGTATTTTCGACCGGGACAAGACATCATACGACAAGCCATTCACCCTGCACCTCAAGGGCACGAACTTTCAAGTCAACGTATGGCGAGCATTGCTTGGCATTCCCGAAGGTAGCGTTGTCAGTTACCAGGACATTGCGGCCCACATGGGCCGCCCCAGCGCCGTACGCGCGGTTGCCGGAGCGATCGCGGCCAACCCGGTGAGCTACCTGATCCCGTGTCACCGGGTGATCGCCAAGAGCGGCAAGATCCACAACTACCGCTGGGGCACTGCCAGGAAAAAAGCGCTGATCGGGTGGGAGGCGGCGAGATATGCCTGACAAGTTTCATTGGATTTTTTTCTGATTTCAGTTTATTCTGTATACGGCAAAGATTACAAAACGGCTGGAAAACTCAAAATGAAACCCACATACAAGGTCCAAAGCGGCAACGCACAGGCGCAACCGAAGCGAGCTAGCGCGCCCGTGTTCGAGATTTATCCGGGCTCACTTCGTTTGGAAGCGCCCCCTGTCCCCGATCCTGAGGCATACGCTCCGCCGCTGCCAGACCCGGGCCCAGCTCCACCGGCAATGGCGGGCCCTTCGGCCCCTGAGGCCCTGTCGTACGAGGCAGTGTCGCCCCCGGTGATGCAGCCGCAGCAAACGCCGGCGCCTGCGACGTTCGAGGCAGCGGGTCCCAGCGCGAGCGCCAATGAGGCAGTCACCCCCGCGCCTGAGAGCGCAGCACAACCCATAGGACCCTGGAGTCCGGAATGGAGGGACCTGCCCGAGACCTTGCCGGACGACGCAGTACCACCCGGGTTGGTTCGTCGGCAGAGGAATATCCAACAGCAACCCGAGCGGGACATGTTCGATCCCCTGCCAAGTGTCATCACCGTGCCTTTCGATGATTTCGAAGACGATTCATTCAAGCGAAAGGGATTGCTCGGCCGGTTGTTCAAAAGGAAGTGGTAGGGGCGGTTCGAGAACCACCCGTGATATCTCCCTATGATATTCCATGTGATATCCACAGGGCCGTCCGGCAGAACGTTACCTCTGTGTTTGTATCGGGATGTTGAGCGCGACAGTAGTGCCTTTGCCGGGGTTGCCTTTAACAGTCACAATACCACCAAAAGGCCGGGCCCGCTCAGTCATTCCCAGAATACCGATGGAGTCATGATGCCTTAACTGGTGCTCGGTGATACCGACGCCGTTGTCCGCAATGACTGCGCAAATAACCCTTTGTTTTTCGCTTAATGCAATGCTGACTTTGGTGGCTTTGGCGTGACGAGCCACGTTGGTTAGGGATTCTTGAATGATGCGATACACGGCCGTGGCCAAAGAACGATCGAGGTCTGGGCTCTGAATATGACCATCAAAGGCAACCTCTATTGGGGTGCGCTTGACGAACTCGGACACCATCCACTCGATGGTGGGCACCAGGCCGATGCCGTCCAACATGGAGGGACGGAGCTCTTTGGTAATGCGCTGTACAGTGCCGATGGATCTGTCGGCGACCTCAGCAATGGTTCCGGCGCGTTCTACTGATTCCGGGTTTGCATTGGCGTCCTGTTCAAGCCGCCTTTCCAGGAGGGAGGCATCGATTTTAAGGCTGGTTAGGAGTTGGCCAAGCTCGTCGTGGAGCTCCCTTGCGATGCGCGCGCTTTCCTCTTCTTTGACCTGGGCGAGCCGCTCGCCCAAGAGACGCAGCTGTTCCTGAGATGTGGCCAAGGCTTGGCGCTGGAGGTCCACCTTTTCGAACAACAGCGCGTTGGAAAGACCCACCATGGCAGAAACCCGAAGCTCTTCTAAGAACTCCAGGTCTCCCCGGGAGTATGGTTGAAGGGTCCGTTTCTCTTCCAAGTGAATCATCCCAATTAGAGATTCCTTTCTCAGCAGTACCAAACACACTTGGATATGCCGCTCATTAAAATATGCCTCGGCTTCTTTGCGCACTCCTTCGAACTGCTCATCTGAACCTATCTGACTCACTTCAACGGCAGATCCGATCTCTACCAGCCGTTGAATCGCCGGATCCGCAAATGGCACCAAAGCCTTTCCAGTTGTCACCTTTCCCCGGTAATATTCAAACTTTCGCCATGCAACCCCGGTCTTAGGCGGGTTTGTAGCTTCATCATCGCTGGATTCCCACTTTAGAAAAATCGATATCCTCTCTGGATACAGGGCATTGGCAATGGCTGTCAGCAACTGATTCGCCACATCTGAAGTCGCCTGGAGGTTGCACATATCCTCCCCGAGCTGCTTGAGTACCTTGCTCCGGCTGTACGCCCGCCGCTGAAACAGGTGATCCACGGGAGGCTTGACCCATCGCAGGTACGCGTAGCCTGCCCAAAATACCAAGATGATAAGAAATAAATGATCTGCCTGGGATATCTTCCCGGCAAGAGACAACACCATCCAAGCCAGCCCATAGATGGGCGCCATCGCGATCAACAGCAGTGCAATCCAGCCCACTGTCTTATGCACCACCGTGCGAATATCCCAAAGCCGATGGCGAATAATGGCGTAGGTGATAATGAGGGGGAAAAGAAAGAAAAAACCCCTGGCATCAGCAGGCCAATTGATCCTAACCCTCCCATGACGAAAGAGGCCAATAGATATGCCATCTGTATTCGCTTTTGTCCCTTACTGGCACGGAACGTCCTGAATAAAAGATAGGATGGCAGAAACCAACAATAGGCACAGTAAAGTACGTAGAAAGGCGTAAGGGGGCCCGCAGCAGGAACGAATCTAGAAATTTCGTAAGTAGGTTTTCCGGTTACTATCAGATCTGTAGTCCAAAACAGCCCTTGAAGGATGACCAACCAAATCGATCCGATGGATGTTAACAAACGCTTTCGGGGTACATCTTCAATATAGGCGAGCCCAAATCGCAATAATACATAAAGCGCCAAAGCTGCAAGAGAAAACCCTATCCGGAATCCAATATCCACCCGGTGTTCATCTATGGCATTTCCATTGTATATCACTGCAATAGAAAAGCCCGCGCCCAAGGTGCATAATAATGTCCAATACTTTTTATATTGTGTATCTGGGCCGCGTGTGTGGGATATGTATGATAGTATGAGGAAACCAATAGTTGCAATGCCATATAATCCAGCAAAAGCGGTATTTATAAATGTTTCATTCATTTGGAGATTTGTCGTAGGGGCGGTTCGAGAACCGCCCGGGGCATCCATTCGAGAACCGCCCGGGGCATCCATTCGAGAACCGCCCGGGGCATCCATTCGAGAACCGCCCGGGGCATCCATTCGAAAACCGCCCGGGGCATCCATTCGAAAACCGCCCGGGGCATCCATTCGAAAACCGCCCGGGGCATCCATTCGAAAAC
>JASJCT010000121.1 GCA_030065855.1 Myxococcota bacterium
AGTGGCTGACCACAGTGGAGATGCAGTCGTATTTCGAATCGACAGGTGGGTATCGACAGTATATCGCCGAGGCCAAAAAGAAGCGGTCGCAGCCGCCAGAGGGTTTCGAGAAGGTGACGTTCGATTCGCAGCAGTCGTCGAAAATGCTAGTGGTGAAACAGGAGCCTGTTGGCCCTCGTATGGAAGTGGAACGGGCGTTGGCAGCGGTGCAGGTGGTTTCGGGTTGCACGAGGGAGGAGATGTTGGAGCAGCGGCGGGGGCGAGGGGGAAATCCCTACAAAGCTCTGGCTGTCTGGTGGCTTATTCATGGAGCTGGGTTGAGCAACATCGAGGCGGGTGCCGTATTGAATCTGAGTCCTACCGCGGTGAGTCATATTCTGATGAAACTACGGCAGAATCCGAGTACCTACGTCGGTGGTCGGGTGTGGGAATGGATTCAGCTCCTAAAAGCGCAATAGGAAGGGTACGTCCCTTAACCCTCGTCCTTAACCCTTCGTCCCATAACCTCCACGTCCCTTAACCTCCACTTGACATTTGGTTCAGAACCTCCATCACCTCTGTCTTTTTTGAAAACGACCCGTACAAAACATATTATATATCAATAAGAGGCAATGCCGTCTCGCCATGGCTTTTGCCATTATTCCATCTCTGTGAGAACGGTCGTTCAAAATACCGGTGGGACGTTCGCCAGATGTCTCCCTTCGAAAGCCCATTTGCGATCGGTTTTTGGCTTCAGTATCCATTATTGGCAAACATGAGAAGATGAGGCCTCTTGAAAAAATGAACATTAAGTCCAAGTGAATTGAAAGGAGGAATGCTATGTACTCAATATGACATAAATTATCGGTAAATTTATGGTAGTGCCGTTTTAAAACGAAATCTTGTTAGTCTTTTTATATTTTTGAACAGGAGAAAAATCATGGAAGCCATTTTTAAAAGAAAGACCTGTAAAACTGCATACGCGGCAATCATTTTGGTCTCTATTGTATCATTTAATTCCTCCTCCTTCGCATATGAAGCATACGCTATTACCGAAGCCAGTTTGTGCTCAGCGGACTGTGGGGGTAGCTGGTCAACCTCATACGCATCAAGTTGGATAAATGAGATGAATGACATGCCTGGGTGGACTCAAACTTGCAATGACTGTACAATATTTGCCGAGGAAATTCATGACTCAGCACATTGGTCATCTGGAATAGATCATCTCAATAGAAACATGGATGACGGGGATGCAATGTTGTTGGTCACACATGGTCATTGTGTTGGCTGGGATGGAACTGTCGGTGATTGGGATAACTGTCTGCACTGGAGAAGTAGACTCACAACAGCGGCTGGTCATTATGACTATCCACCATACGATGCCCAGTGTTATACTAGCTCTTTTTACATGCTTTGGGGAGACGATGACGCTGAGTCTGTCCATACACTTTCTTGCAACTCTGCGCAGTTAGACTTGATCATAGAGAGTTTCTTTGGGCGCCACCCATCCCTCGATGGAAAACTTCATCAATTCGGTGGATGGCATGGAACCTCTAATAGTAAAAATTACAATAAAGTGGACGACTTCGCAGCAGCTTCAGCTATCTCCGAAGGCGATCCAATCGCCTGGGCCTGGTTAGAGAATTTAACATATTTCAATGCATTTCCAGATGCACCTCCAGGATCCAGAGATTTGTGCCCTGTTTCCATTACTCATGGCCACTCAATTGAGGATGTGTATAATAGACGCGATAACGAATCCTATTACAACATGCAGAACTATAGCGACCCACCAACAATGACATATGAATGGTCGATATTTGCCTATTCCAGATGCGATCCTCCAAATGGACTGGCTGTATGGACATATTTTTAGTCTGGATAGTATACGAAAGAAAGGAAAAGAAAATGGAATATAGAAAAAGAAACAATCTTATCATTTCGGACGTAAAAAACATGGCTCTCCTTATCTTGATATTTATTTTTGGAACATCTTGTGAAATCGACAGTGAAAACCTCAACGTAAGCATGGAACATCAGGCCCTATCTGCAAAGGGCGGCATCGTTCCCTCGCTTGATAACTTGCTGAACGATGCCCTGCCTTTATGGTCTGACAAAGTGAATGTCACGCCAGAAGGTCTTTCTCAGTTTACTGTTGCCAGCCTGAAAGATGCGATTCGAAAAACCCAGGGAGCTGTCGACTTTGGCTGCGATGTGAATTTTCAAAGTCTGCCATCGTACTTAGACGAGGATGGCATGAAGGTAATCAAAGAAAATGCCACGACATTTCGAACCAATAGCCGTAGAGATTATATAAAATTCGTCACGCCGGTAAATTTAAGAACGACTGAGCTTGAGGCATATACCGCTGAAGCTGCTGAAACAATGACGAAGCAGCTCTTCTCTGCACTCTCCCTCCCCAAAGCAGAGCAAGGAAAAATATTTTCATCACCGGTGATACAAAAAACGAGCGAAGGTTCCAGAATCATTGCGCAACACTCCAGAGTTATAAGGGAGATCAACGGGCTGAGGGTTGAGGACTCTGTTCTGATGGCAACATACAATATGGACGGGACTTTGTTCAGGATGACCGTCAATTGGCCCAAGTTTCAAACTAAACCAGGTAGTAATGCAAAAACTAGACAGGAGGTTATCTCCGATTTAAAGGCGCATTTAACGGAAGAAAAAATTGACAGCATAATAAATATAACTGATAAGGGGCCGAGTCAGAATTTTAAATTAGGTATGCTGTCAACGCTTTCTTATGAGAGAGACAAAAGCGGTGAGTATTATGAACCGATTCTTTATGTTACCTTGACTGACAGTAAAGATCAGATTTTTCCGCAATCGGTAAGGTACTCTCTGACGAATGGTATTCTCGAGGATGATCATTCCGGAGATGATCTCTAGAAAAACACTGCATCTTTGATGAAGCGATCTACTGGTTTTTTGATTTCTTGATCACTAGGAGGAGAGGTCATGAAGAATGTGGTTAAATTTCTGTTGGGAAGAGCGTTCTTTGTTGCGACCTTGATGATCCTTCATTGCTGCCTGGAGGAGAAAGAACCTAACAGCGATACGGACTCACCCTCGGAGGACGACGGCTCGGATTCGGATACCGAGACAGATTCGGATACCGAGACAGATTCGGATATCGAGACAGATTCGGATGGTGGTGGATGGATTTTGATGCCCAGTGGCGTGGCATCGAATCTGACAGCCGTATGGGGGAATTCGGGCTTGGATGTGTTTGCCGTGGGAGAAGGTGGAACCATTATTCACTACAACGGAACAAAATGGACCGCCATGGAGAGTGGTACACTCCACAATTTGCAGGATGTGTGGGGACTTGGTCCACAAGCTGTTTGGGCAGTCGGTGGCGGTTCAGGAACAGGTATCGTGCTGTACTACAATGGGAAGAGTTGGACAGAAGTGCTGAATGTCCCGGCCGACGCATCGATTCACGCGATCTGGGGGACTTCACCAAACAATGTCTACGCATTCGGCGAGGATGGAGAAACCGTAGCCTATCAGTTCAACGGTGAGAACTGGTCGTTGATATCAGGTAACAACGTTCCAACAGGCGGTACTGGTATCTGGGGAAGCTCGGAAACCAACGTGTTCGTATCGGCTTTTGACGGCATTTGGTATTACGATGGGAAAGAATGGTTGTCGCAACTCCAATATCCTGAAACTTGTTTTGGGATCTGGGGTGCTTCATCCACAATGGTTTTCGCTGCATGTAATGTTGAACCCCTTTTCCAGTACGATGGCGCGAATTGGGAGGCCTCCAGTTTTGAAGAAGATGTTTTCGCCGCAGAAGCTTCTGATGATACGTCTTATCATTTTTATGATATGATTGGATTTTCCGATTCGGATCTATGGGCCGTCGTCGGTTTTGACGAGACTGACCAGAGTTGGTCGACACGCGTTTTTCAATACAATGGATACCTATGGTCAGAACAGACCGTCCCAGAGCTGGGATCAATCAACCTTTGGGCCATTTGGGGGCCTTCTCCCGGTGAGCTCTTTGCGGTAGGAGAAGCGGGAACCATCTACCACAAAGCTTCTGAGTAAAAACGAACGGGTTCTTTGTCTTTCATTGTGAAGAGGTGGCGTATTTTAAAACACTCCCTTCACGAGTTATCGCGAATAACAGGTCGTCTTCCTGGCCCCACAACGCCTCGATGGGATCCTGGACATCGCAAGTAAGCACGTCCCATTCGCCATTTACAATTTTTAAGACCTCTTTTTCCATCCTTTGATCTATTGTGTTCCATCGGCTCGCTCCAATGTAGACCTCGCTTTCAGATACTGCCCAAACACCGTCAAATCCCCTCTCATCTTGAAGTGTAGTGTTCGTCCACGCAATACCGTTGAAGTGCATCACCGCGCCGAACGGAAAATCGTTGTTAAAGCGAGCGGCATCTCGACGTCCCACCGCATAGATATTGTCCGACGAGCTGCCATGTATGCCAAGCAACCCCGTATCGTAATCGTCTGCTACGATGGTCCAATTGTTTCCGTCGAAATGTAAAAGGCGCCCAAAGGCCTCTTCTGCTTTATCTTCGTGCGTCCAACTCACCGCATATATATTATTTGGAGATGTGCCCCATATGGCTTTTAGCCAGCCATCGATGCCCACATGCATGTCCTGCCACGTATACCCATCCCAGTGTACTGCTAAGGCTTGGCGCTCTCCCGGTCCCTTGGGGCCATAACCAACGGCGTATACGTCGGTTGCTGAAAACCCATGCACATCCCAGAGAACCCCGGGAATGTCGACTTCCATTTTAGCGCAGTCATTGCCGTTGCAGCGCACTACCCTTACAATGCCTGCGTCACTATCATGTCCAACAGAGAAGACATTAGCAATGGACTCGCCCCATATTCCGTTCTGGCTTCCCGGCTCGGTTTTCGGCCAAATCAGATCAACATTAACTTCGTCAGTGACGCGCCACACACCAACAGTAGAAAAGATAAACAAGTCAGACGGTGATGCACCCCAGATACCGTAGAATTCGATTCCGCTTTCCGTCAGCAAAATCTGACAATCGTAAGTATCCATTCCAGTGTCTTCTTCGGAGGGGTCACAGCCGTAACGTAGAATAGTACCTCCATTGCCCACTGCGAACACCTCCTTGCCCGAAACGCCCCCAATACTGTTCAAGTTAGATGAAATTCCGACATCGACGCTTCGCCAACCTTTGTGGCCTTTCTGTAGCACAAGGCCGTGCTCACCCACAGCAAAGAGATTATCTGGATGATTACCCCACAGGTCGTTTATCACTGCTTCCGAATCCACGTCCATAGGCTCGAAGTCATGCCCGTTTCCAGTTAGAATGATTGCCTTTGTCGCTCCCGGGGCGTTATTGGACGAACCACCCCAGATATAGATCTCCTCGTCGTTCAGCCCATAGATTCCTTTGAAAACGGCATGTTGCATGGTGAGCGTCGATGCGGTCGATCCAGCCGTGTACATTTCTACTTGCCCCTGCATTGTGCCTTCGGAGAGGTTCTGGCTTTAGCCAACAAAGAAAATGGTATGGTTCGAAGATCCCCAAGCGCCAAACACGGTCCTTAGTTCAGTTTCTATCTGGGTCCATCTAGTCCCGTCATAGTGCTGAATTAAACCTCCCGCGGTTCCGATCTCTTTTCCTGTCAGCCAAACAGAATCAGGTTCTGTTATCCAAAGGCTTTCCAGACTCCCAGTGAAACCGGTCTCTATCTGTACCCATTGCGAGTCGTTGAGATGATAAATCTTAACTTCGTCTGAGTCTGAACCGCCGATCCAGACACTATTTGCAGTCAATCCGTCAATACAGTTGAGAGACTCCGAGATCCCGTATACGGGCACAGACCACGTATCACCATCGTAGTGAAAAACAACGCCGTGCTTCCCCAACACCCATATATTGTTAATAGACGTACCCCATACAGCGGAAAGATCTGCCGAGCTAGGACTCTGAATCAAAGACCAATAACCGCCATTCTAACAATAGTCATTGAATGGGTTATCTGAGTCGCTACCTGTATCTACATTTTCATCGGAGATGCTGTCCGAACCAGACGCCGTATCTAAGTTTCCATTACCTGAATTGCAATAACAACACACTGAGAAGACTAGAAATACAGTAACATAGATATGCTTTGTCACGTCGAATCCCTGTTTCCTATCAATGATTATAAATGCATCCACGCGACCTTACAAATATGGTCAAGATGGGCCTAACGCAAAGCTTCATGCAATAGGTAGCGCTCAATCGCGAGGTCGCATTCTCACACAAAATAAATTTCCAAAGAGGAAATGGAAATGTGAGAAATGGGGCCAGGCGCTGACAGGTGCCTATTTCTGGTCCACCGGGCGGACTGGCCGGCCCTCGATGTAGCCCCGGTAGCCCACTGGCTCGAGCTGAAATCTCGGGCCATCTTCGTCGGCCCATTGGTAGCCGATGGTCTCGGGGGTGTACCCGTCGATCACGTCCCACAAGGAAGTGATGGCCTGCTCGAAGGCCTCGTCGTCGAACGGCTGGCCCTGAAAGACCATCATCCTACAGGGGGGCAGGTCCAAGGTGTCGAACCCTTCTGGCACGGGCCCTGCGTAGTTTGTGGCCACCTCCACCCCCTGGACGTACTTTGAAGTCCCCTCGGGTCGGAGCTTGTCGGGCAGCCACAGGCCCATTGGCTCGTGGATGGTCTCTTTGATGGCCGCC
This sequence comes from Myxococcota bacterium, assembly GCA_030065855.1. Lineage (GTDB taxonomy): Bacteria > Myxococcota_A > Polyangia > JAAYKL01 > JAAYKL01 > JASJCT01. The sequence continues at coordinate 6,693 of JASJCT010000121.1, forward strand.
AGGGTGTTCCACACCTCGCAGCCCACCTCTTCGCAGTAGTCGAAGTAGTGCTCGGCTTTTTGGCCCCGTTTGACGATTAGCTTTCGCGCCGGGCGCTCGAGCACCTGTACGAATACGGTGTTGGTTTCTGTCTTTTTCTCATTCATGACTCGTTTTCCTCGCTTTGGGGTTGTGTAGTAGACCCGCATCTGTTCGGGCATGAAGGGAGATACGGGGGGCTTGGCCCGTCTGAATTCCGACGGGGTCATGCTGAAGTGCCGTGAGAAGGCCCGGGTGAAGCCCTCGTGGGAGTCGAAGACGAAGTCAAAGGCCACATCGATGATCTTTGCCTCAGACCCGTGCAGCCGATTTGCGGCCGCGGCCAACCGGCGCAATCGGATGTACTCGAACGGGGTCTTGCCCGTCACCTCTTTGAAAATTCTGGCCGCGTAGTAAACCGAGTACCGGGTACATCGGGCCAGCTCGTGGAGGGTGATGGGATCGCTCAGGCGCGCCTCGATGTGATCTTGCATCGCTTGTACGGCTTTTAGCTTTTCAGCCGGGTTTGCCATGGCACCTCCTTGCGATTTTGAAGATAGCAGGAATGGGCGGGGGGATCTTGACCTGGATTGCGATCTGTAAAACTCACTGGCGCCGGCGTCGGAGTGATCCTGGAAGACCCCGCCGATTCGAACAATTAACCGGCCAATCAGGTGGGATATAGTTCAAAAATCGTTTTGACGATATTTGGGTCGCTTAATCTGCGTTCGTTATAGATCTTCTAGTTACCACGTCTCTGAAAAAGCAATTTGGTGAATGAGTGAATGGGTGGTCTGTTTTTGGGGGATGAAGCATTGCAGGTGAGCAGGGGTAAATACATACGGATTATTTAGGGAGAGCTCCATATCATCGAATCCTTCATTGGAGTATTTCCAGGAAGTGTATCGCCAGTTTTCGAGATGCTGCGTTACATTGTAGAGACGGCAAATAATATCAGAGCTGGAATTGTTGTCTGTATACACAACTGTGGCACTGATATTGGTTGTATCGGCTGGCCGACGGCGCGCGAGGGGAATGGTCACCCGCACGCGGCGGCTCGTGCTTTTGTTGTAAACACTCCCATATTCGTCGATGATGATATCGTTGCGATAGCTATCAGAGTATGACCGCGCCGCGGCCCCTGGAATCGTAAGACGGAGGGTGACGGCAAATGCGGCCGAGGCAATGATCGCGATCATTGAAACAGCAATGCCTGCCACAATGAAACGTCTATGTTTTGTCATTTTATTCTCCTTACTCTAAAAATGTCTTGTTCCAATTGTGTGATGCTAATATTCCCAAACCTCAATTTGATAGACATGTCCGGTGACCTGTCCAGAGACCCTGTGCGGCAACGTGCACGTAAGAAAATAGCCGCCATAACCCTCGTCTGGATCTACAAGTCCCTCGTGTAGATCTACAGTAAAAGACATTGAATTGTCCCCAGGAGATCCAATAATATAACGGGTGACCCAAATCGGCGTCTGGCCGCCGGGGAGTGGCCGTGGATCGAATTCCGACACACCGACTCTGCAATTGACCCGGGTGCTTGTGGATTGTTGCCAATAATGCACAATGACATATATCCCGTCAGTTGCCATTGGAAACCGGCGGGGTAATGCTGCGATTACGATGATATCTTCATTAGAGCTATCATTGTACACCGAGCCGCCATACGAATAATTAACACCCCAATCTGTAGTGGCGTTATGGCCGACCATAATTCTACCGGGATATGCCGTATGAATGGCCGCGAATGCCGATTGCGTCATGGAAATGGTCATCACCAGCGCGATCGTCAAAACCGTTGTAAAACGGATTGTCTTCATTTCAATTTCTCCTCATTGGAATTCCAAATGGATTATTTAAACCCACTTTGTTTATTAATGAACCGGTGGCAGCGGCTGCCCCGGAACCGAATAATAGAGATATGTACCAAACCCACCTTCTCGATGAGTGACCCCACCAAATTGGTCGGTGTCCCATGGCGCCTGGTTTAGGGCATATTCTCTGAACCTATCTTGACTCTCCCTATCGTCGTGGGATAGCTGAACCCGGCATAGCGTCTTTGCGCAGCGCACATCCGAAAGTGCCGTTCCTCGAAGCGTTTTAGTACCATCGAGCAATCTTTCGATTTGACGGCGGTGCCGCGCCGCTTTTACGTGATCGATACCTTCGTGCTCAATGGCGCCATCATATACCCGAATGCTCTGCTCTGTTTGCTGTCTCTGGAGGGTTCGAATTTGCTCTAGACTCAACATTGGTAAGTCGCCGGTGGACGCTAGACCCATATGCTCAATGCTAGTAGCCGACTGCATCGATTTAAGCGAGGGAATCGATTTTTTTAGGATCTTTGCCCCCAACGACGCAGTTGACTGAACGGTGTCGACTGTTCCGATATCAGCCGCATTATCCTCTGATACCTCCAAGGGTTTGCCAACAGCAATTATGCCGACGATGACACAACCAATCAGCAGCAACAACAGGGTCAGTTTGATCATGAACATTAGTATGCCTCAATAACTCTTAGACTCCGTATCCTCGGACCGAGGGCACAGCTATTTCACGAAGACATTTCGTCAAAGGGGACGTCACATCGCACGATTATCCGCGAATCATCCTCGGAGATATCGATGCTCATTGCCAGAGTGATAGGCCCCTCCCCTGTGGTCTCCGTCTCATCGTCGTCGCTATTGCGGGAAATGTTCGGTGGCGAGATTTCTTCTAGTTGGCACCAAACCGTTTGGCTGTTCGTCAGTGTATCCTCAATCTGAATTTGTACAGAAACACTGACAATATCGGATATATTGGAATTCCAATGGCGCTCTATTGGAGCGATAAAAACTTGCGAAACGCCGGGTTCCAAATAGCAACTATTGGCCGAAAGCGACCCGATATAGTTGTAGAAATCCATCCCATTAACAGGAGGGATAAATCCTTCAACGTCCATTTTCGTAGCGGAATACGCTATTTTGTAGAAATTCCCATCATCAGCGGCCCGAAAGATGGAGCCAGGATAGTCGACGATGATTTCTCCAGCGCTCAGGCTGGCCGTCGTACATACAGCAAGACAGAAGACCAGTGCAGGCAAAATTTTTGGCAGATTGTGACTGTTCATTTTTACTCCTTTTTACGAATAGCTTTACATATCAATACATCGCGGTCGCACTGCTACTGAAGAAAACCGCTCACCTACAATAATGCGATCCAGCAATGTTCCATTGTGTCGCATGGACCATGAAAGAATCATACCAAGCCGATCGATCATGCTAACGAACGCTTAACCATCCGATACCATGAAGATATCCCTGATAATCAAAGTTTGGGGAGGTAAACATTGATACAGAAGCGCCGATAGCGCGTAACAAATAGAAACCGTATGTCTATCAAAGTAACAAGTAATAACTTTCGGAAATGTCGGAAATGGGAAATGGGGCCAGGCGCTGACAGTTGACAAAATTACCCTAGGATTTTTTTGCTCGGTCCTCCTCAATCGAGGACTGCCGCCAAGTTTTCACGGGTCAGTAGATGCCGGTCGGCCGGTCGTTCCAGGAATGGGGAAACGTCCTGGGAAAGCGACGCTATCTTGAGCTCGCTGAGCTTGTCTCGGATGTGATGGCGCCAGTCTGCCGCTTCATATCGTCCGCTTCCCTGCGTCTGGTCAAGGGCGTTCTGTAACAGGTCGATCTTCGGTTCGATGGGGGGACGCCGAGAGAGATACCAAATCAAGTCGTACCAGTCGCGACCCTTGGCATAGGGCCTTGTGATCAACGCATGGACCTTGCCTGCCATGAGCGATGTCAGCCCGTAATGCATCAGTGCTATTGTCATGTGCCGAGTGATCACGGTGCGCCGTATCTTGGCGCCAGCTGGCGGACAGGTATCGATCTCCAGCTTAATCGAGAGGTTGTGTTCCTTTTTGTCAGAAAGTCCTGCCTGCGCCAGCAATCCAGGGATGCGAATCCACGAGGTATTAACTGTCTTTTGAGTGTTTAAGCGGATCGAACAATCAAACCCCGCGAGCAAAAGATCCTGTTTTGTTTTTTTGAGCCACTGTGCCGGTGCATAGCCTTGCTTTCGAACCAGCGAAAAATCCAAGTCTTCGGAGAATCTCGGAAGATTCTCTATGAAGCGAAGCGCTGTGCCACCCACAAAGGCCATGGAGGAGAAGGCCTCGCTTTCGTGCAGGGATCTCAGGACAAAAGCCTGCACATATTCGCGAAGCAGGTTCAACCTGGCTGATGGGTCATCAATAGCGCTCACCAAGGCGAGGGCCGCGTCTCTCATAGTGCTATCTCTCCTTTTGCCTCTTTGTCCGCAATTGCGCTAAAGATTTCAAACGCGCGGTAAAGGCGCGGCTTTCCAATACTGTCGACCAGCAAAAAGAGCCTGTCCATATCGAGCAAATTGTTTTTCGAAATCCGCATCTCTCCCATCTTCTCCCAGGTCCATTCTCCCACTCCGAGATGCCACAAATCGACGAGCGCCTTTTCAGGTGTCGCGATCATCACTGGCCGACCCAGCATCTCTATTGGCTCATATCCGAAAAACAGCGATGGCTTGACGGAGCGATAGCGATACTCGCCGAACGCATTTAGAAACTTCTTTGGCGTGCGAGATGTGACACTCGTATGCACGGGCACACCCTCGGGAATGAGCCCGTAATAGCCGAGCGCCCACACATCGCTCAGATAGGATGGACGATACATCGCACCGGCCAACTCGGCCGGCTGTACGGCTACCTGTCGGTAGCGCTCGGCAAACACATACATACCGCGACGCAGGGAGATGATCTTACCGGCCCTGGAAAAACGATAGAGCTGATTGACAACAGTCTCCCGCCGTTCATCCACCAGTTGGGTCACCATAGCCAGCTCGAACCAGGGCAGGCCCCCGACAGCATCTAGGAGATCATCAAATTTCATTTCTATTAATCTACATTATTGAAGATTATTGTCAATATTATTCAGAAGAAATTGCCAGGCAGGCATTATCTCAATGGTGCCGGCACTGACCACTACACGTTCTCGGTCTGTGCGGGTGACAATGGTGCCGACTTGAATACCCAGCTCGGCCATAGCGTCGCCCAGGGATGTGATCTCCCGTTTGTGGGTGCGGGGATCGGCCAGGGAATCGCACACTTGCACGAGAATTGGCTCACGACGTTTTCCCGTTACGATAAAATCGACCTCTAACCCTGATTTGGTTTTGTAGTAATGGATGTCGGAAAAGGCCTGGCGCAGGGCGACAAAAACCAGATTTTCTAATAGATGCCCGGTATTGACCAATATTCCCGATGAGGTCGACGTGATCAGCGAGTGGTCCACGCAATATATTTTTTTCGGATTGGTGTTGCTGCGGTTGAGCGAGCTATCGTACAGCCGGGTGGTGAACAGAAAATAGGCGTCCTCAAACCAGTGGAGATAGTCCGACACCGCGGACTTGGGCACTCGGTGCCCCAGTGATTTGAGATAACCCGTCAAGCGGTTGATCGAATACAGGGAGGCCGCGTTGTCGATTAGCCAGTGGGCCAGATCACTCACCGCTCTGGGGTGTGAGATGTCGTGTCGTTCCACCAAGTCGCGGAATAAAATGGCGTTCAGGTATTCCTGGTGGATCTTGATCCGCAACCGTCGGTCCAAGCCGATCACCTCGGGAAAGCCGCCGGTTTTCCAGTACTTATCAAACGCGTTTTGCACGATCAGCCGTTTTTTTGCTGATAAGGCGCCCGTTCTCGCGATGCCCTGATGGTCGAGAAATTCGCCAAATGAAAATGGAAATATCTCCCAGGAGAGGGATCGGCCACGCATCTGTGTGGCGAGCTCAGTGGCCAACATGTTGGCCGACGATCCCGTGATGTAAATCTCGCAGTTTTCTGTGCGCAAGAGGCGATCGATAAATGCTTCCCATCCGGGCACGGTTTGAATTTCGTCAAAAAAACAGTAAATCTGTTCGGCGTTTTTTTTCTCTGGAAATAGGGAAAAATAGGCTTCGGTGACCAGCCCCAGATTATGCGGTCCCAGCTGGTGCAAGCGGTCGTCAAAAAAATTCAAATAGAGGATATTCTGCCGCGCGACCCCGTTGGCGACCAAGGCCTCGATGCGTTGAAAGAGATACGTCGACTTGCCACTGCGCCGGACACCGATACAAACGGTGGCTTTGCCCGGCACCGTTTTGATGCGCAAATGGCGCGGTACGCCGGTTTCTAGTTCAATCTCCCAGAAATCCAAGAGCATGGATTGAATCGTTTCAAGCATTCGATCACCCCAGAGCTGGACAAAATTGTTTCCAGTTTAAACCAAAACTGGTAATAAAAATTACCAGTTCAAGGGTTAACTGTCAAAAAAAATTACCGGATGACCGGCTGACGCGTGCCACCCTGCGAAGCTCCCCTTGGGAGCGAAGCAGGGCAGACGACAAGGCGAAGCAGGGCAGACGCAGATGTTTGTCCTGCTTCGCCAAGGCTTCGCAGGATAGCACGAGAACTTTTTCGAAAGAACTTACTCGAAATCTAGGGCGTAGAGGTAGACGCCGTCTATTACTTGGCTTTTCATCTTGAGGCCGGATTTGGCCAACACCGCCTGCATGGACCGGTTCCCCACCAGTACTTCTGCAGTGAGGCCGGAAATGCCGTTGCGACGGGCAACCGAGGCTAGATATCGACACATAAATGTGCCGATCCCGCGGCCCTGCCAACTGTCCCGAGTGATGAACGCCACCTCTGCGCGATTGGTGCGCGGGTCCAGGTAGTAGCCGGCCACAGCCACAATGGTTTCGCCGTGAGCCTCGGGCACAGTGCCCACGATATTGATCTCGCTGCGATGGTCGATATAGACGAACTGCTGCACCTGCTCTGATGGCACAGCTTTAATGCGGCTCATGAACCGGTAGTACAGGGACTCGCGGGACACATCGTAGAACATGTTTTTCATCGGCTCGACATCGGTCGGGTGAATCGGCCTGAAGTTGATTTGCGTGCCGTCCCCGAGCAACATGGTCGTCTTGAGCTCGCTCGACCCGGTGGCCAGTCGTCCCTTTACGCTGGCGAATTCCGGGCGAATGTACTTGGCCGCGATCGCCTCTTTGAGCAAGTCAGCCCTAAAGTCTGGATGGGCAATGCTGATCAGGGCCAAAGCGCGCTCCTGCACGCTCTTGCCGTGCAAGTAGGCCACGCCGTATTCGGTGACCACGTAATGCACATCACCTCGCGTGGTCACCACGCCGGCACCAGGGCTCAATTGGGACACGATGCGCGAGATGCTCTTGTTTCTCGCAGTGGCGGGCAGGGCAATGATCGCCTTGCCCCCTGGGGATCGGGCAGCACCGCGATTGAAGTCGACCTGGCCGCCAATACCAGAGTAGAACTTGGTCCCCAGGGAGTCTGCACAGACTTGGCCGGTGAGGTCCACTTCGAGCGCGTTGTTTATTGCGACCTGTTTTCGCTGCCGGCTGATGATCATCGGGTCATTGACGTATTCGGTCGGATGAAACGAAAACGTTGGATTGTCGTTGATGTACTCGTAGAGGGTTCGGGTTCCTAAGCAAAACGAGGCCACAACCTTGCCCCGATCCAATGTCTTTTGGGCGCCGGTAATGGTGCCTGATTCGATAAGGGGGATCATGCGATCCGTAAACATCTCGGTGTGAATACCCAGCTCTTTTTTGCCCCTGAGGAACTCCAGTACGGCTTGCGGGATTCTGCCGATGCCCAGCTCGATGGTCGATCCATTGTCTACGAGGGCTGCCACATATTGGCCGATCTGCCGGGTCACCTCGTCTAGATCAGTGGGTTTGACTTCGAGCAGGGGTACATCCACTGGGACCAGGCAGTCGATGTCGTAGATGTTGATGAAGCTATCCCCAAGGGTTCGCGGCATTTGCGGATTAACTTGAGCGATGACCAGGCGCGCGTTTTCCGCAGCGCTCTTAACGATATCTACGGAAATACCCAGGCTGCACATCCCGTCCTTGTCCGGTGGGGAGACCTGGATCAGGGCCACATCCAGCGGCAGGCGGCCGGAGTTAAACAGCGCTGGAATATCTGAAAGAAAAATAGGGGTGTAGCCGCCGAGCCCCTCTTGAATCACGTCCCTGACATTCTGGGAGATAAAAAAACTGTTGACCCGAAAATGCCGGGCCAGGGTCTTGTGGGCATAGGGCGCGTCGCCTTCGGTGAGCAGGTGAACGATCTCCGTGTCAGTGAGCTCGTCTGAACGGGCAGTAAGCGCCCGCACCAGTTCCTGGGGTTGACCGCAGCCCGTGCCCACAAATACCCGCTGCCCCGGGCGAACGTGGGCCACGGCTGCCGCTGCAGTGGTCACCATCGTGGCGTACTGTCCCTGCCAATTTGGATCATAGCTTTTTCGCGCGTTGTTATTCATGTTCACTTCCTGTGGTTAAGAGAGACATTCTCGCGTCTGCCACGATCGGTTCTGTACCAGCCGGTCCCACGATGAACGGATTGATGTCCACTTCGACGATTTGGGGAAAGTCACTGACCAGTTGGCTCAAGCGTTGCAGTCCATTGGCAATGGCTGACAAGTCCACTCCGGTCTGGCCCCGCACGCCTTCGAGCATGGCATAGGATTTGGTTGCCTTGAGCATCTGCATGGCCTCATCCGCCGTGATAGGCGCCAAGTGGAAGGTAACGTCCTTCATCACTTCGACGAAAATGCCCCCCAGGCCAAACATCAGCATGGGCCCGAATTGGGGATCCCGGGTCATGCCGATGATCACCTCGATACCCCGGTCTGCCATTTTTTCGATATATACCCCGCGCAGGTTGGCCTCTGGCATCTTGCGATTGATGCGGAGCATCATCAGGTCAAATGCATCTGCCACTGCATCTGGGGTAGAGAGGTTGAGCTTCACCCCGCCCAAGTCTGACTTATGGATAATATCGGGTGAAACGATCTTCATTGCCACGGGAAACCCTGTGCTCCGCGCAATCTCCACAGCCTGATCCACGTCCTGGGCGATCTGTCCGGTGGGGATTTTAAAGTCATAGGCGCGTAGAATTTCTTTGGCATCCACCTCGCCCACATTGTGCTGGCCACCCCGCACATAGCGCCCGATAATCCGCTCCACGCGGCGGCGGTTGACTGGAAATCGCGTCACCACCCGCGGGGGCTTGTGGCGCCAGCGATAGTAGTCGACCATGGCCTTGAGGGCAGCGACCGCCCGTTCTGGAGAGGGAAAGTCAGGCAATCCATAGGTGACGAGCTCGTCCCGGCCCGGCATCACTTCTTTGCCTCCCATGAATGCTGCCAGCACAGGTTTTTCTCCCCGAATCGCCTTGCCAATGGCGCGCGCGGTTTCAGCCGGCAGGGTCATGGCCTGTGGGGCCAGTAGAACGATGATAGCGTCCACAGCGTCATCGTCCTGGGCGGCTTTGATGGCAGTGGCATATCTCTCTGGATCCGCGTCTCCGAGCACGTCGATCGGGTTGCCCACCGAAGCAGCAGGTGGCAGTTTGGCCTTGAGCGCTGACGCTGTGGCCCGGTCCAGGATCGCCACTTCCATTCCCTGGAGTTCCACAGCATCGGCCGCCATGATCCCGGGGCCGCCCGCGTTGGTGATGATGGCCACCCGATCGCCCTGGGGCAGGGGCTGCATGGCCAAGGCAGTGGCGTAGTCGAGTAGGGCTTCAAAGGTATCGGCCCGAATAATCCCCGAGCGCTTGAACGCAGCACCGTACGCGATATCAGCGCCCACCAGGCTGCCGGTGTGAGAGGACGCTGCTCGCCCCCCGGCAGCTGAGGTGCCGGATTTTAGAATCACCACGGGTTTTTTTAGGGTCACGGCCTCGGCAGCTTTAATGAATCGATTGCCCGAGCTGATGCCCTCGAGATACCCGATGATCACTTTGGTCTGTTCGTCTTCTGCCAATGCGCCCAAGAACTCGATCTCGTCCAGATCGGCCTTGTTCCCCACGCTCACCAGCTTGGCCAAGCCCAGGTGACGGCCGACCGTCCAGTCCAAAATGGCAGTGCACAGGGCGCCGGACTGGGAGATGACCGAAACCGAGCCTGCACTTGGAAGCTGTGTGGCAAACGAGGCATTAAGGGCGTGCTGGGTATTGATCAACCCCAGGCAGTTGGGCCCCATCAAGCGGGCGCCTCGGTCCTGGCACAGTTTGGCGATCTTTCGCTCCATGACTGCACCCACAGGCCCGGTTTCTTTGAATCCAGCTGTGATGACGATGACGGCCCGCGCGCCTGCATCGAGTGAACTTTGCACCGCATCTTTGACCGCCTTGGTGGGCACGGCGATCACGCTCAGGTCTACGTTTCCCTTGTATTCCCGCAGGCTTTTGTAGCATGGCTTGCCCAGTATCTCGGTACTTTTTGGATTGATTGGAATTATCTGCTTGTTGCCCTCCGTCTTTAACAAGTTGTCGATCAGGGCATGGCCGACCTTGCCCTTTTTCTCTGTCGCACCTATTACCGCGACGGTTTCGGGATAGAAGAGTGCTTTGAAAACATCAGTATCCATGGTCATCTTATCCTCTCTGAAAGGGCCAAAATGAGCATCCCGCAAAAAGGGAGTGTGTGGTGGATCGGTGGCATTGGGGCTTAACTGGTTGCTTTGTCTATTCCGCTTTAGCAATCGTTTGAACAGCGAATTCGGGTGGGTTCAAAATCGCCTTTTTCACTGCGCACATATCAGCCACCCGCGCCAGTGGTTTTCGATATTTTTCTGGGAAATCCCTTGGCACCATGATGTCGAGCTCAATTTTTTCAAGTTTCCCTTTGGCATCGGCCTCGAGCCGTTGGACGATTCGAATGCCGCTGGTGTCGATATTTCGCGCCTCGCAAAAACTCTGAACATACACGCCTGCGCAGGTACCAATGGAGGCGAGGAAGAGAACAAACGGTTCAGGCGCAGAGCCGTCTCCCCCTGCTTTTACAGACTGATCCGTGCGGATCTCCATATCTCTGAAACGCGCCGTGACTTTTTTTCCACCGGCAAAATCTATGTAAATTTCGTTATCCATACCGCATCCTTTTCATCTGCTCTTATAACGCGATTTAAAAATGGGTCCAGCCCCGGAAATCTTTCCCCCTAGCCCCCTTCCCGCATCGGAAAGGGGGGATCGGAATTGAATAACTCAATGATTCAGAGTAGTTTTGCCGCCCCCTTCCCTTGCAGGGCAATGGCATTCGGTTAAGGGCAAATGTCGCGATTTTTGCTATTTTTATGCCGGGTAAAGGATCTCCCCCTTGAAAAAGGGGGTTAGGGGGATTTTGACACGTCCAATCGAATTTTACCTTTGAA
>JASJCT010000018.1 GCA_030065855.1 Myxococcota bacterium
TCAAGGGGGATTCTTTTCTGGCGATCCTACGCTATAAAAACACCCAAAAATCCTTAACCGAATGCCATTGCCCCTTTGCCAAAGGGGGAGGCCTTTTACCCGACATTGAAGGCTTGACGGAGCACTAACCTCTTGGGCATCGGTATTGAAAGGCGTCTTCTCTTACGGTTTACAGATCGCGTCGTTTCAGGGAAACTGGCACTGGGTGAAGGTGCTTTCCCTTGAGGGAAGGATCAGTTGCCAGGGCTGCCGGCCAATGAACACATGGGGCGGCGGGGTTATGAAGCTTGCAAAGTAGAGAAATGATGTCGCTCTGTATTCAAACATCGCCTTGTTCAGGATTGCGCGGTTCGTGCGTCGTTCCCGGGGACAAATCCATCAGCCACAGGGCTGCCATTTTGGGCAGTATTGCAGACGGCATCAGCCGCGTCTCCAATTTTCTCCCTGGTGCAGACTGCTTGGCAACAGTCGCTGTGATGAGATCACTCGATGTTGCAATCGAGGTCAATACTGACGGCGATCTCGTCGTTCACGGTGTGGGACTTCATGGATTGCGCGCTCCATCCGCACCCCTCGACTGCGCGAATTCTGGCACCACCATGCGCCTTATGGCCGGCCTGTTGTCTGGACAGGAATTTTCAAGCCAACTGACTGGTACACCTCAGCTTCTGGGACGTCCCATGTCCCGGGTGGTGAATCCATTGTTCAAAATGGGGGCCCATATTGAGAGCACTGAGGGTAAGGGCCCCCTCTCGATCCAGGGCATTGAGCCGGGCAACCCCGGTCTTAAAGGCATCAGATACGCCATGCCCGTGGCCAGTGCCCAGTTAAAGAGCTGTCTGCTCCTGGCCGGGCTATATGCGGACGGACCCAGCACCATCCTCGAAATAGGACCTTCCCGGGATCACACCGAGCGCATGCTCAGTGCCATGGGTGCATCCATTGTTCGGGATACGGACAGGGTCGTCATCACACCCCCTGACGCTGGCCTTGCGCCCTTTAATATGGCCGTACCAGGCGACATGTCCTCTGCCGCGTTTTTGCTGACGGCTGGCGCTATCGTACCGGGGAGCGAGATCACCATCGGCAATGTGGGTGTCAATCCCACCCGTTTTGGGATCGTCTCGGCACTCAACCAAATGGGTGCTGCCATCGATATTACAAATCCCAGAGATGTAGGCGGCGAACCTGTTGCTGATTTGCGAGTGGGCCACAGCACGCTCTCCAGCGCGACCTTTGGTGGGGATAGCATTGTTGCGATGATTGACGAGCTGCCAGTGTTGGCTGTCGCCGCGACTCAGGCGCACGGAACCACAGTCATTCGCGATGCCAGAGAGCTCAGGGTGAAGGAGACGGATCGCATCGCCTGCACCGCAGCTGAACTCAATCGACTGGGCGCCCGGATCACGCCCCTCGAGGACGGCATGGCCATCGAAGGCCCCACACCCCTACGAGGCACTGAAGTAAAAAGCCATGGCGACCACCGCTTGGCCATGCTGTTGACCATCGCCGGGCTCGTCGCAACAGGTCGCACCAATGTGCAGAAAACTGAAGTTACCGCCGATAGTTTTCCTGGATTTGAAGCCTGCCTGACCGATCTGGGCGCGCCGATCCAAGTGGTGCGCACATGACGGTTATTAATCATCATACCCGCCTAGTGGGCCTCATCGGCTGGCCAGTTGCTCACAGCCTCAGTCCGGCCATGCACAACGCAGCGTTTGATGCACGGGGAATGAATTGGGTCTACTTGCCCCTTGCTGTTCGCCCAGGGAATGAATACAGCATAGGTCAAGCCATACAGGGCCTGAGGGCCCTCAATTTTGTCGGGGCCAATGTTACAGTGCCGCACAAAGAAGCCGTCCACTCCCATCTTGATGCCCTGAGCAAAAGGGCGAATGAGATAGGCGCCGTAAATACAATTTCAATCAGAAATAATTTAATCGAAGGCGATAATACAGATGCAGATGGGTTCCTCGCGGATCTGGCAGAAAACCGCATTGATGCAGCTGGTCAGCAGGCCCTCATCTTTGGCGCTGGGGGATCGGCGCGGGCGATTGCGGTTGCCCTGGCCAAGGCAGGTGCCTCGCGCGTGACCATCGCCGGGAGAAATGAAGCCCGTGTCGCATCTCTTGTCTCGGCATTGGCCCCTGGGATTGCCAATACCGAGGTTGTATCTGTGGCAACTGCAACGGATCTCAGCGCCGCCCTTGGCAAGGCCTATCTCATCGTTAATTGCACCCCTGCCGGTATGAGCGGCCAATGGGAACAATCGTTGCCGGCTGAGGCAGCAACACTGCGCTTTGGACCGGGGCAGGTTGTTTATGATCTGGTATACAATCCAAGGAAGACGAGACTCATCAATCTGGCCACAGAACAGGGGGCAATCGGGGTTGACGGCCTCGGCATGCTGGTGCACCAGGGGGCCCTGTCGTTTCGCATCTGGACCGGAACGACACCTCCCATTCAGGTCATGCGAGATGCAGCCCTGGATTGTTTGGAGAATATGACATGACAGTGCTCACGAGACTCCGATTTTTAACGGCAGGTGAAAGCCACGGACCGCGCCTCACCGCCATATTGGAAGGCATACCCGCCGGCTTCCCCATTGATGTCGACTGGATTGACGCTGATTTGGCCAGGCGGCAAAAAACCGCGGGCGCTGGCGGGAGAATGCGCATCGAATCAGATCGCGCGACCCTATCTGCCGGCGTTGTATCTGGAAAAACCACGGGCGGACCCATTGCTGTTGAAATACCCAATCGGGACTATAAGAACTGGAAAGACGCGGATATTTCGCCCATGACCGTGCCCCGGCCCGGCCATGCAGACCTGTCGGGTGCCATCAAGTACGGCCACCCAGACCTGCGCCTTAGCTTAGAGCGGGCCAGTGCACGGGAAACAGCAGCCCGCGTGGCTGTCGGCGCCATCTGCCGCCAGATCCTCGATCGACTCGGCATTGCCGTGGGTGGGTATGTACGCAGGATCGGCAGCGTGACCGCTGACCTGGCTGAGCATCCAGATCTGGCACTGCTGCAGCAGTGGGTGGACGACGCCAAGGCCAGCGATCTCAGCTGCCCGGATCCAACAGCAGCGGACGCCATGAGAGAGGCGATTGATCGGGCGCGCCAGTCACAGGACACCCTTGGCGGGGTGATAGATGTGGTCGTCCTGGGCGTGCCCCCTGGGCTTGGCAGTTACGCCCATTGGGATAGGCGATTGGAAGCAACCCTGGCCATGGCGGTGATGAGCATCCAGGCCATCAAAGGGGTTGAAATCGGCCCGGCTTTTGAAAATGCAGGGCGTTCCGGTACCGAGGTGCACGACGAGATTTTTCTCGACAAGGCAGGCCACCTCACCCGCAGGACCAACCGCTGCGGCGGTATCGAAGGGGGCATGACAACCTCTGCACCGATCGTCGTTCGCGCGGCCATGAAGCCTATTTCCACGACCCTGAACCCGAGGAAAAGCGTGGATCTATCCGAGTTTACGCCGAGCGCCACCACATATGAGCGCAGCGACATCTGCGCCCTGCCCCGGGCGGTGGTTGTGGCAGAGGCCATGGTCGCCATTGTGGTCGCAGACGCCCTGTTGGAAAAGCTCGGGGGCGACAGCCTCGGCGAAATCGAACCCAGGCTGGCCGAGTTAAGCCGGGGCGAGCAGCGGGATTTCAACCTGGATAATGCACCCTGGCGGTTTGGGTACAGGGATTAATTGAACAGGAGCGCGGTTTGAAAGCCTCGGCAATCTCGAATATTGCCCTTAGCGGACCACCTGGGAGCGGTAAGAGCGCTGTGGGACGTGCGCTGTCAGAGCTGATGAATAAGGCCTTCGTGGACATGGACGAGGTGCTGACCCAACAGTTCGGGTGCAGCATCGACGCATTTTTCGCCACCCAGGGAGAGGCGGCATTTCGAGAGGCCGAAGCCGCATTGGTACGCGATCTGTGCCAGCGCCGGGATCTGGTTATCGCCACGGGTGGGGGGGTGCTGTTAAGAAAGGGCAATCGGGATGCCCTTGAAGCGAGCGCAATCATCGTCAACCTCAGCGCTTCAGCCGAGGTTCTAAAAATGCGGCTTAAAGGAACCAGCGATCGGCCACTGCTCAAAGGCGACCTGGCTGCCAACCTGGATGCCCTGTTAAAGAGACGGCAGGCGATCTACGATGCGGTAAAAAATCAGGTAAACACAGACGACATGACGCCCGATCAAATCGCGGCGTTGATCGCTCGCATTGCAGCAAAACAGGGGATTGGGATCTCACAATGAACCAAATCCAAGTTAACACGCCTCAGGGGGCGTATTATCCCATCATCATCGGAGAGCAGGTACTGGCCCAGGTGGGCGCTTTGATCCGCGAGCAGCTCGGAAAATCAGGCGCTGCTGCCCTGGTAACCAATCCCACTGTGGGCACCTTTTACGCGAAAAAGACGGCGCAGAGCCTTAACAGTGCGGGCTTCTCGGTCGGTGTCTTAGAGGTACCAGACGGAGAGCAGTACAAGACCCTTGAAACAGTTCGCGACCTTTACCACGGCCTGCTCGACTTGGACCTGGACCGGAATGGCGTCGTCATTGCCCTTGGCGGCGGTGTTGTGGGCGACATGGCCGGGTTTGCTGCAGCGACCTATTTGCGGGGCGTTCCATTCGTCCAGATACCCACGTCACTGTTGGCCATGGTCGATGCCTCTGTGGGCGGCAAGACCGGCGTCGACCTAAAGCAGGGCAAGAACCTGGTCGGCGCATTTAAGCAGCCGGCATTGGTCGCGATCGACACGTCGGTCCTCGCCACCCTAGACGCGGCAGAGCGCGTATCAGGTATGGCCGAGGTGGTCAAACACGGCCTGATCGGCGATCCAATGCTTTTCGATCAGCTCGAGCGAGGCATTCCTGAGAATGTCACCCCATTGGTCGATGCTGCTGTTCGCGTAAAGGTGGCCGTGGTGGCCCGGGATCCCTTTGAAAAAGGCGAACGCGCGCTGCTCAACCTGGGCCATACCTTTGGTCATGCAATTGAGCTACTCAGCAAGTTCAGCATGCGCCACGGCGAAGCAGTAGCAGTGGGCATGGTTGCGGCGGCAAGACTCAGCGCATTGCTCGGCAAATGCGAGGCATCCCTGGTCGGACGCATCGAGCGCGTGCTCTCTGTTCAAGGCTTGCCGACCCGCATCGAGCACTTTGGCGTCGACGACATCATCGCGGCCATGCGTCACGACAAGAAAAAGGTCAACCAAGGCCTGCGCTTTGTCATTCCAGTGGCACCGGGAACAACACAGCTCATCGCTGACGTACCAGAAACGGTTATTCGCCAGGCCATTGCTTGGATACGCAAAGGATAAGAAATGGCCGAGATCTCAGTCATACACGCCGACGTACTTGATGCAGTCAACTGCCAGGCCATTGCTTGGATACGCAAAGGATAAAAAAATGGCAAAGATCGCTGTTATCCACGGACCCAATCTGCACCTAACCGGAAAACGGGAACCCGGCATTTACGGTACTGCCACGCTAGAGGACATCAATAACCGCACCGCAGCAGCTGCTGCTGAGGCCTCGAGCCAGGTAAAGGCGTTCCAGAGCAACAGCGAAGGTGGGATCATCGACGCGCTGACCCAATTGGCTGACTGGGCAGACGGTATCATCATCAACGCCGGGGCGTACACCCACACTTCCTATGCCATCCGCGACGCCATTGCCGGCATTGGACTGCCCACTGTCGAGGTACACCTCAGCAATATCAGCGCCAGGGAATCCTTCCGGCACACATCGACCCTGGCACCGGTATGCATCGGACAAATCGCTGGCTTTGGCCCCTTTAGCTACATTCTCGGGCTTCAAGCGCTACTGCACCATATCAAAGCTGACCCGCGGAGCAGTCAATAGGTCCATCATTTTCGCGGAGCCAATGAGGACGCCGGTGTTCTAGGAGTTGGCTTTTTTCAGAACCGCAAAAAAATTACCCGCGGTCACGAGGGCCACGCCGAGGATGGCGTTGGACGGCCAGTCATAGTTCTCGAAGATGGTGGACAAGGCCAGTGCGATGATCGGCGTCAGAAAGGCGATGTAGGCAGCCTTGTCCGCGCCGATGTTGCCAATGAGGGTGAGGTAGGCGCTAAACGCCACGATAGAACCGAACACAGCGAGGTAGAAAAGTGATGCGATGTAGACAAAGGAGCAATCAAAAGTAAACGGGGTTCCAGTGACCAGGGTAATGCAGGCCATGATCAAACCGCCGTAGATCATGCTGTACGCATTGGTTTGGAGCACGGGCAGGCCGGCTTGTTGATTGCGCGCCGAGACGATATTGCCCAAAGACGCCATGATCACGCCCACAAGGACCCAGACCAAGGCCATCGTGGTGCGGTTGGACAGGTCGAACGCCAGTATCTCGTCGAGAAATATCAACCCCACCCCCACGATACCCACGACGCCACCGGCCACCACAGACCATCGGATCCGGGTCTTAAGGAACAGGGCGCCAAAGAACACGTTAAAAAAGAGAATGGCGGTGAACATGATGGCCACCAAACCACTGGTGATATAGATCTCTGCCAGGTAGACCAGCCAGTAGTTAACCGAAAAGAGCAGGGCAGCCAAAAGGAAAAAGTAGAGGTGATCTTTTACAGTGTAGGCGAGCTTCATGCCCCGGGCTCTGCAATATATGAGGAGGATCGCCCCGGAGATGAGGAACCGGTAGGCCACAGAGGCCAGGGGATCGACCGCACCGAGCTGGTATCGGATAGCCAACCACGTGGAACCCCAAATCAAAACCGATGTCACATATAGCGCTGCGTTCTTCAACTCATTCCCTACTGTTGAACCAGAGGTTACCCTGTGGAGCCCAGTGACTTGGTTCTCGTAGGGGGCTTTGGCCCGGTTTGTCAAGCGCTAACAGATTCTCGTAAAAATGCTTACTACCGTATGATCTTTTTGGGTTTGTTCGACGTCAGTTCCAAAGTGTCTACTTTCTGTCCATCGAGGGTTTGGGCGGTTAATGTCAATGATGTATCAGTAACGCTCAATCTGCAGTAGGTGTGTTGCTTGTCCACAGTGGCCGCGAGGAGCGTGTCAAAATAGGGCGCGTTGTTTTCGTCTTTTGCAGTGGGGTAGAGTCGGGCACCACCCCCGCCAGCGATGATCTGAACAACCCCGTCTTTGTCGTCTCTGATGCCGTACGGAGAACCAGGTATGGGGTTGATGGGGTAGGAGCGGGAGTAGTTGTGCGCATGGCCGTTGAACACGATGTCCACGCCGTACTTGTGAAGCAAGGGCCACCACTTATTTTTGCTTTCCCCGTGGACCTCCTTGCCCCCAAAGGGATATGACGGATGATGCCAGATAACCACTGTCCAGGGTTTTGGATTGGATTTGAGCCACCCCAGCAGGGCGTTGGTCTGTTTAGTACCCAGATTGCGCGGGTTGCTGTCCAGCACGATGAACCGAACGTATCGGGTGTCATAAGAGTAATATTCTCCATTACCCGGCAGCCAGGGCAGGCTCTTATGCCATCTGGGATAGGCCAGGCGTTCCCAAATGACATCGTGGTTGCCCAATGCTGCCAAGTAGACGGGTGGCTCGGTCGTGCTGTCATTAATCGGTTTGATAATCTCCAGGAAGGTGTGCCACTGCCAGGGAGCCCATCCATAAGAGACCAAGTCACCGGTGTTCAGCACTGCGGTGTGCGTTGTGCCAGCGATTTCTTTGACGATAGAGCGGTGGACATCGTGGCCGCTTCGATTGTCCCCGTAGACGAAGAACACCTCTACCGGTGTTGTTTGGGCAGCAACCTCAGCGCAAAAAAAGAACGCCAGGCCGCACACCACCGTGTGAAACCAACTCGAAACAGGACGGGCAAGGGCCATGTCTAAACTCCGTAGATCGTATAACCACCGTTCGGGTTAGTGTACCCCAACCCTTGGCCCTTGTGGTGATCAATATCTCAGAAGGCCAGGACCAACATGGCATAGGACCAGAACTGGGGGTCTCCGTCGAACGCGGCTTCGGGATTGGTGGGATTGGTGGTCAGCTCTGCAGCTGGAATAAAAATGCTGGCGCCGATGAGCACTTTGAGTGGTTCGGCAATCGGAACCGCAAGGCTCAGATCAATCTCGTGGCCCAGGACCCGCTCGTCTGCGGTAGTGACGCCGGCCGTGCCCACACCGCTGGCGTTGTACCAACCGTCATCCGTGGTCGCCTTGGCCAGGAGCCAGTAGTCGAGTGCCACGGCAAGGTAGCGGGTCGGCTTGAAGCCAGTCCGGACTGCGACGTTGAGCGCGTTGGACCAGCTGGCGAGATCCATAAACCCGTAGTGCAGGTGGTTGGTGGGGAACAGGTTGTTGAACCTTTTGGCTTTGTCGTCCACTGGATCATCGTCCCCAGTGGCGTAGTTGAATTCAACGCCGATGAACGGTTGGGTCGCGACCGGGATCACGGCCTTGACGTCGGCGTGTACCGCAAACGCCAGCCGCTTGAGGTCGGTCTCGGCATTGGCCTGGCCAAACTGGGCGGCAACTTCGAGGCCGGTCTTGACGATGTCCAGGTCCAACCGCAGCCGGGTGCCTACTGTAATTTCCTGGCGGTGGATCTCACGTGCAGCCAGCGCCGCTTCGTAGGCTGCCTGTTCCTCAGCAGTTGCGCCTGGGGCTGGGGGCGCCGGATCGCCCGCGTAGGTCATGCCGGGTTTGCGCGCCGCCTTGGTGTCGACCAGCCCTAAAATGTACAGATCGAATAGGACCTTGTTTTCGATGAGCTTCATTGCGTTGTACGCGCCAAAAAAGCTGGTGCTCCCCCGGGCCAGGTTGCCGGCATTGTCCGGCGTGAACAGGGCTTCGAACAGGTCCAATTGGCCCAAACAGTATTCGATCTGCAACACCGCAGCATCAAAGACCCGCCCCTGATCGAGCCACTCCAGATGCCCGATCAACCGCTGATCGCCGTAGACCAGCTGTTGGCGACCGACCTTTAGGGCCAACACATCCGTGCCCAGGCGAATCCGCGCCCAGGCCTGATGCAGATCCGTGTTGCCGTCAGTGGATGGGTTGCTGACCGAGGTATTTTCAAGGCCCCAGGCACGCGTGTCCTGAAATTGGATAAAGGTCGAAACCAGCTGCTTGTAGTTGAGGCCGAGGCCGACCCGCGCCCGCTGACCGATCAAGAAGCGCTTGTCCCTGGCATGGGAGTTGAAATCCCGATTGGTGCGGAGCTCGGGCCGCAGCCGGTAGGCTAGGTAGATTTTGCCCCAGATCGATGCCTCGTCACCAAAGTGAGGAAACGCCTTGTCCGGTTCGGCACTGGCCGCTGTCGTTCCCTCAACTGCTTTAGGCGGTGTCTCAGGATTAGCCTTATCGGCGTTTACAGCGCTCGGCGCCTGGGCCAGAGCTGGGCAGCTAAAACCTACGATGAGGAGTGGGATGACCAGTTGGGTTGCCGTGCGCAATTCGCACCTCCTTTCGATCGCTGTGAGCAGCGCGCGTGGCTCGGTCCCTTAGCAGTGGTCGCGTCAGCTGGCAGTACCTAGCTGATCGCGTAAATTATCTAGAATGCGTTGGGCATTGCTGCCCGCCCTAGGGCGAGACAGTCCCTGAACGAGCTGCAGCACAGCGTCGACAGCTGCGCGAATCCCGTGCGGATCGATCGCGACCGGACCTGGGACCAGACTCGTTCGGTTAAAGATCGCCAGGGCCCCCATTAGAGATCCACGGAAGTCCCGGACAATGGTCATCTCGAGGGCGCGCTGGGCGATAGCCCTGGCCTCTCGGCAGCTTTGGGTCTTGTCCTGCCACCCCCGGTGGAGCCGAGGCGCGACACAGGGCAGCTGCGCGTCAGACAGCAGATCGACAATGTCTATCATGCCGAGGTAGTCATTGAGATCGACACCAGCCTGGTCCGCGTCGATCTCGGGATCTGGCGCATCGAGTAGGGATTCGATACTCGCCGGGAACGCGCCTTGAACCTCGCACAATCGATCAAATGCGATCAGATGCGAGGCCCGCACACAGACCGCGAGCGCCTGGGCCATCTTCAACAGGTCGTTCAATCTTAAGCTCCCCTGCTCATCGATGACTTCCAGCAGGAGCCACGCGGTCTCAGTGCCGCTCAGTCGTATTGGTTTGTCTTGCGACGTCATGGCGCCTCCAGGGTCACAGACCAGATCGGGCGCGAGGAAACCCCTCGTGCGCTGGGATGTGACATTGCAGACAGTGCTCCCGTTCCGGGTGATCTGTACGCAGTTGCTCCGGCGCCTGCGGATCCCCGTGGCAACCCAGGCAATTTTCTCTCATGGTCAGCGGATGCGGGATTAACCAGGGCCCCTCGGGTTGGGAGCGCAGGCCGATCCGGTACGTGCTGCCTTTAAACTCGTTTTTACGAAATATGTCGTTGGCGCGCTGCGCCACGTGGCATTGCTGGCAATGTTCGAGTTCGGGGTGGGGTGTGCGCTTGGCCTGCCGGCCTTCTTTATCCACGGCGTCCCCCTTGAGGTGGCATTGGAGGCACTCCCCGCGGCCGAGCTGTTCCACCTGGTGTGGGATCGTGGGCGGCGCACCAGAATAAGCCCGGCCATCGGCCAGGGCCAGTGCATCACTCGGCGCCTCCAAACAACCCAGCCCCACCCCACCAGACGCGATCACGAGCGCTAAGGCAGCAACCACCATGACTCGGAAACGAATCGCCATGCTTAGACCTTTTCGACCTTGACCGCGCATTTCTTGTAATCCGGTTCTTTTGACATCGGACAGAACGCGTCGAGTGTCAAGTCGTTGATCGGGCTCTGCTCATCAAAGAACGGCACGAACACCGCCCCGGGCTCTGGGATGGCCCGGTCGTCGATCGACACTGGCAGCTCGATGGTGCCGCGACGCGACGTCAGCCGAACTTCATTACCCGGCCTCAGGCCCAGGCGGCGGGCGTCCTCGGGGTGTACCTCGCAGTAAGCTGCTGGCATTGCCCGGTGCAACTCGGGAATCCGACGGGTCATCGACCCGGTGTGCCAGTGCTCGAGCACGCGTCCCGTACACAGCCAGAAAGGGTAATCGCTATCTGGCGACTCAGCCGGCGGTTCCCAGGGTCGGAACCAGATCACCGCGCGATTATCGGTCTTCTTGGCCTTGTAAAAATCCATCCGTTCCGGGCCCATGGCATAGGGATCCTGGCCAGGTACGTAGCGATAGATCGTCTCTCGACCTTCTACATACGGCCAACGAACACCACCGCGGGTCTTCTGCAAAGTATCGTAGTCTGGCACGTCCTTGCCCACGCCAAGGGTGAACTCGCGGAACTCCATGTAGAGGTCCTGTTCGAGGGTCTTGGTCTCGGGGAACAGATGGGTAAAGCCCATCTTGCGCGCCACAGCTACGGTCTGCCACACGTCGGATCTCGCCTCTCCTAGCGGGTCGACCAGCTTGTTCCACTGTTGGTGCCGCCGCTCTGAGTTGCCAAACACGCCCTCTTTCTCGACCCATCCGGCTGATGGCAGGATTAGGTCGGCCAGCTCAGTGGTCGGTGTGGGATAGATATCAGAAACGATTAAGAAGCTATCGTCGCGCTTTTTCTGCTTGCCGTCTCGAAACCGCTTCAGGTTGGGCATGGTCACGAACGGGTTGGTGACCTGGACCCACATCACCTTGACGTCTCCCCGGTCTAGGGCGCGGAACATCTCCACCGCGTGAAAGCCGGGTTTGGGGTCGATGGTCCCCTGGGGTACGCCCCAGATCTTCTCGGCCTTGGCCCGGTGTTGGGGGTTTTTGACATGTCCGTCCGCGGGCAATGCATGGGCCAGGGTACCGACCTCGCGGCAGGTACCACAGGCACTGGGTTGACCGGTCAGGGAGAACGGCGTGGACCCGGGATGGCCGATTTTGCCGGACAATAGGTGGATTGCGTAAATCAGGTTGTTCATCCAGGTGCCGCGCACGTGCTGGTTGACGCCCATGCACCACAGGCTCATCACCCGCAGGCCTGGCCGCGCGAATTGTTCGGCCAGGCGTACCAGTGCGTCAGGTGGAATGCCGGCCAGCTCGGCCACCTTCTCCGGCGTATAGGGCTCGACCAACGCGCGGTATTCGTCAAAGGTGATGGGCTGGGGCTTGTCCGCAAACTTGAAGCCGTCCTCAGTGCCATAGCCGATGTCGTGCGCACCCCGACGAAAGGTGCAGAGCTGCTCGACGAACTGCTGGTCTATCTTGTCGTTGACGATCAAATAGCGGGCAATGCCATTGGCGATTGCCAGGTCGCCCTGGGGTTTCATCACCAGGACCTCGTCGGCGTACTTGGAGGTAGGTGTGTGCCTGGTGGTGATGTCGATCAGCTTGACGTGGCCGGCCCTACGCTTTCGCGAAAGCACGCGGCTGAACAACACCGGGTGCATCTCGGCCATGTTATTGCCCCAAAGAACAAAGACATCCGCATAATCCAGATCGTCGTAGGCCCCCATTGGCTCGTCACTGCCAAAGGTGGTCATGAACCCGACCACAGCCGAGGCCATACACAGGCGCGCGTTGGGATCGATATTGTTCGACTTGAGGCCGCCCTTGAACCACTTTTGCGCCGCATACCCCTCTTGCACGGTCCACTGACCTGATCCGTAAATCGCCACGGATTTTGGTCCGTGCTTGTCGATCGCCTGTTGGTACTTGTCTGCAGCAATTTTGATAGCCTCGTCCCAGCTGATCTTTTCGTAACGGTCGCCCTTGCGCAGCATGGGGTGGGTCAGGCGATCGCGCCCGTAGAGCACGCTGGGCAGGTGATAGCCCTTAACACACAACGTGCCGCGGTTGACCGGACAATCCGGATCTCCGGTGACTGCCTCGATCTTGCCCTTCCTGACCCCGACCAGCACGCCGCAGCCCGTGCCGCAGAACCGACACGGGGCCTTGCGCCACTTGAGCGACTTGTCTAAGCCAGATGACGCTCGGGTTTGGCCGCAGCCAGCCAGGGCAGCTGCTGCCGCCGCAGCTGCTGCATGCCTGAGAAATTCTCGTCTCGTGGACCCCATTGTCACACCTCGCAGCTCTGAAAAACCACTGACGCCAGCACCACGCCGGGCAGGGCAGCGATCGTCCGATGTCGCTCCTCCTGCACTGCCGGAGACGATCCTGAAATCACCAGGGCCAGGCCTTCATCGGTTTGGCTGGCGATCTCCACGCCGCTCATCCCAGCCACGCGCTGTGCCACCTGATCCACAGCCCCAGGACGGACCTGCACGACGATGCCACCAAACCTCATGGGTCTGCCCCCTTCTCTGCTGCTGGCGCGGGCTGTACCTTTGGGGTAGGCACTGCGCGTTTACCGTCTGGGCTGGCCCCTGTTGTGGGCTTGCCATCGCCAGCAGATCCGAGCCCTGCATGCCCATATCGCTTTTGGTAGAACTGCTCGACCTGGGCAGCAGCCTCGGCACTGAGTCCCTTTTGCCAGCGGTGTGGCTCTGCGGCGAGGACTTTCGCGATCACTGCCTGCACCTCTGTGCGCTCATGGGCCAGTTCCACGGCCTCGGGTATCAGCTCTTGGTAGAAGCGCTCGGCGATCTCGAAGAACCCATGCCACTGGGTATAGTCCGGCGCCATCATCGATGCGCCCATCCTGGCCCGACGCCCTTCGTGATGCCAGAGGTAGAAGTAGGTCCATTCGATCTTCTCATCAAATGGGGTCTTGGTCAGAAGGCCTGCCTGGCGCAGGGCGTCCATGATCTGTTTGGCGGGCTTGCCGAACTTATCGTTGTAGAGATGCACGGCAGCGTCGTACTGATCGTAGTGTCCGGCGATCCAATCCGGCGCGTGGCAGCTGGAGCAGACGTCCTGCATGGCCAGCTTTTTCTGCTCCCACTTATCCTGGCGTTTGGATATGGCTGGCCTCAAGGTCCAGGTGATGCGCTTTCCAGGATTGTGCGAAGCCTGTTGCGTGGCAGTGGCGCTCAGGTGGCAGGTAGCACAGGTGGGCGCGGCGCTGTAGGTCTTGCCCACCACCCATGCTTGCTCGCCCAAGTGCATCTTGCCCTGCTGATCAGCCGTGACAAAGGCAATGCCGTGCTTGCTCTCCTCGTAGATCTCCTTTTGCGGGTGATCCGGACCCAAGTGGCACTTGCCGCAGTTGTCAGGCCGGCGAGCCATTTCGATTGAGAACCGATGCCGCGAGTGGCAGGCCGAGCAGGTGCCGATGGAGCCGTCCGGGTTGATGCGACCGATCCCACTGTTGGGCCAGGTGGCGGTGTCGAGCATGGGCTTGCCGTTCTTGTCCTTAATAACGACGCCTTGCGCGTCTTTCTGGAACGCCACCTTGGACCCGTGGCATTGCTGGCAACCCGCGTGGGCAGCGGCCGGCCCTTCGACTGTCTCGCCGAGCACGTTGTCAAGGGAACCCAGGATTTGCCCGGCCTTGGCGTGGTGCGATCCCTGGAACTCCGCGGCAATGTCCTTGTGGCAGCGGCCGCAGTCGTTGGGCGTGACCAGTGTGGCGATCACCCGACCCTCGTGGTGCCAGGCGTCCGGATCCCCCTCCTCGGCCTGGTGGCAGTCGTAGCAGCCCACCCCGGTTTCGGCATGGGTCGAGTCAGCCCACTGGTCCGTGACCCCGGGGGTCTTCTCCTTGTGACAGGTGTAGCAGCGCTCGTTCTCACCCGATAGTACCGGTACGGCCTCGTCGACCAAGCGCTCCCTGACGCCCTCGACCCAGGCCACCACGATCAGGGTGACGAGGAACAGGAACGATAATAACGCGACGACGATGCGTTTTGCGTTGAGGCTCATCCGTTAATCTCCTTGATCATCACTCCTCCCCTGTTGTTGTATTAGTGGGCCAGGGCCTCCCACAGCGTAAGCAGCAGCAGCGCGAGCACTGACAGCACCCCGATGGGGACCGTAAGATCCCGCTTGACCACGGCGGTAATCCCCTTGTCGATGAACGGCCACAGCACGAACAGCGCAGCTGCGAGCCCGATGGTCAGCACTGCCGGGGTAAGCCCGGCCAGTTTGAGCCAGCGGAACGTAAAGTAGAAGTACCACTCTGGTTTGATATGGGCCGGCGTCACCAATGGGTCTGCCTTGTCGGCGAGCTCCAGCGGGAAGATCACAGCCACCGCAGAAATCACAATCAATAAACCGATGCCGATAATCAACTCGGTGAGGATGTGGTCCGGATAGAAGCGAAACGTGTTCTTACCGGGTTGCTCGTCCTTAAAGTGCAGCTCTGTGACCCCATGGGTGCGCACCATGCCGATGTGCAACATCAGAAACCCAATCACCGCAGTGGGCAGAATGCCGATGTGGAGCACGAAGAACCGGGACAGGGTGTCCTGCCCCACTGTATCGCCGCCGCGTGCAAACCTGGCCAAGTGCTCGCCGATCAGCGGCACTGCCTCGGTCAGGTTGGTGGCCACGGTAAGACCCCAGTATGCGAGCTGCTCGTAGACCAGGGAGTAGCCGGTGAACCCAAATGCCAGGGTGAGGATGAGCAGGACAGCACCGAAGACCCAGTTCAGTTCTCGCGGAGCGCGAAAGGCGCCGGTGAAGAAGACCCGCAATGTGTGCAGGATCACGCTCACAATCATCAGGTTGGCCGACCACTTGTGCAGGCTGCGCACCCACCAACCAAAGGGTACTTCGTTGGTGATGCGCCAGACACTATCGTAAGCCTTGGACGGCTCGGGCACGTAGTAAAACGTCAGGATAATCCCCGTCACCATCTGGACGACGAACAAATAGGCCGGCATCCCGCCCAGGCACCACCACCACCGCTTGAGGTGATTGGGTACTGGCTCCTGCAAACGCAACATCATGTTTTCCCGGTCGATCGGAAAACGGGATTTGAGCCAACCAGAGACTGAAGCGCGCGTGCTCATCCCACCTCCACACTCATTTCGAGAAAGATCATGTCGCCGTCGGTCACCACCTCGTATCGCGGCAGTGCAGCGCCCATCTCAGCCGGGGGGCCGGAGAGGGGCGAGCCATTACCGTCGAACCGGCCGTCGTGGCAGGGGCAGATAAATTCTCCGGTCTGGGACTCGAAGTGGACCCGGCAACCCAGGTGGGGACATACATCAGACAGGGCGATAAATCCCTTCTGGCCTCGAATGACGTTGATCGTCCGCCCGCCTGGCGCCTCGTAGGCGATTCCGGTTCCCGGCGGAATCTCTGAGCGCAATCCGACGAACAACCGCTGCGTGCGATCGTTGCGGGTGGGATATAGGTAGCGCACCCCGAGAACCGCAGCAAAAGCATGGCTCGCCACCAGCCCCGTGCCCATCACTGCATTGGCCAGAAAGTCGCGCCGGTCAGCCCCCGCATCCTTTTTTTCTCGCCTCTTTTTTTCTTTGCTCGCCACGTGCCACCTCTGGTTTGTCGAGCATTGCGATACTATATTTATCCAATCCTGACCATTAATACAGCAATTATTGTGTCAATGCAAGTCAAACTATATATTTTTTCCACCAGGAGAATATTTCCTTTATAAACGGAAGTTTGCGTGGATGATTCATCGCTCCTTCAGGCTTGACACATGGGGTATTGAAAGGTATTCCTAACCTAGATTGAAGGAATTCTACATAAAATGGACAGTGCACTAAAAATCTCTGAAGCCGCAGGTCTGGCAATTCACGCGGTAACGATCCTGGCGCGAGTGGGAAGGGGTCAGCCGGTCAAGCTGTCGCGCATGGCCGGACTATTGAGCGCTTCCGAAGCCCACCTGGGTAAAGTGATGCACCGCTTGGCCCAGGCCAAGGTTGTCACGTCGAGGCGCGGGCCCAGCGGCGGGTTCACGCTTGGACCGCGGGCCTCAGAGATGACCCTGCTCGACCTCTACGAAATGATCGACGGTCCACTCGGCGAAAACAACTGTCTTATGGGCTACTTGGGATGTCCCCTCGGCGGATGCGTGTTGGGCGATGCAGTGGGCAGCATCAACGCGCACGTCCGGCAAACACTGGGCAGCAAGCGCATCTCTGACCTCGCCGGCTAGAAACCTTTCAAAATAAATATGAATCAAGTTCAATCACAATCATGCGCTAGGAGCACTCCCCGGTCTTCCAGTGTTTGGATGTGGCCGAGGGTATCTGGATCTTCACAATCGAGCAGATTGGATTCGATGTTCACCTCATCATCGGCGTCCACGCCGGTGTTTTCTACCAGCGGGCTGATATCGATGATCTGATTGCCATTCAGCTGCAGGCAAGTAAGGTTCACAAGGTCGCTTACTGGCGCGATGTCGCTCAGCGCATTGTGCCGCAGATGTAGGTGGATCAGGCCGGTCAGTCTGTCCAATCCAGTGATCTGTGTCATCTCGTTCTGATCCAGGTCCAAAAAACTCAGGCTGATAAGATCGCTTATAACGGTGACCTCTGTCAGCTGGTTGTCTTTCAGGTCGAGGTGGTTCAGCAGGGTCATATCTTTGAGCGATGTGATATCGGCGATGGTATTTGAGGACAGATCCAGGTAGGTCAGGTTGACCAATCCATTCAGGGGGCCGATGTCGGTCAGCTCGTTGGATCTCAGGTCCAAAGAAGTCAGGTTGGTCAAAGCAGCGAGCGAGCTGATGTCGCTGTTCTGCGTGGCCACCAGCTTCAAGTCGGTCAAATTTGTAAGGCTCACCAAGGGGCTAAAATCAGAGATCGCGTTGTTGCTGAGATCCAAATGGGTGAGGCCGGTCAAGCCGATCAACGGGCTGAGATCGCTGATTGAGTTGTCGCTCAACGTGAGCTGGGTTAACCCGGTTAGGTCGCTCAGCACGCTAAGATCACTCAGTTCGGTGGCGTACAGCATGAGCTTGGACAAGCTCGGCAATTGGGCTAGACCGGCAAAGTCCGTTATTTTGTTCTGTCCCAGATCGAGATAAACGAGCGCGTCGAGCCCGGCCAGGGGCCTGGTGTCGGTCAGCTGGTTGTCGAACAGCAAGAGGATCTCCAGGTTGTCCAGGCAGTGGATGTTGGTCAGATCTGAAATAGAGCTGGCATACGCATACAAGTTGGCCAGGTCAGCCACATCTTTATAGAGGATATCACCGTCTGGCTTATTAATTGCCGCACGTATCACCGACTCCAAGTTGGCATCTGGAAAGGTGATGACACCCGAACATGAGGTGTCGGTGTCCGTGTCTGCTTCTGTATCCGTGTCTATTTCTGTCTCTGTATCAGTATCGACATCAGTATCCGTATCTGTCGCAGTATCCGTGTCTGTCGCAGTGTCCGTATCTGTGTCGGCGTCTGTATCCGGGTCCGTAGCCGTATCGGTGTCAGCATCCCCTCCGGTGTCCAACGCCCCGTTGTCATTGTCGTTACATCCGGCCCAGCCCAGTACCAGTAAGCCCAAAACAGCAACGTGTATGCCGAAAACTGTACGGATCATCTTCCTCGGGTTTGGTCGCATTAAACGCATGCCACAATCTTTATGCCACGTTGTCAGCCATTTTCGCAACCCGGACTTGAATTACGAGCCCATATCTAATAAAAAAAGAAATATATAGATAAATCTAATTCTTATAAAAAAAGGGAAAAAGAAGAAAGGGTGTTACAATGTCACTTTGCAAAATACAGTATTACTGTCGTCGCGTCATTACGACGTCCGTCCTATGCACTTCATTGCTGCTCTGCGCGGCGCTACCCGTAGCGACAGCCCAGGAGTCAAAACCGGCCCTGACGCCAAAACTGCAGGCGCTAATGGCCGAGGCAGATCGACAAGCTGCTGCCCGCTTTCCCGACCTCCCCACGCCGCCGGGCGCAACGTTCAGAGAGGACTTTCCGTGCAGTGGATGCAAGTTCCAGGAACCAGCCGGATACGATCCCAACGTGCCCACGCCCCTTTGGATCGCGCTCCACGGAGACGAGGGAAATCCCAACTACACCTTCAATGCCCACAAGAACACCATGAACGACGAGGGCTACCTGCTCGTGGCCTTGCAATGCCCGTTGGAGCTCGGGTGTAATTCATCTACCCCCACCTGGTACAATTGGGCAGGCCAGGACACGCATGACCCAGAGTGGGTCAACAAGCAAAGGGACGCGATTGCCGACGATTATAATGTAGACCCCGAGCGCATCTTCCTGAGCGGATTCTCGGCTGGATCCATGTACTTGAGCTTCTGGTCCCTGGACAATTCGACCGAGTACGCGGGAGTGATCTACGAGACCTGCGGCTTTTTCGGTCATGGCAGCGAGTGCACGGCCGAGTGCCCGATTCCAGCCTATTTCTTGGAGGGCAGCGAGGATTTCTGCTTGTCCCAGGCCGAAAAACAAAAAGAGTACTTGGAAGCCTGCGATCACGAATTGGTCTGGAATGTGGTCCCAGGAGCAGAGCATTCGATCATCACCTCCGAATTTCCAGAGGTGATCCAATGGACAAGGGATAACCCCCTCGACTGCGGCACAGATACAGACACTGACACCGACACTGACACTGATACTGACACTGATACTGACACTGACACCGACACTGATACTGACACTGATAGCGATACCGACACTGACGTTGACACCGACAGTGACACCGACTCAGACAGTGATAGCGATTCGGACAGTGATAGCGACTCGGACAGTGATAGCGACTCGGATTTCAACAGTGGTAACTCTGGGGGCTGCTCAACCACTGCGCATCGTTCGAAAACAGGTGTTATACAGCTGTATTATCGCTTGCTTCGCATGTAGTACGCCAAACGCTGGAAATGATGGGTGGTTTACTTGAACAGGATCGCCGCTTCACCGTTGCGCAGCAGGACGCTCGACATCGGCTCGGTCAGGGTCCCGTCAGCCATCAGCAGCCGCATCGGCGATGGCAAATCCAGCGACACGCCAGTGGCATCGCCAAAGTCAGAACAATCCCACCGATCGTTGGGTCGGACGAGCACGAGCACGTTGCCCGCACCATAGGATCGGGACACCACGCCGTAGCGTACGATATCCGACTCGCCATCGCAGGATGCCGCCCCCTCTTCTGGCGCCGGCCCTGAGGCGAAGAGCTCCTCGTCACGAGGCCCATCCGGGTCACCCACATCCGCCTCGTAAGCCAGCAGCCACTGGTCGATAAAGTCAAGGGCGTGGTCTGGATCGAGAAATTTGATGCAGAAATCAGGATCAAAGAAGACCTCGCCAGGGCCGGTGGAACCATCGGGCATTTCTCGTGCGATGTAGTAGCTGGCCAGCTTCCACATCTGCCACCGCTCAAAATTAGAGGAATACAGTCCCGGCGTGTAACCGGACAGAGCCTCGATATCCCGACAAGTAGTGTCCATTAGATTGACGAGTGACCCAGCAGCCACCAGCTCGTCTAGGTTATCAAGGGCGGCCAGGTAACGCTGTGCACCATCGAACGCGTTTGGTCGGTGCAGCAGCTCGGCAACCGTACCGTTGGCGGCCTTGATCTGGTCCATCACCATTTCGTTGTTCAAGCTGTACAGGGCCCCGTTAATCACCACGAACTTACCCTGGGCAGCATATGCCCCTTTATAATAAGTAAGGGTCTCCACCAGATCTGCATTGAATTCCGCCTCGACCTCGCCAAGGGTGCGGCCGCCATACTCCACGATACCTCCGCCGACCGCACCATCGGGCCAATGGTAGCCATACCCCGGTCCATGCTCGTCTAGGAACGTCCCGTCAAAAGGCTCGGCTTCTTCCAAAAGTAGATTGGCTTTCCAGGCGCGGAATTCTGGATCTTTCTGATTGTGGACATAGCGATAGTCCAGCCAAATGCCTACCTGAGCCCGGCACTCGCGGGTGATCTGGCCCGAGCAACCGGTAACCGAAATAGAGCCGGTCTCGCCATCGGCAAACGTCACGGGAATCTGCGTATCTTCAGAAAAGTGTAGGAAGAAACTTTCTTTTGCACCTGGTGGATCAGGCTCATCGTCATTCTCTCGAAAGCAGCCGGAATGTTGGCAAACCGTAACATCCAAAGCATAGTGGTAAACCCTCATGTTGGGGTTTCGCGATTTAAGGTCGTTGACCCCATCTTCATACTCGGCTTCAGCCACATCGATATGTGCGGCAAAGAAATCGTACGCTGCATCGTGTGCTTCTGGCACGATCCAGTTCAGTCCCCGGCCGATATTCCAAATCTTGATGTGACGGAAATTGAAATCATCCGGGTCTGTATCGGTGTCAGTATCCGTGTCAGTATCCGTGTCAGTATCCGCATCAGTATCCGCGTCAGTGTCCGCGTCAGTATCCGCATCCGTGTCTGCATCAGTATCAGTATCCGCATCCGTGTCTGCTCCAGCGTCTCCTGCGCTCTTTCCGTCATCACTGCAGCCGACAGCAGCCAAACAAAATGCAATGAATAATGCCTTTAATTTCGATTTCATGTCCTCTCCTATTGCTAGATATTAAAATCGCTCTCAATAGGCGCTTCCCTAGTGGCAAGGTCGCCCTATTAAATATTAAGTATAATGTAAAAAGTTTAATACGCCTGCAATCAAACGCTACTTTAATATAGCGAGCGACGCTTCGCCTCAAACCGACGCGTATGAATGGCGAGGCCCGCCTACGCCTAGCCTATGGCGAGGCCCGTCTACGCCTGGCCTACGGCGAGGTTATCGAGCTTCAAGTTAGATTTCGAATATTGAAACGTATGGCTTTGCAGATGTCTACAGCGATACCACCTTTGAAGCGTTCATCATCTGGGTGGCCACTTCAAATGTGTTGGATACTTGCCCCACCAATACCCGATCGGTCAGTTCGTAGAATCCCAAGCAGGTGCCGCAAACAAGTAGCTTTATATCTCGGGCCACCAGGTCTTTTAAATCCTCGATGACCTTTGACCCCTTGCATGCCAGCTTAACCCCGCTGTTCATCAGCACGATGACCTCGGGACAGGGAGTGACCTCCCCGATAGTCTGGACCAGCGCGGTCATGAGTATTTCACCGAGGGCATCACTGCCCCGACCGATAGTGTCGGACGTCAATGTCAAGACGATGGGACCGGATGGGCTTGAATCCCCACAAGCAACCCCGTCTGAACTGGCACCCGGCGCTGCCTGTTTTGTCCCGGTCAAATGGATTTTGAATTCACTGTCTGCTTGCTCGACCCTGACCTCAAACCCTTTGCTCTTGGCAAAAAGCGCAACGTTCTCTTTCGCTATTTCATTGTCGACGATGACGGTGATCGCATCATCTTCTTCAATCGCCTTGTTGGTCAACACAACCGGCTGGGGACACGGCAGGCCGCGCGCATCGACTTTGAAAACCATTTTTTCAATGCTCCTTCTATCGGAATGTTAGATATTAATAATCGTTTTTACCTGTTAACAGGTATCCAATACACACTTGATTTGTCAAGGCACTGCTGTCTCGGCGATGGTGATGTAGTGAGTGAGCAAGACGAACAGGCGATTATTTCACTTGGATTATGTGGCGCGGTAAAATCAGCGCCATGATCCGCTGGTTTCATCGTTTGTCGCACAGGGATCCCCCGATTTTTTTGAGGGGAATGGCTCGGTCATGGCGAACAATGTGGCAGCAGACACTGGGGGTGGGATGTCTTTGTCTGGTCGCCTGCACAGATGCGGACCCCCATTTGCGGTCAGCTCCCCTCCCCTCTTCACAAGCCGTGCCTGCCTCCTTAGATAGCGTGGTCGCCCGGGTGAATGGCACAGCGATTACCGCAGCGGATATTCGGTCGCTAAACGAATTTCTCAAAGCCGACATGACCCATCGAGAATCCCTGGATGTGTTGATCCGCAGCGAACTCCTCGCTCAAGAGGCGAGACGCAGAGGATATGGTGCATGGTCTGCGGTCGAGGACACCAGGCGAATCGAACTGGCCCGCGCCCTATTAAAGACCCGTATTGCCAAAGGCGTTAGGACAGGCACGTTGGATGAGGATAAGCTAAGAACGCTCTACAAAGAAAATCAGGAGCGGTTTGTTCACGGTATCCTAAGGCGCGTTTCCCACATCCTGGTGCCGATAGGAAAAAATGCCTTTTCAGAAGAGGAAGCAAGCGCGATTGCGTCGGAAATCGCCAAGGCAGCTGGACAAACAACGACCTTGGAAGCATTTGTCGCACTTGGCCGCTCCTTTGAAAAGGCCCATCCGACGAAGATTACGGTAGAAGACCTGCCGCCATTTGCAGAGGATAACAAGCGGTTTGTAAAACCCTTTGTCGAAGGAACATTCGCCATACCCAAGGTGGGGGGTGTATCACCGCCTGTAAAGACCACTTTTGGCTGGCACGTCATTTTTGTTTCCGAAGAGCTACCAGCAGCGAACCGACCGTTCGAAGCTGTACGACAAGAACTCGCCGAGCAGGTGTTGCCCTTTGAAAAACAGCGATCCGCAGGAGAACTAATGGACGTGCTGCTCAAAAGGAACGAGGTCTTCATTTTTGACGCTGCCCTTGATTTTAAAGAGGTGCAACGATGAGCAAAGAAACCGCGAGTCCATCTGAACGGGACATGGATGTCTCTATTTTCAGCGAGCTACTGCGGCCCCTAAGCGATCAGTTCAACGCAGTCGAGACCCTTGTTTTCCACGATATAAGCGGTGAGACCATTGATTACTATTCGAGTAAAGACCCTTACGCAACGCGCATCATCGCAGCCCACTACGGACTGATCTTCGAATCAGCCAAAGCCAGACTCAAGTGGCTGGCGCTCGGCACATTGGCCCGCATTAATATTTATGGAGATCACTGCGACTGCGTCATTTCACCCGTGGGAGATGATAGTTATCTCACGGTTATCGCCACCCCCGGCACCATAGACACCGATGCGTTCGATGCGTCCCTGTGCAGGATCGTAGAAAACCTGCGCGAGGAAGCCGGGTACTGAGCGATCCGCAATGTTGGAGAAGGTCCCTGCAGAAAGAGTCCAACGCAATTTACAAAGACAGTCTCCAAGGAGGCCTACTCCGAATGCCAGGTCATCGGCGGCAATGTGGCCACGGCAGATGGGTGCCGGGTGCTTATCGATGCGGGCGTGGACGCGGTTAAAGTGGGCATTGGTCCTGGTTCTATTTGCACGACCCGGATTGTGGCTGGCGTTGGGGTGCCCCAGGTGACTGCCATTAATGTGTACATAATCTATCGAAGGTTGTTAGTGGCTTTTGTCTGGTGAACCGTTAAAGAACACAATGATGCCGATGCCAGTATTGAACATCTGGACCGTGTCCACTCCGTCGATAACATCCAAGCTCACCCCGAGCTCTCCATACAGGCCGAATCTCGGGTAAATCTGGTATTGCGCTCCAGCTACAAGGCCGATGAATAGATCTCTTACAAAGTCGGAGTAAGTGAAGTCCGGTCCAGTGTAAATAGAGAGTTGGTCGTCCATTCGCCACCGCCAGGTGATCGCTAGGCTGGCGATGAAAAAGTCGGAGATGTCCACGGGGCTGCCGCCGTTGTTTCCGCCAATCAAGAAGATGCCTCCTCTGAGGGCGAGGGGATCGATAATCTGCCAGTAGAGGCCTGCCTGCGGGAACAGTTGTGCCTTGGCACTCACACCCACCTGGCCTTGCTCCTGGGCACAAACCGAATTAGCTACGCAGAGACAGAGCAGAAGCGGCATGAGAAAAGTCAATGAAAGCGTCAACTTCAATGGGATCCTCCTTTTAGTGTGGTGTTTGGGTTCAGTTCCCGAGCTCGTCCATTCGAGCGGCCACTTGGGCGAGCCGGCGCATGGGGTATCTGATGTACTTCCACGCAGATTCTGCGGTTCGTGTCGATACGCTGGTGAACAGGGTCAGATGTACCTGAAGCTCGGGCCAACTCTCGTGCAGGGAGTTAAAAACATCGTTCCCACCGGCGTGGCCAAAGCTCACCCCATATGGGTCGACGCCGGTATTCAGCG
Source organism: Myxococcota bacterium (assembly GCA_030065855.1). Taxonomy (GTDB): domain Bacteria; phylum Myxococcota_A; class Polyangia; order JAAYKL01; family JAAYKL01; genus JASJCT01. The sequence continues at coordinate 24,751 of JASJCT010000018.1, forward strand.
CGTAGAATCTCTCCATTGCTTCAGGCCCGAGGACGCGCCCCTCGAATAGACTATTGTACCAACTGGCGAGTGAATCTGTGGTCGAGAGCATACCCCCATTGCCCCGTAAGGTCCAAGACGGACCGTCGTCCAACCATGGATGATCAAGGGAAGTTCCCCACCTCCTGGCACCTTTGGTGCCGATACCCATCTCCATCACCAAACCCACGTATCCGACAGCCAGACGGTCAGATGCCCACCCGGCCAGCCGGTACCCTATTTTCGGGGTGCCCGCGGGCAATAACACGAGCTCTCGCACTGCCTGCTCAAATGGCTTTTGCGCAATTTGTTCGACGAGAATGGCGAGCAAGGTGTAGCCCGCGTTCGAATAGGCGGTGTCACTACCCGGCGAAAAGCGGAGCTCAGTGTTGAAGATCCGATCGAGCGCCTCTTCCTTGCCGACCAGCTCGTAATCGTCTCCCATGTATTCGGGAAGGCCGGATGTGTGATTCAGTAGTTGAGAAACCGTGATTGACTGAATAGGCTCCGGAGCGTCCGGAATGAATTGACCCACCGAATCAGAGAGGCTTAGGGAGCCAATCTCTACAAGCTTGAGCACAGTAGCGTCCGTGATAGCTTTCACAATCGAACCGATGTCGAATCCCACCTCAAGGTGCATCCGGTGGTTCTTCTCCCTGTCCCGATACCCGTACGCCTCGTGCAGCACCACATCTCCCCGAAATTCGATCCGTGCGACACCGTATATTCCGGCTCGCTCGAACCGGTGGAGCGCCTCTTGAATATCTGAGAGCACCTCGAGTTGAATCGCCTCCAGATCCGCATCCGGTGTAAGGGGAGGGGGATATTCATCAGAGGGCTCCTGCCCACAGCACGTCATCAGTAATAAAATGGGAATCACGCGCAAATACTTGATGTCATTGCTTGAAAAGGCTCGGGTCATGCATCTCTCCGTGCTCAACATGGCACTGTAAACGCAGTGCGTCATCCGACACGGAACCGCCGAATAGCGATAAATGCGGTGCGAACCCAGTTTCTTGCGATGAGTCTAACTGTCCTAACCTCCTAGAAAATGGGCAATGGTGACACATTGTCCCAATTCTCTAGATAGGTGCCCAGAGCAGGCGATTCCTTCGCTATTAAAGTATTTTACTATTTTTGGAAGATTAATAAGAGGTCAGCCCCTTCCCATTGATATTTTCCCAACATCAAACGAGAAGGGGCTGATTTTGGGGGAGGGAATTTTAATCGTTCCAGGGGCGTAACGAATCGTCAATGCACAGCTTTTTTAACTCCTTATCGCTGATTTTCCCTTTCTTACTCTTTACGATGTCAAAGGGGCACACATAAAGGTCTCCAGATTTACTCTTAATCGTCGTGAATGAATTCTTTGAAACATGGGCTTTCATTTTTTTCTCCTTTTGTTGTTTATCGCTCTACCCTCAAGCTAATTATTGATTAAATTTTGTCAATAAATTTTTAGTCAAAAAATCATCATTTTCTGTTTTGAGCGATTGTTTGCCCAGTCCCTAGAAACGATTTCAGTGATCCTGCATAATGGCCCCATGCGGTTTGATCGGGTTCATTCGGGTCACTTCATCTCGTTCTTCGTCGTTGCCATAGCCGCGGCAGGTGTGTCCATTGCACGGGGCGTGTCCGATGTGGACGGGGTCCATGGGGAAACAGATCAGCTCGAGCAGCAGCTTTCAGGCAAGCTCAACCTGGTCGTTCAACCGACAGGTGTGCATGAGACGGCAAACAAACCTGAAACCGGGCTTACGGCCGCCCTCAAATGGCGCGAAATCGTCTTTTTGGCTGCAAAGGAAAAGCAGTTGCCAGCGGACTTGTACCGAGCAGAAGTCCGCACTGTCGAGGATCAGGGTATCATATCGATAAGGGGCGTTCGAAACCTGACCGACACGCCGGCCGGCGATGAGTACGCCCTGGTCAACTGTCCACCCCAAGTGGCCGTGCTTACGCGCGCCCTGGGACAGGTGAGATCTGCAACGGTTTTTGATATTCGCGGCCAAGTGCTTTCGAGCGACGATGGATGGACGCTCCTCACCCGACTGACTGCGCGTCTGACCGATTTCCTGCGCACGGGTCACTTCCAGGGGATTCGAAAAACTGCCCTCAGGTTTTCCCCACCCCCGAGTTGGGCAGATCTGTCAGTTGAGGGAGCGGGCACTCCAGATATGCGCATCGGAGTCAATTGGACAGATTTAGAAGAGACGTTTTTTGCCGTCGACATCCGCTCGGATCAGGACCCGGTCGAGACCGAGGGCCTTATTCCCACGGCTGATGTTCGACTGCCCAAGCACTTGATTCTATGGCTGGTAGACACGGTTCGATCCATCTCCTGGATCGGTCCAGGGCCAATAGAGTGGGCTGAGGGGCGCTATTTTGCGATACGGGATGCCCTGCGCCGATTCACCTATGCCCTATTTGGCGAAGACGACGCAGTAGGCGAGGAGGACGCGGCCGATGCAGATGAACTTCGCAGGGCCGTGGCCGTGTCCATGGGCTTGGAGGTGGGATCCCTGGAAACACCGTGGCCCCCGCCCAACATCCCTGCACCCGTGTTTAAACGACTCGCCCGGGGTGAAGGACGGTGGCGGCCCGCTGTGCCCGGCTTTGTTCCCGCGCTTTCAGGCGCACCGCCGATTGTTTATCGCACCTATACGCGGCCGGATATCCAGCGGCCCTATGTTCGCGTCCACCTCATGGCCATGGACATGCGCCAGCTCGATCTGCACATGGTGGGCGGGTACGAGGATCCCCAGCCAACAACCGGTAGCCAGGGCACTGGACGCATTCCCCGCAAGCGCGCCATTTTGTCCCGTACGGTGCTCGCGTTTAACGGGGCGTTCAAGACCCTCCACGGCGCCTACGGCATGATGGTGGAAAAGGACGTACTACTTCCCCCCCAGGACCGGGCTGCCACAGTGGCGACCATGGACGACGGTCAGGTCCTGATGGGATCCTGGCCGACTGGATTGAAAATCCCTGCCAACATGGTCTCGTTGCGCCAGAACATGGATCCCCTGGTGGAAAACAGCGTGGTAAACCCCAGGAGGCGGTACCTGTGGGGCTTTACACTAGACGAAGATATAAGGAATATGAATACCATTAGATCGGGCATCTGCATGACAGCAGCTGGATCGATGATCTATGCCTGGGGCGAAGATCTGACCGCCACCACCCTGGGCATTGCGATGAATGCAGCCGGGTGCACCTACGGCATTCACTTGGATATGAACCCCTTTCATACGTCTTTTATTTACTACCACTTTAAAGACCCGGTCGATGGAAAACGCCCTGATTTTGATGCTGAACTCATACTCCCGGAGATGCGGTTCTCCCCCTATCGATATGTGAACGGCGCACCCAAGGATTTCTTTTTTCTCACGCTCAAGGACACCTCCCCCCCTGGACCGGATTGGCAGTCTGAGGGACTGGCACAGCCCGCACCGGCCTTTGTGCCCGCGGTCCATAAGCTGCAGGTAGGCGGGGCTGCGTTTTTAGCCATCGACATGACCCGAGCCGTTGCCGAGATCGAGCCGGGTGAAGTGCCCCATCACCTCGCCCCGGCCGGGGGGGTTAAGATCCCCTCCCGCGATCATCCGGATCTCGTGCTTGTGGACGTGCTGTTGGGGCGGTGGTCCTTAACACGGGGCCAGTTGACTGCAGGTGCCATTGTCGCACAGCTCACCCCAGATCGCGCGACCCTGGCCATCGACCCGCACAGCAAGCCCCATATCGGCATGTGGCCCCTGAGGGTAGGCAAAAACAAACACATTGGCCACGCCGTCCAAGGGGACTGGCTCTCTGCCGGTGGAAATACAAGAGGTGTGGCAGTTGGCAGGCTAAAAAATCGCTGGCTCGTCTTGGGCGAGGGGGCAAAGCAGGATCTGGTCCAGGCGCTAAAGGACCTCAATGTAGCCAGGCCCATATTTTTTAGGGCAGAAACCCCTGGCGCGGCAATTACAGTGCGAACCCCCAAGGGCATGGTCGACTTAACCGGTAATCCAATAACAACCCGGGATGCAGAGAGTGCGGCCCTGAGGATTCTGGCCCACCCGCGCCCCATGGGCATGGCTGGGTTGGCAGCATCTCTCTCAGAAGGTGGGTCCCCATGACGCAGGCCCTGCAAGAGCGACCCATCGGTGTCTTTGATTCAGGTCTAGGCGGGCTCACTGTTGTTCGAGAGATGCGCAGATACCTGCCCGGTGAGCACATCATTTACTTGGGCGACAGCGCCCGGGTTCCCTACGGTACCCGCTCGGCCAGCACGGTGGTTCGCTATGCCCAGAAATGCGCCGCGTTTCTCGTATCCCAAGGACTCAAGATGCTGGCAGTAGCGTGCAACACTGCCTCTGCTGTGGCCTTACCAACCCTGCGGGCCGAAACCCAGGTACCAGTGCTCGGGGTAATCGCTGCTGGGGCGAGATCTGTTGCAGCGCATGATGCCCAGCGGGTGGGGGTCATCGGCACGGCCGGCACGATCCAATCAGGTGCCTACGCCAGAGAAATCGCTGCCCTGGCCCCACATTGCCAGGTCTTTTTGCAACCCGCGCCCCTGTTTGTACCCCTTGCAGAAGAGGGATGGATTGAGGGCGACGTGCCAGTGCTCGCAGCGACCCGTTATTTAAAACCACTTGCGGATGCCCAGATAGAGGTGCTGCTGTTGGGGTGCACCCATTACCCATTGCTCGTCTCACCCATAAAACAGGCCCTTAAAAATCTAAACAGCAAGGCCGCCGTGGTGGACTCGGCCACTGCCATGACCGCCCAAATAGACCGCACCCTTACGGATCAGGACCTGGCTAGGACGGGCACATCTTTGGGAACCCTCACTTGCTTTGTCACCGACCTGCCGGCCAGCTTTGAGGATATGGCCACCCGGTTCCTAGGCGAGGGACCGGATCAAGTGGCCGTGGTCGACATTTCCTGATACGAGCGGCCAAAGCAGCGGATCCCAATCCGACAAAAAGGACCCGCGCCCTTGACAATTCGCATTATAAATACGTACCATGGAGCGCTGTAGACGGCGATTACAAGGAGGCATTGATGTCTGAGCTCTCCCATTTTGAGGAACTTTCCGCCCAAACCCCCAAAAAGGAACCCTATGCCATTTTGATCGGCACGGTGATTCTGGCGGTAGCACTGGTAGTGCTTAATAAACTCTCACCTACAGAGCCAGTAAGGGAGCTTAAAGCGGCCCAGGAAGCCATGCCGACAGCTGTACAGCCTGCTGACGACGGAGACGAGATCTAACCCTCGCGCCTGTGTTCCGTTTGCAGTCCGGGCGTTATTGGGGGGGGTGCCGATAAACCGATGATCCGAGTATGTTTTTGGGGCGTTCGAGGGTCTATTCCAACACCTGGAGTGGATACCGCAACCATTGGTGGGAATACCGCGTGCGTGGAAGTGCGCTGCGATGATACCCGCATCATTTTGGACGGCGGCACAGGCCTCAGGGTGCTCGGGGATGCGCTCGTGAAGGAAATGCCGGTTCAAGCGTCGATGTTTTTCAGCCACATGCATTGGGATCACATCCAGGGATTTCCATTTTTCAAACCCGCGCTATTAACTGGCAATCACTTTGAATTGTACGGCGGAAAAGATTTGGGCACGACCCTGGCCAAAACCCTCGCAGGCCAGATGAACTATCCCAATTTTCCCCTCAGCCTGGAGCAGATGGCGTCGACAATGCGGTTCCACGAGTTCCAAGACGGTCAAGTTGTCGATTTGGGAGATGGGGTTAACGTGACCGCTCACAGCCTGCGCCATCCCAGTGGATGCTACGGGTACCGCATCGCCTACGGCGGCAAAGCGATCGCGTATTGTACAGATACCGAGCACGGAAAGGAACCGGACCGCAATGTGCTCGAGCTCGCTCGCAATGCCGACATCTTCATCTACGATGCCCAGTATACACCTGAGGAATATGCCGGTGAGCACGGGGCTTCAAAAGTGGGCTGGGGCCATTCAACGTTCGAGCAGGGCGCGTTGCTGGCGAGCATGTCAGGTGCCAAACGTCTGGTGTTGTTTCACCACGATCCCGCACACGCAGACGCTGAGATACTGGAGATAGAGCGCCGCTGTAAAGAGCGATTCCCTGCCACAGACGCAGCCCGAGAGGGCCTGTCCTACGAAATATAACCCATGTCGTACCTTGTCCTCGCGAGAAAATGGCGACCCAATGCGTTTGCAGAAGTGGTGGGCCAATCCCATGTTGTCAAAACCCTGGCAGGCGCCATCGAGGTCGATCGGGTGGCCCATGCATTTGTGTTTTCCGGGGTTCGCGGTGTTGGAAAAACCTCGCTCGCCCGTATTCTGGCCAAGTCCCTCAACTGCACTGACGGCCCCACCATCGACCCGTGCGGCAGCTGTACCTCCTGCCGGACCATTGCAGCGGGCACCGCGGTTGACGTCATTGAAATCGACGGGGCTTCGAACAACTCGGTCGATGATATCCGGGAGCTCCGGGAAACGGTCCCCTACCGACCGGTCATTGGAAAATACAAGGTCTATGTCATCGACGAAGTTCACATGCTATCTACGAGCGCGTTCAACGCGCTGCTCAAAACCCTGGAAGAGCCCCCAGCCCATGTGAAATTCATTTTCGCCACCACTGAAGCGCACAAGATTCCAGTGACCATCCTGTCCCGGTGCCAGCGCTATGATTTTAGGCGCATTCCCACGTCAGCGATCGTGGATCGCATCCGTTCGATCCTCGATGATGAAAAGATCGCGGCAGACGAGAACGCCCTGGCCCTGATAGGGCGGGAGGCCGAAGGGTCCATGCGGGACGCGCTGTCGATTTTGGACCAGGTGCTCGCCAGCCAAGAAAAGGATATCACAGCAGACGCCGTGGCCGACCTGCTCGGCGTGGTGGATGGCCAGGTGCTGTACGATATTTCCCGGGCCGTTCTTAAAGGCGCGTCGAGCAGCGTTATTGAAATTATCAGAACCGTTGATGACCAGGGGTATGACATCCCCACGTTTGCAAAGAGCCTGCTCGAGCACTTTCGAAATCTCGTGGTCGCAGGTGTCTGCCAGGATAATCCGTCGGTGGTAGACTTGCCAGACGTGGAGAAAGAAGAGCTTTTCGAGCTGGCAGGCACCGTATCGGTTCACACCCTACATCGGTTGTTCAAGCATTTTTCCGAGGCGTTTGAAGCGATTGCACGGTCGTCTCATCCCCGCATTTTGTTGGAGACGTCCCTCGTACGCATCGCCGACCTGGGCGATCTGGTGCCCGCCGCCGACCTGGTCAGAAAACTCGAGGCCTTGGTCGCGCGACTCGGTGGGCATGGATCGTCCGGTCCCCAGCACTCTCCCCCACCGGTCGGAACCGGGCCACAAGGCCAGGGATCCAAAGGTCTGAGCCGCACCCAAGCCAGCCCCATGGCGTCCTCCCAACCACCTCCAGCCCTATCGTCCGAGGGCAGGCCGTCAGGACAGCCAGCTGGAGCTGCCGATCCACCGCCCCGGGCAGGCGATGCGCGGCACGCAATCCCCCGGGCAAAGAACGACTGGGAAGCGGAAATCGAGGCCCTCAAGCGGGAAAAACCCACCATCGGATCCCTGTTGGAATGCGGCGTTCCCCAGCCAAGCGAAGATGGGGCAGGCCTGACCATCAGCTATGCTCAGGAGTATCGGGCGATCGCCGACCTCGCAATAGATCGCCAACGGGAAATCGAACGCATCCTCAGCGAGCGATTGGGGACGAACGTAAAGGTACACATCAGCACAGACAAGGCGACCGAAATACCACTGGTGACCCGCAGGCGGCTAGAACGCGATGAGGAGAGACGCAGACGCGAGGATGACGCCCGGTTACATCCCCTGGTCCAGCGTGCCCAAGCTGAATTCGGTGCCTCGGTAACACAGGTCACCCTCAGTTCGGATGGCCCCAATCTCGAACAATGAAGCACTGTTAGCGGTAAGGAGCTTATTGAAATGGCAAAATCCAAAGGCAAGGGAAAAGGCGGTGGCGTGGCCCTTCGCGGTGGGATATCCGAACTCATGAGACAGGCCCATCGCATGCAGGCAAAGCTGGAATCAGCCAAAGAAGAAATCAAGTCAGAGACCTGGTCTACCGAAGCCGGCGGCGGCAAAATCAAAGTGACCATCAATGGCGCACGGGAGATCACCGAAATTGAGATAGATAAGGCAATCGTCGACCCAGAAGATATGGAGACCCTGCAGGACCTTGTCATTTCAGCGGTAAACGCCGCGCTCACCCTAGCAGATGAAAAGATAAACGAAGCCACCGAGGCGGTCACCGGCGGGATGAAGATCCCAGGGATGGTCTAACGCGAAGGCGTTGGTTTAATTGAATGTCTGGCGCGATACAGGACCTGACGGATTTGCTCGCTCGGTTGCCAGGCGTGGGCAAGCGCACTGCGCAACGGTTGGTACTGCACCTACTGAGATCACCAGCGGCATACGCGCGTCAGCTCGGCGCAGCCATTGGCGCCATCCAGGACGTGGTGTGTCCCTGCTCCTTGTGCCGCAATCTAACCGAAACCGATCCCTGCCCGATCTGCACTGATCCCCGTCGAGACGAAACCCGCATATGCGTTGTGGCAACCGTGCCAGACCTTTGGGCCATTGAAGAGAGCGGCGTCTTTCGCGGTCAATACCACGTGCTCCACGGGCTGCTCGCACCACTCAACGGCATCGGTCCGGACGATTTGCACATAGAACTGCTGCGCGAGCGGGTCGCAGGAGGCAACGTCTCAGAGGTTATCGTCGCCACCCGTCCTTCGGTTGAAGGTGAGGCCACGGCATTGCTGATTAGTCAGACCCTATCTGAATGTGACGTCCGCATCACCCGCATCGCATCTGGCATTCCCCATGGAGGGGAGCTTGAATACGCGGACCGCATGACCCTCAATCGCGCGCTTACAGACCGGCGGGATATGTGATGCACGCCACGCGTCATTTGATCATTTTTTTGATCGTTATCTGTTTCATAGCTGCGTGTGGTCCTGTGCCCCGCCCTAAAGGGGCCTATACCAGCGGCGCTGATATCCTGGGGGATGTCCGCACGCGGCGGGACAAGGTCACGTCCTTTCGCATCACCGGGCGCGTGGACCACTTTGGCGAGGATCATCGCGTGCAAGGCAAGGTATACCTATTTGCCGAGCTGCCCCAGCGGTTGCGGATCGAACTCGTCTCCCCATTTGGCAATGCCCTGACCGTGCTCACCGTCGATAAAGGCCGCTTTGCGCTGAACGATCTCAGGGAAGGTCGCTTTCTCACCGGACCGGCCGAGCCGTGCAATATCGCCCGGCTCGTGCGCATCCCCCTGCCTCCAGACGATGTGATGCGCGTGCTCATCGGGCATACGCCGATCATCGAGGGAGATCCAGCCGTGCGCTGGGATACCAAGGGGGTTTATCGCGTTGACATCGTATCTGGAGATCAGACACAGAGATTGGAGATAGGACCGGATAAGGGCGTGCTGCCGCTCCTGGCTTCCTCCTTATCTGACAGGGATGGTACCGTTTTTACCATTGGGTCGGCAAAATGGAGAGTGATCGATGGGGTGGGGTTCCCCCACGAAATTCGAGTAAAGATGCCCCGCCATGAAGCCGATCTATTGCTGCGCTACGACGAGGGGGGGGTCGAGTTGAACGTACCCCTGCCCGATGATGCGTGGCAACAGACCCCTCCCCCGGGTATCGAACCAGAACAAGTGCACTGCGACGATCGCGTTTAACCTAGGTTTTATCCCCACTGCCAGTTCGACTCCATGATGCGGCCGAGTTGTTCCCGCAGGTCTCCGATCTCCTTTTGCCAGTACTGCAGCGATCCGAAATAATCAAAGGTTCGCTTAAAGATTGGATCGTGCCACCGCCGTGCGATCCAGGCGGTGTAGTGAATGAAGCGCAGGGCGCGCAGGGGCTCGATCAGCCTTAGCCAGGCCGGGTCAAAGCGCCTGAACTGGGTGTAGGCGTCGATGAGGGTCTCCCGCTGCTGCTGGCCGTAGCTGTCAAAGCTGGGCACGAGCATCCAGATGTCCTGGACTGCCGGGCCCACCACCATGTCGTCGAAGTCGAGGAAGGTCGGCCCCTGGGGGGTCCAGATCAGGTTGCCCATGTGGCAATCCCCGTGGATGCGGTGCATGGGTACCCCTTGGAACATGGGGGTCATCAGCTCGATCAGCTTATGAACCGTGTCAGCGTAGATCTCCTTTGCCGCTTCGTGGATGACGTTGCTGTCCAGCAAGTAGGAGAGGTTCTCCTGGCCATAGGTCCTGGGGTCCAAGCGCAGCCGGTGCGCAGTGTCCCGGTTGGCCCCGATGTTGTGGATGCGCCCTATCAGGCGCCCGATTACCCGTACCTGCTCATCGTCGAATTCTTCTGGTGAGCGACCGCCGACCCGCGGGAAGATGGCATACCGTATCCCCTCCATCTCCCCCACGGTGCTGCCTGGCGCCAGCTCCACCGGACAGGCCACCGGGATCTCAACATCTTGCAGCTCGAACAGAAATTCGTGCTCGGCCAGAATGGTCTCCAGGGACCAGCGTCCTGGCCGGTAGAACTTGCCCACCACCCATGACGAATCGTCCAGCTCGAGCTGGTATACCCGGTTCTCATAGCTATTGAGGACAATAAACCGACCGGTGCAGCGGCGGCCGTCAGATTCTACCGCATCGAGCACGTGCTCGGGCGTGAGCTGATTAAACAAGCCCGCTAAGGGATGGTCTTCCATCATCTCCAGCACTCCATGGATGCCTTTTACTCTCGAATTCACGATGGGGCCACTCCAAATTGACTAATAAATTGATTTTGCCTACCCTGGCATTTCGGATCAAAGATAGCAACAGGGGACTGAGCAAAGTTAAAGGCGCAGTGAATGAAACAGGAGTGGATCTTACGGTTTTGGGTCTCAGACAGTGGCATTGTTACAGGACAGCTCAAAGCAGACGATGTAAATATTGGCCTCAATTCCGCAGACCTTGCCGCGTTTCAACAGGAACAACAACGCGTTCTGGATCGATTCGAGAACCTGCGTAACCAGTTGCCCTTTGAGCCCAGCGCGACCGTTCCCGATTTACGAGCTGATGCACATCAAGTGGGCGCTGCACTGGGACGTACTTTCATCGGCGTGACCGCTTCTGGGCAGTTGCGCCGGTTGCGATCAGCTGAAACCCGCCTGGTCCTGTTGGCTGACGACGATGCGCTACACGCCCTTCCCTGGGAACTGTTGATTCTGGTGGGGGATCACCTCCCCCTGGCCGCCAAAGAGGGGATAGAATGGGTGCGGCGAACAGACCAGAGGCCTGGGTTTCGCCTATGGGACGCACCTCGCCCGCCCCTGCGCATTGCCTTTGCTGTATCCAGTCCTGAGGAGCGTCTTGGAGAACGACCCGAGCATCGATTGGATTACGAAAACGAACTAAAGCTCATTGCCAATGCAATTTACAGTACGCCAATTTCCGGAATGCAGATACCGCTGAACCGCAGGCCCCGATTGTACGAGACAGTTGCTGGAAGCCCGGCGGCAATTGGCGGCACGGTCTTGGATTTTCATACCCAAGTGCTGCATCTGACCGGCCACGGCAAGGGCGGCTATTTGATCGTAGAGGATGAGGACGGGCGTCCGCTCCAACTAACCGGAGAACAATTATTTGAGCAAACCCGGTTATCAGAGGCAGCGGATTTGCGCCTGGTCTACCTCTCCCAGTGCGAGAGCGCCAAGCAGAGAACCGACCCCCACACCATGCGCAGTGCTGCCATGGGCCTGGCGCGACGTCTGCCACTGGTTATCGGACTACAGTGGCCAATGGGGGTGGCAGCAGCTACCTATCTCGCGGCCCAGTTTTACGGATTGCTCGCCCAGGATGCAAGGGATCCAGTAACCGCGTTTTGCCAGGCTCGTCGTGCCTTATACCAGTGGTCTCAGTCTCCCCAAAACAGGGCCAGCACTGGTGCGGAATGGGCCACGCCGATCCTGTTTTGCGCACCGGATCCCCCTTTGATGTTGGCAGATCCGCAGGGAGATACATTTGATCCAACCCGGGGCGGCCAGGTACTGCCCCAGGCCTGGCACGGGACATTGCCCACAGGCGAGTTCGTGGGTCGACGATCCGCCCTGCGCCGTCTGCTGCAGGACCTCCGCTCAGGGGAAGCAGCGGCGGTTGTGCTCCAAGGACCCGCTGGCATGGGCAAGAGCACCTTGGCCGCCCAAGCCACGCGTATTTTGTCCCACCGCGGTTTCTACATCGCGGTCTGCTTTGGCCAGGTCACCCCAGGCCGCATCTGGTCCACTGTGTTGCAGCTAGTGGAGCAGGCGTGTCTCAACGATACCCGATTGGACCAGGTGGGCGCGCCAGCAGACCAAATCATGGCCAAAGTGGGCGCACTCCAGGACAGAGTAAAGGACGCCGTTCCTCGACTGGCCGCCTTAAACGAACTACTGCAAGATCACTGCAATATCATTGTGGTGTTGGACGATTTTGAGCAAAATCAGGATCAGAACCCGCCACACGCCATTGGCGATCCTGAGCTACAAGCAGCCCTAACCGCACTTTGCTCAGGAACGACCGATGAGCGGGGAGCGTCTGGTATTCAACTGCTGCTCACTACTCGCTACCGCGTGCCGAACCTGGCTGCTACCCATCTGGAGCTGTCCCCGTTTCAACCCGGCGAATGGCTCTGCCTGGTCGATCGAATGGAGCGGCGCTTTGACTGCCAGTTACCCAACGCCCAAGTCGGCCAGGAGATCTACGCCCATTTTGCCGGTTTGCCGCGGCTGTTGGAGCTCTTTTTTGCGGTCTACTCGGGCAAGCTGGAGTCCGAGGTAAAGGGCAAGGCCCGGGCAGTGAGAGATTACCTCAAAAAGCTCTCTTCCCCACCGCCAGGGGATACCACACAGGCCCGCAAAGCAGCGTACGAAGCCCAGGCCCAGGACGCCCTAATTGCGGATCTGCTTCAGATATTGGCTGACAAGCCCCAGGGACCGGAAGCAGTCCAATGGCTGACCCGGATCGCCGCATATACCCTGCCGGTGGTAGAAGACGGCCTGAAGGTCATGATACCCACTGTAGATCAAGAAGCACCAGCCCTGCGCCCCTATCAAATTCAACAGCGTCTCGATCAGTGGACCAAACAGGCCGTACAGCTCGGGTTGCTCCTCAAGGGGCAGCGGCGCGTGGACAAGCCGGGACAGCTCGTGGAAGTGGAAGCCTGGTACCAACTTCACCCAGCCCTCAGGCCCTTGTTAGAGAAACAATACGCCCTGGAGCCGTCACCTATGCTGGCAGGCCGCGCTGCAGGATACTACCGCTATCGCCACGAGACAGGACAACTCTATACCGAGCAGGAGCTGCTGGCATGGCGGGCGCACGCCCTGGCCAGTGACAGACCTGACCAGGCTTATCCACCCACCGGGATTGTGGCAGGTTTTTTTGAACACTTTGGCCGTTGGGGCGAGGCAATTGCCCTACTCGAAGAGGTGGTCGGTCCGGAATATCCCGAAACTGATCAAAAACAGCAAGTAAAGGCAGCATTGGGTCGACTGCTATACCACACGGGACGCGCCCAAGAGGCATTTGCTCATTTGGAAGCGGCAGAGGCCGATACAGCAAAGAGCAAAGATCGGTCATGGTTGAGATCCCTTATCTGTCACGAATTGGCAAGCTTGGAGAAACATCGAGGCAACTACGACCGAGCTACTGAACTCCTAAACGAATCCCTCGAAATTAAAGCGACCCTGGGCGACCGACAGGGCGTGTCTGCATCGCTACACGAGCTAGCTATTATCGAGACCAATCGAGGGAACTACGACCGAGCTACCGAGCTCCTAAACGAGTCTCTCGAGATCAAAGTGGCCCTGGGCGACCGACAGGGCACGGCCGCATCTCTATACCAGCTAGCCTTTGTCGAGGCCAAGCGAGGGAACTACGACCGAGCTACTGAACTCCTAAACGCTTGTCTCGAAATTGACAAAACCCTTGGCAATCGACCCGGGATAGCTATGTCGAGCTACATGTTGGCCCAAATATTGCTCATCCAGGGCAGGGTTGAACCTGGGTTGAAAATGCTCGACCAGGCCCAATCCGAGTTCAGTGCCGCTGGCGATGCCAAGGGTGAAGCAATGGTGCTTAAGGCACGCGCTGAGTTGAACCAGATGGTAAACTCTGACGCGGCCGAGGCAAAAAAGAACCGCGATCGCTCAAAGGAGTCAGCCGGGGATGCCTTTGTCTCCCAGATTGCCGGCTTGTTAAATGGAGATGCCAGGGATGCTCGCATTGCCGAGGAAAACTGGGTCTCAATGTCTGAAGCATGGGGTCGCTCTCAACTGCAACAGCTGGCTCAGGCTGTGCCCAAGGCTGGGGCGCGGGATCGCATCTCCATGATGTATGCCTTGTGCACTGGCTTGACCCTGCAGGGTTCCCAAGTAGACCAGTCAGTCATTCGGCAAACCATTGTCGATAGCGCAAGCGAGCTGCTCCAATCCGAATTGGACCCTGACGATATGCTGGTCCTGCTAGATGGATTGGCTCGCGCAGCATTGGATTTGGCTGCCACAGACAACACGTGGCTGCTGGACTTGCTGCGGCCATATCGGGATCTATTGTCCCAGTTCAACCAGTCCTCAGCCATTAGGATCATCGCAGCCAGCTTGTAGGAGAATCAATGCCAGATCCGCGATTCATTGTTTGTGTCAATTCCCGTAAGGGCGGGGTGGGTAAAACCACCTTGGCCTTGGCCATGGCTGCAGAGGTCCTCAGGGCTGAGTCCAATCCCAACGCAGATCCACCAGCCGTGCTGATCGATGCCGATCTATTCGGCACTGAGCTGACCGATGCCCTGCTGCCGTTCGATGACTTTCGAACCCCTAAGCAATGGGACCTGGGCTTGGCCGATATTTTGGTGCAATCCACTGGCGGGGATCAGACGGTTCGAGATCATCTGCGCCAATGCCTCGAAAATGTAAAGTCAAACGGGTCGGGACTGCCCCTGATTCCCCTGTTCGACAACAGCCCCAAGCTGCTGGTTATCCCGAGCCTGCGCTGGCGTGTGCCTCAACAGCGCCGCACTGCCCTGAGCGGGCTTGACAATCGAAACGATCCCATGGGTACCGCGCCTAGTAGCCGGCTCGATCTGGCCCTGATCGCAGAGTCGTTTGGTCGGTTTCAATTGGAGATGCGCTTGACCGCGTTGGTCGATGCAGTGATCTCCACCTTCAGCCCAAAGATCATTGTCATCGACCACGCACCGTTCCACCTGCCGTTGTCCCATACCTCGCGCAAGTGGCAGGATCCCAAAGACCTGGCCGGCTTGCTCAGTTGCGATAGGGATGTACCTGAGTGGCAGCCCTATTGGGTGCGCCGGGTAGAGATCGTTGGCCCTGAGCAACAGGCCTTGGAGGCCCTTTTGCCCGATATCCTCGACACCACGGCGCGAACCAAGGCCCATCAGGCCGGGCAGCGCTGGGTGCTCAACCGGGATGTGCATCTGCCAGCAGGATCTGGGATCGAGAAGTGCAACACCTACAAATTATTCCCTCGGTATAGGGGGCCGCTAGAGACCATTGGTCATGTCACGGTCAGCCCCAACCTATTTGCCGGGGCCCATAACCGCAATGTGGTGGGCATTGTTGGCGGCGAGCTTGAAGCAATCAGATCTGCCCTCTCTTACACTGAGCTCTTTTCCCTGGCCCTGGCGCAAGGCGATCTCAAAGTGAACATCCTTAAAAATGATACGAATACCCCTGGCCACAAGGCGTTTGACCCTGTTGAGTGGAAGGAGTTTCTCCGATGACGCCAACTCCACCCCAACGGGCCATCCTCACGGACGGTGATTTACACGCGTACCTCCTGGGTCCAGCTGTGGGCCAGACCATGGCCTATCTGCAACAGCTCATAGGCACCTTATTGACCCGTGACGCGCGCTGGAACGCGGCCGCGCTGCTCGCCGAGCGCTGTCGTCAGCAACGGGTCGACTGGCAAGAAGAGGTGCGCAATGCATTTAACATCTGTCCCCACAACCTGGCCGAGCGATTTGTCGAATCGGTGTTGGCTTACCGCACCTTAGGCAGTCTCTTTTTGCCGGACCTCGTCCCCCTTGCTTTGATACTGTTGCGCACAGATCTAAAATCCTATTTCACCCCCCAGGCCCATCCCTATCGGGATCACCTGGCCCACCAAATTCGAGTGGCCGCACTGGCCCATTTGTTACTCTCAAAAGAAAGTATCCACCTTCCCCGCTGGCAAATGTTTGTGCAACAGCGCATTGAGCAGTGGCACAACACGCGGGAATGGGCCCTATTGGTCCAGCACCTGACCCGCCTGGGGTGGATTTCTGCGTTGCCTACGACAGCTGAACAAAAAAGATCGTTGCTTTCTGCTGCAGCACTGCTCGCCGGGTTGGTGCACGATTTGGGGTATGCCCTGAAGTACGAGGTATCCCACGGATCCAATCCAGCCACTGCTTTTGAGCGGTTCGGCATTTTCCCGGCCCAGGCAGAGCATGGCATTGATCCCCCCTGTGCCCCTATCACCGACCTGTTCCACACCTTTTGGTCCGATGCTGGACCAGGTCGCCGTTTTGCCACTTTTAGAGAATATGTTCGCACCCATCCCACATCGCCCCACAGCTTGGCCGGCGCGCTCTGGTTGGCTTACCTGCCAGAACGGCTGAGGCGAAGTGGTCTGTTTTGCCTGCCGGACGATAGCGATTCAACTCTGAGGACCCACTGGGGCAGGCTCGAGTTGGTGTGCCAGCTGGCCGCCTTGATGGCCCTGGCCCACGATTTCCCAGTCGACTCAACCAAAAAGCAGGGAGAACAGGGATTCAATCTCTCTGGTTTAGCCCCAGAGCAGACATTGGTAGACGCCTATCCAGGATGCGCCCTGTTCACCCTGGCCGACGTGTTGCACGAATTTGGTAGACCGTTTGTGTTTACAGGGCCGACCGGTCTGGTGGTGCGCGCCCCTATTTTGGGTATCGACCTCATCGATCCAGACGAGTGGAGTGGTGCAGGCAAGCTCAGAAAAAGGAACGCATGGCGCAACAAGGGACTGATGACAAAGGCGCAATGGGATCGCTCGGAAAAGGGCGAGCGGATAGAGCTATTCTGGGTCATGGCACAGGGAGCCGTGGCTGGAGATAATCAATTTCCACCGCCCCCTGCGTGGCGCGATACTCCCCACAGCAGCTTTGATTACCGCTTGGTGGCCCAGGACGTGCCGAGCCGGTTAGAGGCGTGGGGATTTGACGCTATTTTTTGTCAGCGCGATGTCAAATCCGTAAAGCAAGCCGAGGATGACCGCGCCATCACCAGCAGAATGATCAACGGGAAGCATAGTCTGGACGCG
This sequence comes from Myxococcota bacterium, assembly GCA_030065855.1. Taxonomy (GTDB): domain Bacteria; phylum Myxococcota_A; class Polyangia; order JAAYKL01; family JAAYKL01; genus JASJCT01. Next base: position 42,092 of record JASJCT010000018.1, read on the forward strand.
TCCCCTAGTGTGCCCCCAGCAGCTGGTGGACTTGCTATTTATCCTTTAAGTACGTATGATTATAGCTGTAGGCCGGTGCGACAACGGCTCCTGCTTGGAGGCCTTCAGTGACTGAAATCAAGTCACACTTAGACAAAGAGCACGACGACCTGAGCGTGCTGCTCAGGCTCGAAGGCGACGTGTGCGGTCACGACATCGACGTTCGGGTGAGTCTGGAGGGCGACGATAGCCAGGTGATAAGTGACGCGATCGACGCGGGCCAAAGTGAGGCCCTGCTGCAGAGATATTGCCCTTTTTGTGACAAAGTTCATGGATTTCGTTTTCCCATAGATATAAAGCAAGCCCAGCGTTACACTGGTAGACAGATTGCCCAACACCAACAGACCGTTCAGTTGTTGGTGGAAAACGGCCAACTGATTTCACCTGAAGAGCGGGCCTATCGCTTTTGGGAAGCCGCGCGCAGCCAGGTGGAGGCCGATCCAGATCAGGCGGTCGTGGCACTCAGAAACGCAGCTGATATGTTCGAGAGGCGGGGATTGATCTTACCTAAATTACAGACCTTGACCGAACTGGCGGATTTACTAGAAAACGTCGGCCGCGCAAGCGAGGCCCTAAAAATCCGCTCCCTCATTCCCTTTTAGAGCAAATCTGGTGGGACAGATATGCTTAGGTTGCCTCAGGGCCACTCACTTCAACGTATGAAGCGTGTTTGATTTTCTCACAAATGATCTTATTTCTTGAGAAACTGGGAGATGGCCCGGACCAGCTCCTGCTCCCAATCAAACGTCCCCGCAACTGTGTGCCAGCCGTCCACACCCTTGTGCCAGTAATGGGGGGCCTGGATAAGGGGCTTGGTCCCAAAGCGAAGAAACTGTATTTCCCCTAAATAAGCCTGTTTCCCATCGAAAAGAATGTCAATGGATGCAAAGGGGACATCACATGCCTTAAATATTTCATCTACGAAGTCTAATACAGCTGTTGATATGGATGTGGGCCAGGCCCGAGGCACCTTGCTACCGCTTGCCCTGAAATCCCCAGGGCGGACGCCGCGAACCTCGGCAAAGTAGCGATCCCCAAACGCGAGGATTTTAAAGTCAAAATCCAGGCCTGGGATGTACGTCTGCACAATGAACTTGCGGCGATGGGTCGACTTGGCCTGAAACCCTGGTTTTTGCCATTTTAAGAAAAAGTTGTCTAAATGATCCCGAATTTTCCAAGTACGACTGATCCTGCGGGCGACCTTCAAGGCCTCTTTTTGATCGCGAACCAGGCACACATTGGCACCTGTATCCCCGGCCGCGGCCTTGATAACCGCGGGATACGGCAGGGTGCTCGCTCGCTCTGCCAACGCCTCCAGCGTGCCAAAAGAATGGGCGCAGAGGCTCTTAGCCCCTGCGCCAAAGACACCGAGGTCCCGCAGTACTTCCTGAAAGGCCTTGTTATGGTGTGCCCGAAATTTGAACAAATCCGGGATCAACCGGGCCCCTTGGAGGTGAAGGCCGAGCAGCACATCCTCGATATAGCTCTTGTAGTGAAGGCCTCGATCCTGGGAAGATTGGTACAACATGGGCACATTTTCGTAGGATGACGCGCGAAAATCGACATCCTCAAAGTGCAAGACCCTCTGTGCAACCCCCTCCTGTTTGAAAAAGAACGCGGTCCGGTCCAGATCCGTTGCCTGGCTCGTGCCTTTGTGGGGGCAGTAAAACGCCCCTTGATAGTCGACGAGGACAATTATTTCTTGCATTGGGTCTTCTTAAGCTGTTTCACGCCTATCTATCTATCTGCCAAGGCGCGCCTGGAACGCGTCATAAACATCATCATAATGGCGCTCCAGCACTTGGTTGCGCTGTTGAAAATCAAACTCCCACCGCATCTTTTGCCACGCAGCTGCTCCCATTGCACACCTTAGCTCGTGGTTTTCGATGAGTCGACTGAGCTTCTCTGCCAGGGCCTCGATATCCCTTTCCTCTACCACAAAGCCAGTGTTGCCGTCCTCGACCACTTCGGGCAACCCGCCGTGCCGCGTAACAATGGCCGGTAGGCCATGGGCGTTGCCCTCCTTGAGCACATTGGGGATGCCCTCGACGTCTCCGCACGAGCTGGTAACGCTGGGAACCACGAGGATATGGGCGCGCCGCATTTCGTCAAAGACCTCTTTTTGGGTCATTTCCCCTAGAAAGGAGACGGCGTCCCGCACCCCCAATTGCCTGGCCAATGCGTCGTACCGCTGGTCCTGTTTTCCAGAGCCGATCACCTTTAGCCTTGCCTGTCTCCCATGTGCAATCGCCCTGGCAAACGCTGCCACACCGTATTCGAATCCTTTTTTTTCGACAAACCTGCCCACCATCAGCACAGTGGGGCCGCCTTTGGAGGGGGTACCTCTGGTCGGCACTGCGGACGGGGTTGTCACCCCCCGATAGAAGACGTGGACCTTTTGTTTGGGCGCGCCCAGTGACACCAGCTTTTGGGCCAGGTGATCAGAAACCGCTAGAAATCGGTCCAGGCGCTCAAACAATCGGGGCACGTGAAGCCGATAAAACACATAGGCCGGATTTTTATGCGCGGGCTGGCATAGCACCCCCACATCGCGGCCGCCAAAGGTGCAAATAAGGGGAAGGTTAAACGTATCCGCGTACAGGGATGCGTAAATCGCTGCTGGCCCGAATTGCGCGTGAATCAGTGAAAAACGGGTCGTTTCAAATCGCCTGAGAAACGCACGGCTCATGCCTGTGGCCAGGTAGATGGGGCGTTCAATGCTGTGGGCCAACGCATTTGAGGGGGTGACTACTGTTACCGGATCAAATAGAAACCGCCCATGATGGATCCGCTTTTGGGCAAACGCCGCCATTTGATACCGGGTGTGATGGATGAGTTCCTGGTAAATAAACGTCTGGGAATAGGGCAAAAACTCACTTACGAACTGGGCCACACACATGGGATTGGGCACTGCTTTGCTGCGCCCATACGCACCCTGCAATCGTCGCGTACACCAGGAGATAGGGGTCATTTACTCGACTCTTGTGCGAGATGGGTGAAGGGAACTATCAGCCGGCTGAACAACTGGTGGTCCTGGCTATGGGTGACATACGCGGTATTCAGGATGGGCAAGTACTTGTCCGTGCGAACCGAAGCATACCAATGCACACAGACCGTATCGTCATCCACAATGCGGTTAAGGTGCATGCTGTTTCTGTATCTGCGAAACCAGTGGGCCGAGATCTCGGGACCCAGTGGATAGAATCGGCTTGGGGGATGCACGACGATGTCGTCGCCAGTATAGTTCACCACTGCGTCTTCGAGCAGATTGGTGCCAAGTGCGTATCGGACGACCTGTCTTGCCGGGGGCATGGCAACCATCTGTTCGAGCATGTCCATCAACAAGGGGTGGCCCGGGACCGCACCGAGGACCGCGTTATTAACCACGGCGGGATAGAAACGCTCTATCTTTTTAAAAATTCGAAAGCCCAAAGGCAGCCGACGCAGTAAATCCCTAACCCCGAGCCGGACGAGCGGGCCGATCCAATGGTGGGGCCACCAGGTGCGAGAGAGTGCCCCTGGCAGGGCAATGCGTTCGGCACCGCAGAAAATGCCCGCCGTCAATAGGGGGCGAAACGAGCGCAGGGTGATGATATCCGTATCCAAGTAAACGCCACCCTCGCTGGCCAACACAGCGATGCGCAGCACATTGGACCGGGCCGCTGGCTGTTGTAAGCGTTCGTAAAGCAGGCGCAACCGCTCGCCCACCTCCCCCGTGGCCAGCAATTGATCCGCAACGCAGATCTGTCGGGCCTCAACCCCATCCATGCCTGCGGCCAGTCGCCATCCAGGCGTGTGGCTGATATCATCTGTGTGGTGTAGTACGACCTTGTCGAAGCCACCCCTTTGGATCGCCGATCTCAGTGCCCAGCCATATACCCACGGAAACGCGGTGCCCAGCCAGATAAAGTGTGCGACGTTTGGAATCATTAACAATTCTCACAAAAGATCGCAGTATCGAATCCATTGATATCGACGGTTCATGGACGCGACGAGCCCGCCAATCGCCTCGACCAGCCGTTCAGATCGAAAATCAGCCGGGTGCAGGGCGAGGCGCACGAGACGTGCTGCGGGAAGCAGTCTCCGCATGGCCGCGGCCCAGGCAAGAGACGCCCTGATACGGTACGGGCTGCGGGCTGAAAAGGTAATGGCCGGAGCAAAAATGCGCCGCCTTGGCGCGAGTCCATGGATACAGAGGTGCCCTTCGTAGAACGTCATGCCAGACGCTGCTAACCTGCGCGGTAGTCCTTTGCGCCTCAACCAGGCAGGCGGTACAAACCCGGCGACCTGGAGTGCCAGTGTTTCTTCCAGCATTGCCTTGCCCTGCTGCACCCTCTGGGCAGCCTCATCCAGGCCCAGGGTGAGGAACTCCCCTTCCCCAGCGGTAAGGCACTGCAACGCACACCAGGCCGTTGGTCTGAATAACGGAGATACGGTGTCCCGCGAGAGGTGCTCGTATCCGTGTAAGAGAATCTCACTACCCAGGCAATGCCATTTTTGCAGCAGTGCTGCAAACGCGGGAAACCGCGTGAGGGGCCACGCTCCGTGATAGTCAGGTACCACCAAAAGACCAGGTGGTGCGATACCCCAACTGGCAACCGCGGCCATCGCGGTTTTGACCTCCCGCTCCCACGCTGGTGAAACGTCGTGAATCGAGACAATGGCCTGTTGGTGCTGCATCAATGCTCCTCAATGGCCTCATTTTTAGCAGCTTCCGTGCCAGCTTACGTATGCCCGAATTGTTTAGAAAATCGAACCAGGTTCACCCTGAGGCACCTACTGCGACGACCGATGGAGTGTGGCATTTTGGAACGTGTGGTTGAATAGATACATCTCATGCGAACTACACTTTGATATTTACATTGACATTTACATCTTAACGCGATATTAATATACCATGGTTGTCGTGGCCTACTTTTACTTGCAATGAAGAGGAGCCAATGTCACCTGAACTGACGCCTAAGCAGCGGCAATTACTCGATTATTTGGAACAAGCCATTGCCCGTACCGGCAAAGCCCCAAGCTTGCGTCAAGCTGCTGCAGACTTGGGGGTCAGCCATGCGGCTGTTTCACAGCTTATCAAGGCCCTTGAAAAGAAAGGCGTTATCAAGCGAGATGGATTTTACAGCCGCACGATTTTCCTGCTGAATCCCAGTGGTCAGCTCCGTGGCCCCATGCGGCAGGTGGACGTCCCGATCGTTGGCAACATCGCTGCTGGCCTGCCCCTGTATGCCCAGCAGGAATGGCTCGGTAGCGTGGTGGTAGACAACGCCCTATTCCGTGGCGCCAACCTGTTTGCCCTGACCGTCAGCGGCGATTCCATGAAAGATGCAGCCATCCTGGACAGGGATTTGGTGATCTGTGAGCCTCGGCAATTTGCTGAAAACGGTGAAATTGTAGTGGCCCTGATCCAGGGGGAAGAGGCCACGGTCAAGCGGTTCTTTCTGCACCAAGATCGCATCGAGCTGCGTCCGGAGAACCCCGCTTACCGACCCATGACCTATGCCTTTAATGAAGTGCTCATCCAAGGAAAAGTCATCGGCGTTGTAAGAGGACCAGACGGGATCTCATGATGGGTCGGGTGACAGAGATCTAGCCGTGCGACCCCGATCCATCATCCACTTGAATGTGGCAGATTTTGCAGTGGCCGTAGAGCGGGTAGCGGATCGGCAACTGAACAACCGGCCGGTGATCATCGCCCCTGAAGGTGCGGTTCGAGCGGCAGTGTACGACATGAGCGAAGAGGCCTATCAACGCGGCATCCGCAAGGGCATGGCCGTGCGGCGCGCCCTTCGTCACTGTCCAGATGCAACCGTACTACCGCCCCATCCACACCGCTACGAACGCGCCATGTCAGATTTTTTAAAGCGCGTTCTGCCCTATTCCCCCTTGATCGAAATGACCGATCACAATGGCCATTTTTTTGTAGACGTGACCGGCACGAGCAAATTATTCGGGCCGCCCAAGGATGTGGCCTGGCGGGTTCGCAATGCGGTCCGTAGCGACTTGGGCCTGGATCCGATCTGGTCGGTGGCGTCCAATAAGCTGATCGCCAAAGTCGCGACCCGCTTGGTGAAACCTCTGGGTGATTATATTGTCGAACCCGGGGATGAAGCCGCGTTTCTCTATCCCTTGGGCATTCATTTAATCCCCGGCATTGCGGCCATTGATCTACAGCGCTTTTGGGAATTGAACCTAACCCGTGCCGGCCAAGTAGCAGATCTCACCCTTGAGCAACTGGGCGTGCTGTGCCACAAGCGCAGCCGGTTTCTTTACGATGCAGTGCGGGGTATCGATCCCTCGCCGGTCATGGCTGTGGGCCAACAACATCCAAAAATCACCTTTGATTATGAATTCGGCCACGACACCACCCATGTACCTGCAATAGAGGGTGTCCTGTACCAACTGGTGGAGAAAGCCGGTTATGAATTGCGGCAACGCCGACTGGCTGTCAAGCGGGTCGGCATTGTCCTGGATTATTCAGACGGCAACCGCACCATCTGCCAAGCCGCGGCCCAGCCTGCCACGGCCAATGATATCAGTATCTTTGAGACCGCCAAACTGGCCTTGACCCGCGCCTGGACCCGCCGGGTCAGAATACGCCATATACGCTTGATCTGCGACCGCTTGAGCCCGCCATCTGCCCAACAAGCGCTGTTTGTTGAAGACGCGGCCAAACAGAAAAGCGCCGATAGTCTGATCACAGCTCTGGACGCCATCCGCCGCCGCTTTGGTCCCCAGGCGATTCAACTGGGCCGCACCCTTTGCCCGCTCCCCGCTCCTACTGAAACCGCTGCATGATCCCCCTCACCCTGCGGTCTTACTACTCCCTTATGTGGGGTGTCTGCTCCCCTCAAGACATCTGCCACGCGGCCAAACAGCTCGGCTATCAGCGCATCGCCCTGACAGATACGGACAATCTCTATGGGCTATGGTCCTTTTTGACTGCCTGTCGACGCAGCGGTATTGCCCCCATCATTGGCGCTGAACTCACGGACAAGACCACCTGCCAACGGGCCATCTGCCTTGTAGAAACGCCCACTGGCTATGCCAACCTCTGTCGCCTGATCACACGGCGGCATTGCGACACCGATTTTGACCTTGCCACCACATTGCCAACCTATGCCCCAGGTCTGATCGTGCTCACCCAATCACTCGACCTCCTGCAGCGCTGGCATGGGGCGGGTGTGACGGTGGCCGGTGCCTTGCCGCGCCGCCCCGATAACGCAGGCTCAAGACGACGCCGGTTTTGCCAAGATCTCGGCATTCCCGCAGTGGCTACGCCAGGCAGTTTTTTCCTCAAACCAGGAGATGCTGCAATCCATCGCCTGTTGCGCGCCATTGATTTGAACACCTCGCTCTCCCGCTTAACCCCTGCTGATACAGCCCCTGCCGATGCCTGGCTGGCCGGTCCAGATGAATATGCCCAGCGCTTTGCTGTCTGGCCAGATGCGCTGGAAGCCAGCGAGGCATTGGCAGCGCGCATCACCTTTACCCAGCCCACCTTTGGCCTGGTCATGCCGCCGTGGACCGCGCCCGGATCTCGCTCGGCCGACCAAGTGCTCCGGGAAAAGGCTTACCAAGGGGCGCGCCATCGCTATGGCCCTGATCTATCGAAGAACGCAGTAGAACGCCTAGAGCGTGAACTGGGCATCATTGCCCAAAAAAAATTTTCCGCTTATTTTCTCGTGGTCCAAGCTATTGTTCGCCGCAGTCCCCGCATTTGCGGTCGCGGCAGTGGGGCCGCCTCTTTGGTGGCCTATTGCCTGGGCATTACCAATGTCTGCCCCCTCAAGCACAATCTCTATTTTGAACGCTTCCTCAATTTGAACCGCCCGGATCCGCCGGATATCGACGTGGATTTTGCCTGGGATGAACGGGATGCGGTACTGGATGCCGTGCTAGAGCAATATAAAGGCCGTGCCGCCATGGTCTGCAACCACGTTGCCTTCCAACCCCGCATGGCCATTCGGGAAGCGGCCAAGGTGTATGGCCTCACAGATCGGGAGATCGGCCAGGTCACCAAGCGACTCCCCTGGTTTTGGAACAGCCAGGACAGTGAGGGCAACTTCCTAGATCAACTGCGCAACATGCCAGAGCTGGCACAGCTCGACTTCCCCGAACCCTGGCCCCACGTCATACAGCTGGCCCGCCGTATTATCGGTATTCCCCGGTATCTCTCGGTTCATGCCGGCGGTGTGGTCATCACGCCAGAGCCCATCGACACCTATGTGCCCATAGAATTTGCCCCCAAGGGCGTGCCCATTATCCAGTGGGAAAAAGACGCCACTGAAGACAGTGGTCTGGTAAAAATCGATCTACTCGGTAACCGCAGTTTGGCGGTGATCCGGGATACCATTGCCAACCTGCGAAACAACCGCATCCCCTTTCGCGAGCAAGACTGGGACCCAGAAGATGACCCCGCCACCCAGGCAAACATCGCCCAGGGCCGAACCATGGGGTGTTTTTATATCGAGAGCCCAGCCACGCGTCAGTTGCAGCAAAAGGCCAAATGCGGGGATTTTGAGCACGTGGTCATCCACAGCAGCATTATCCGGCCCGCGGCCAACATGTTTATCCGGGAGTATGTGCGCCGGCTCCACGGTGGTAAGTGGGCCCCGATCCATCCACTCCTGACCGATGTGTTGCACGAGACATACGGCATCATGGTCTATCAAGAGGATGTCTCTAAAACCGCGGTCGCTGTTGCTGGATTTTCCCATGCTGATGCAGATGGCCTGCGAAAAATCATGTCTAAAAAAGACAAGTACCTGGCCCTGCGGGATTATGGCGTCCGGTTTCGAGCCGGTGCCCGCGCCCGCGGCCTTACAGATGAACAAATCGATTCGATCTGGGCCATGATCATGAGTTTCAGTGGGTATTCCTTTTGTAAACCCCACAGTGCCAGCTATGCCCGGGTTTCTTTCCAGTCCGCGTATCTCAAAACCCATCATCCAGCTGAATTCATGGCGGCGGTCATCAGCAACCAGGGGGGATTTTACAGCACCTTTGCCTATGTATCCGAAGCCCGGCGCATGGGGGTGACGATACTGTGGCCAGATGTGAATCAGAGTGATATCCATTGGAAAGCCCAGGACAAAGCCATTCGGGTTGGCTTGATGTCTGTCAAGCATCTGAGCAGTGGGACCCGGGATCGGATGATCGAAAGGCGAACCCACCGCCCCTACCAAAACATCACCGACTGTTTAGAGAGGGTTCAGCCCGAAGAACCCGAGGCTCGCGCCCTGATCCACTGCGGTGCGTTTGACGCCCTGCATCCCAATCAAAGCCGCGCTGCGCTACTATGGGAATTAGCGGTTTGGCAGAAGACCCATGCCCGCCATGCACAAGCAACCCGGCTGTTTCCAAGTAATCGCCGCGTTTCCGGTCCGGCATTTCCAATGGAAAGCAATCATCAACGCCTGCGGCAGGTGTTTGCCATCCTCGGGTTTCTCTGCGACCGCCACCCCATGGGGTTATACGCGGATGTGTTAAAAAAACTGGGTATCGTAAAGGCCAAAGATCTGCATCGACATACCAGCCGCCAAGTCCGTATCTGCGGCTTGTTGATCACCGGCAAAATCGTCAGTACCAAACACGGCGAGCCCATGGAGTTCATCACCTTTGAAGATGAGACCGGATTAATAGAGACCACCTTCTTCCCAGAAACCTACCGCCGTTTTTGCGCGATGCTCGATCGCACCCGACCGTTTATCCTCACCGGCCTCGTGGAAGAAGATTTTGGCGCCTTGACCGTGACGGTTTCTATGGTGGAACCGCTGGTTTCGATTTGACCATTTCTTCTTCTCACCAGCGTCGAGGCATCGACAAACGTATCAAAAATGGTACATTTCTATATGACAAAAAAGAAACATATCGGCTCGTCATTTAATGATTTTCGACATATGCCCGTTTCAACTTTCAGCGTCTCTGAACTCCTGAACCCAGCAGTACCTCGTCTTCTTTTCCGACGAACGCACGCACTGGCAGAAATCGTCCATGGTGGCGGACGCGGCGTTTGGGTCGGTACGGCATGGGCGCTGGATCCCGCTGCAAGCGCCGATAGCCTTTAGGGGAAATCA
>JASJCT010000122.1 GCA_030065855.1 Myxococcota bacterium
CCTTTTGGTAGATAGCCTCAAAGACGAGCAGTGGATAGATCCATCGGGTTACGATGCTGAGCCAGATGACCTGGCCTTGTTGGACCTGGTCAATAAGCCGCCGTTAAAAGACCCGAGGGAATGGCCAACGAGCTCGCCAGCAGCCACACAATCCGCGGAGCTAGCCCAGGATAAGACCTTTGGCAGAATCGGGGTGACGTGGACCTCAGAGGTGGGGCAGGCCAGAGAGCTGGCCCGCTTTCCCGTGCCCCACGGATTTTATGGTGTGGTTCGCAATATAGATCAATACGTTATGGTCAGAGCGGTGGGTGTTGGGTCCTACCTCACAGATGCTGACAACTGGGGGCGTCCGTTTCGGGATATCGACGTAGGGCTTTCCCTTCGCTGGCATCTGCGCATGGATCACATACCCATCCTGGGATATCCCGGCACCATTGGCGGATGGTTTCCTGCCGTGAATCTGCCAGGGCTCCCTTTTAAGGACCTTGGGGTATGGCAGGATCTCCGCCATGCGTGGGGGCTGCCCGAGCGATTGCACTACATGATCGAGGGGGGATTCGTGCTGCGGTATTTTGTCGAGGTGGTGAGTGCCGCGCCGTGGCTCCGTATACCTGGCTACGTTGCAGGGCGCTTGCAGGGGTTTACCCAGGAGGCGCGATCCCGCGCTGCCCTGTGGACATCGAGCCGGACATGGTGATGTTTCGACCCAAAGTGGAGCGTTGGCGCGCGATTGCACAGTCCGAACGCGGGAATTTACCTACAGATCTCGTGCTCGCTATCATCGACAATGAGAGCCGGGGTAAACCCGGTGCCATCGCCGGCAAGCGCACCAAGCATCCAGAGCTATTGCAACGGCGCGAGGGTCCCTCGATAGTGGCGGATCGAGCCCTCGGCCTCATGCAGGTTATCCCGCGAAATATCGCGAATTACGCGCGCACTGTGGCGCCGGTGACCTATGACGACATGGTAGGCACCACACCGGCGGATGCGCGCATACAAATTCGTTTGGGCGTGTCAGTGTTGCGGTCGGCAATGGCATCGTTACATCGTCGAGATCCGAGTATCTGGCCGTGGCCCAGCGGATCCTTGACCGATGAACAGCTATGGATAGGCCTGGCTGCCTACGCCATCGGCTCGGGCAATGTGGGGAGGAAACTGGACCGGCTGGGACAGGAGGGAAAACCTCAGACCTGGGCATCGCTCGTAAATCGCTTTCCGAGCTGGGGTCAGCCCCACAACAACCCCATCGGCTACGTGCGCAGAATAGCCGGGCTATTAGACGCGCCGTTTCTGCCAATAAAACCAGAAACCGCGCGTAACAGCGCGTTGATAGCGATAGCCTTAAGCCTCCTGGCAATCCTGGCACTATCGCAAAAGAGGAAGACATGGCTGAAAAGAGCATAAAAATAGACGAACAAGTACTCGAAGCCGTCATCGAGCGGGTCTTAACAAAAGAAATAGAGATGCTGGTAGCCCCCGTGATTCAGGGACTGGTCTGGCGCGGAGAGGAGGTGAGCGCGAAAAGCGTCATGAAATTCCTGGAAGGCACCACAATGGGCGCAATGGTCAAAAAATCAATGGACAAGCTGGGGAAGTTCGAGCGAGCTAAAACAAAAATATAATTAGGGTTAATTGTGACTTGTTTAATTTTAAACTTTAGTAAATCGATTATTACCAGAGCTCGGTCGCCTCCGTATAAACATCAGACCAAGAGTGATGTTGAATAAATAGTTTTTCGAAAAAATCAAAAAAATATAAGGAGAGTAGTATGAAAAAGTTGAGTTTCATCGGTGTGGCTTGTGCGTTTATTATATGCAACGTATGGAATGCCCAAGGGCAAATATCTGAAGAGTCATCAGCACAAGATTGGGAGGATGACGATTGGGATGGTTACGAGCAAACGCCTGAAGAGGCGTTAGCAGAAGACTTGGCGTTGGTCGCCAAAGCCAAAGGGTGGACCATCGAGGAAGCGGCAGCGGATCGCAGAGCAGCGGACGAGATTGGACGCATTGCTGTGCAGCTGGCTAAAAAGCGTCCCGATATTTTTATTGGATCAGCAGTTTCAGAGGAGCCGGGTGGGGTGCCCACCTTGTACGTGAAAGGTCCTGCTGGACGCGACGTGTTGGATCTCGTGAAATCTTCAGAGATCGAAATTAACATTGCTGATAGGCAGCCTTTCTCCTTTGAGGAGCTCGTAGCTCGCCAGCAAAAAGTCACCCGTTCACTGGAAGAGTTGGGATACAATGACTATAAGACTTTCTTCAAGTTGGAAGAGGCCGGAAAGATACACGCTACAGTGGCTGTGGAAGCCAACCTACCTGACACGGCTTTTGAAATCGTCCAATCGCTACCAGTAAAGCAGCGCGATTATGTGGATCTGAAGGTCAGCCATACGCCCTTGTTAGTATTAGAGCATGCCATAGGTGGAATGGTCGGTAAGACAGGCGGTGGTCAGGACTGGTGTACCACTGGCTGGACCGTGGGCTGGGGAGGGCCGAGATATGGTAGCGGTGTAACCACAGCCGAACATTGCGACGAAGTTTCCAAAATCGGCGGCCCGGGGATGAGTACCCATTCTTTTCCTCGTCAGACGGGACACGCTGGCTCATGGGGTGAGGTGGCATATCATACCTCCAGCTCAACTGAGTACCCGAGGTTCTATTCCAGATCATCGGGTTGGCGGTGGACCCTGGAGCTGGAGACAATGGCAAATCTTTCTGTAAATGAATCTATTTGTGTCTATGGTAGATTTTCAGATGTCCGTGACTGCTCCTTAGATGTGCTGCATAAATCTGTTTCTCTCCCCGGTGGTATAAATCGTTTAGTAGAAATGGACGGTGCTGTCACCACCAATGGAGATAGCGGCGGCGGCTGGTCTTGGAATAACAGGGCTTATGGAAGCCACGTAGGTCGCCTGTGGGACCCATACGAGGAAGTTTGGCGTAATATATTTAGCTTTGCCGATTATTTCGATGAGGCGATAGGCAAAAGTGTGAAATTAGCTTGCCCCGGCGAATGCACTGCGGGTCAAACTCGCACCTGTTGGATCCAAACTCCCGAGGGTTGGGAGCCTGGCACACAGACATGTTATTATTACTGTTGGTGGAGTAATTGTGTCCCCTGGTAATAATCAACGATCCGCAATGTCGGAAAGACTTGTCCTTAAAGGATAGAAGAGACGTTAAGAGAGAAGTCCCCCCCAGTCCGTATTCCTTAGGGCGAGCGAAGCGAGTTCTCGAAGGGCACGGGAATTAGGCTTAGCCGCCCGTGCTTTTCGAGATGGCTCGCTTGGACGTAGCCTCCTCACGAACCCGTGCCCAAATAGGTTCTTAATAAACCCCGCCACAGTGCGGATCGTTCATAATATGTAATTGTTGACAAACATCTTGAGACGGACTTACCTTAATTATTATGTCTAAAATCGTTCTCATTAGGTGGATCACCGCCTACAGGAACTCCGGCTGTTGCACCCTGGTTTTCATACTTGCGTTTCACCTTTCGGGATGTGGGTCGGGAGGCGACCTTGAGCCGAGACATGCGGTGATTAATCTGGTGAGAATCAGAACTCTTCCTGACGGCGATGTCACCGAGACCGAACATGAGTTCGTGAGCAGAAACGCAGCGATCTGGAATCTCCCTCACTTTACACCTGAATGGAAGGATGCCTGGGCAGTTTACATACCGCTCGTTGGTAGGCCAACCTATTATGTGTCGATTGTTTTCAAGAGCCCCGGGCCTGACCCAGCGCAGTTAGCTGAAGGTGATGGCCCGGGGTATGTGGCCGCAGTCGACGTTCCCGAGCGAGAGCACGGCGGAGATAGTCCTTTCGATGGTGTCGTACACATCACTGAGCATGTTGGTGCGACCTGGTCGGGTCACGCTACGGTTGGTGTCGATGTCGAGGTCATGAGTTTCGCGCAACAAGCGCCTACCGGAGAGACCATACGGATCGAAAGTGTGACGTTTCATAGCCTTCCCGTCGAGTAAAACGGGGTTCAGCGAAAGGAGCTTAAGATGTCATCAACCAAGCGAAATATTAAGACAGCCTCCTTTGCCCTTTGCGTTGTTCTCGTTGTTGCATGTGAGGAGACCACCGACCCCACCGGCCCTACCGGCCCCACCGGCTTCGACGATAACGAAGACCTGGGCAACTGCACGCTGACCTTTACCAATGAGACAGGGTACTTGATCGACCAGGGGCAGTTCTTTCCGACCGACTCATTTGGCATCTTGAAAGAGTTCCCCGATCTGCCAATCGAACCGGGCGACACGAGGACGATGGTGTTGATGATCGGTGTCTATCAGATGAAGGTTAACAATAGCGAGAATCACTACTTTTTCACTTCGTTCGATCACACCTGTATCAAGGATCAGATCCTAGAGGTTGCCGCGACGATCGAAGACCTTAAGGTAGGTATGCTCAAGGTTAACAATCACAGCTGGTTCCCAGTGACCAGTGTTTTGCTGGCATCGACCGACGATCTAACCTTTGGATCCAACCAACTAGAGGGTTTACTGGAAAACGGCGACAAGACAGCAATCTCCTCTGGCCCCGGCCGGTTCTACTGGCTTATCGAAGACAGCGAGGGCAATACCTACTTCGGCAGCACCCACGTCTATGGCAGCGTCGATGGAGGTTCCTCAGCCTCTGACCTGGCAAAGATTGACTCTGGTGAGCTGTGTACCCTCACCCTGACCAACGGCGCCGGAGTTACCATCGATTACATCCACACGAGTACCCCGTGGCAAGATGAAATTGCCGCCCAAATTATGGACCAAAATGAAGAAGCAATCGGCGTCAAGATGCCTAACAACGAGGTCTTCGACAGCCAGGGTAACCTGCTCAGCTCTGAGAGCCTGAATATTCTGATATCGCCGGGAACATCGTCACTGATCGCTAGTAGTCAAGATAGTGGAGACTGGTTCGAGATAACCGGTCTTGTCTGTAGCGATGGGCTGCCACTGACCGCAACGTTGGGCCCCGAGGACGTCCAATAAGATTTATATGTAGGACGAACTACCGCTTATCCAACCTCTTCTAACATCCCAAGAGCAGCGCCTTAAAGGTCGTCCAAAATCGCCTCACGTTCTTTATCCGTGGTCCTCACGAAATACAATTTCTTCGTACCCTAACAACGTCTCGAAAATGGTCTTAAGGTCAGTGGCCTTATCAACAACCGCGTCCACTTTAATAGTGTGTAAGTCTTGTTGAGATAAATTAATTTCCGAGCTTGCGCCTGTAAGGATAATCGCGCGCTGTATATAGGGTACCTGTATCCGCCAATCTTTGATTAATTTTTCCCCGGTATATTTATCACCTAAATCCCAATCACATATAACGTGGGTTATATGATGTTCTTTTAAAACATCAATCGCTCCTAACCGATCATGGACGCCGTATATATTTTGAAAGTTTGCCAGCCTCTTAGCGTATCTAATAAGTGTTTTAACTACGTCAGGTTTATCATCTACAATTAATAAATTTTGGGTGCTTCTATCCCCTCTGAAGGGGGAATTTTCCCGATCGTTCATTTTTCCCCCCTTTTTTATGCATCTTGAAGTTGAGTATTCGGAAAAGCCTTTTCGAAGCTTACCCAGTTTTCCTTTTCCCTTGGCTTGCCGACCTTGTCTTCTAGTTCTCTTACTTCTTCGTCCAGCTGAAAATATAGGGTAATTGCTTCTTCTAACTCCAAAGGTTGGATGTATGAATTTTCATTCTCACGTCGACTCAGAAATTGTTTAAAATACCTCCCGTTGGGAGTCTTATACAAAAAGGTATTCCTGCCATTTCTCTCCCAGTTTTTCCCATCAAAATAGGAATCGGTAGCTACGATTGTAGATTTATCCGTATCGTAGACTAACACACCGAAAACCGCTTTTTGTTTACGGGGACGCATACGGACTCCTGACATTGATCTCCTCCTGGCTTCGCCAAGTGATCCGAGGCTTGGTCGGATGGCGAGTGACTACGGACTCTTGTTGATTACCGAACAACCTTGTTTCTTAAATTTCCTTTTGGCCTCCTTCCGGTCCGCGCCGGTGTAGAGCTATCGGCCTACGCCGAGATATGAGTCACACTCTATTAAGACAGATTATACACTTTTAATATTTTATCAATATTTTCTCTTACAAATTTTCCAGCACTTTTTCCCGCTCTTTTTTTGTGCTTCGCGAATACCTACCAACATATTTTAGGGACGAGTGTCCCAATTTGGTCGCGCGTTCTTCCTGGTATCAGTAAGCACGAGCCTGTTGGCCGCCTTGAAGAGCCAGTTTACGACCCGCTCGCTCAGGCTTTGCGCATCTGGTTCATCGGTTTCGAGCTCTTTTATGCCTCGTGTGGGTAGCCCTACAAACGGGCAGTCTGGTTGCTCGTGCACCCATCGGGCAAACCGGCGCAGGGTGGTAAAGACCCGATTGACGGTCGTCGGTGCGCGGCCGCTCGCTTCGAGGGACCGGAGATACCCTTGGGTATCCCGAGGGAGCCAGTCTTCTGCGACCAGGTGGCCGTTGGCATCGAAGTACTAGGCTTTGTTTCAAAAGTGGTAGAGGCGTTTCTTGCCGCCCCGAAGGGGCATCCCCATACCAGCCCAGCGGTAGAGTAGCCGGGGCCAGTTACCCAGCCCCGGCCCTCGCCAGAGCCGTACGTGGACGATTCGACCATACGGCTCTTCCGTTGATACGACTCATGAAGTACCCCATAGGTTCACATAAACTCGGGGGTTCGGGAGCGGGAAGTCCTTAAGCAGTTCTTCAAATCGCTCCCATTTCAGCCGTGACCGTTGACTCCGACGATTCAGCCACTTGAACCACGCTTTCATAGTCCAATAGCGTAGCGCCGATAGGCTTTTGTCGTTGTCATTGACTCCGAAATAACCATAGTGACCACGAATCCGGCTGACCAACGCTTGGTGTTGTATCGCAATCGGCTCATGCCGATTGCGTCGGCAATATTCGTAGGTGTCGTGAATAGCCCGCGTCAGGCGGGCTTTACGGGTCTTACATGCCACGTGCCAGCCCGATCCCTTTCGGTTTCTCCGCCAATATATGGTGAAACCCAAGAAATCGAAGCTGCCCGGACCTTTACCACCCCTCTTATCGATTGGCGGTCTCCCGAAATCAATCAGGCGTGTTTTATCCGGGTGAAGGGCCAGGTTGAATCTTTCGAAACGCTTTTGCATCACCTTCTCCAACCGCTCCGCGTCTTCCATGTGCTCAAAGCCGATAATGAAATCATCACAGTAACGGATAAGGGTTATTTCTCCCCTCATCCGAGGTTTCACTACCTCTTCAATCCACTTGTCCAACACATTGTGCAGGTAGATATTGCCCAGCATCGGCGAAACGATCGATCCTTGCACTGTTCCTTCTTCTGGCCTGGTGAAGCCCCCTCCATCCATTGTCACGTGGCGGGCGTACTGATCGCACTAGTGGCGGCAGAACTGATCATTACAATAGAATAAAGTAAAGCATTCCTCGTTTCGCGAACAACCTCCTCACTCTGCGTGATCATGGAGGATTGTTTGTGAAACGAGGAATGCGTACCCTGGATAGTTGACACTAGAGTACGGATCAGAGGGCCGCAACTCCGAGGATCAGTTGGGGCGCTCTATGACAAGATAGGCTAAAGATAGTTGTCGTTCCTTTGGATCACGTCGCGCTCTCTCCATTACCCTTACAAGTCCCGGTGACATGTTTACCGGAGTCTTTGCTCCTTTCATGTTTCCCTCCTAAGGCTCGTACCAACACGGGCTGTCTTTGCTCGGCCGGGTCCGGATGCCACACCATTCCCCGACGTCATCGCTCCTATTCAGCCCTCCGACTTCCCAACCATCTTCGGCCTCGGCTCCGGTTCCCCTCGCCTTCGACCTACCCCTTGGACAGACGCTCATTCCTTAGCGAGGGCACGGGCGCCTGTTTCCGTGACCACTCCCGGAGATTGATTACCGGCTCCCCGTTACACCGGACTTGCTTCCTTCAGGGAATGATCGGGATCTCCCAGAATTACCAGGCCATCCCTTCCGTGCGCGCCCCGGTCAACCACCCCGCCAGGCACATCATCACCTCGCCCTCTTACGGTGAGTGACGCTTCTGCCTTCTGCTACGTTGACGGCATCGGCACCTGAAACATAAACCCTCTTTCGAGGCTGATAATCGCAGCTCGCACGCCCGTGTACCTACGCATCAACAACCCAGTTACCTGAACTGCTGCAAGGCTCACTTCCGGTCTGCCGGGCTCAGCTTTGACCGGGCGGGGCTCCCACCCGCTGGACGACAAAACCAAATTTCAAAAGGTATCGGCACCTCCTTCCCATCGGTCTAGCAGTTACTGGTCGCTTCCAACGCGCTGGGTCTGGGGCAACAATAAAATAGTCGTAGCCCTGAAAGGGCGTTCCATCCCCTCAGTCCCACAGATATTTTTCATCGTATGCTACGCCTTATTTCTCAAGTAATTCTAGAAACTCTTCTTTGAAACTTCGCGTTCGATGATGGTCTTCCTGATTGTCTATATATTGTAGCAATGCTGGCAGTTGTGATTGACCCAGAGAGAATATTCCATATCCCGCTTGCCATGCGAATTTTGGCGTTCCCAAGTCTTGTTGTTTCATCCAAATCGACGATGGCTTCTTTATCTCCTCCACAAGCTTAGCCATCGTAACTGTGCGAGGCAATGCGCACGCGATGTGTATATGGTTATCAGTGCCGCCGACTCGATATGCTTCCGATCCTCTTGCCCGGCAGATACCAGCCATATATGCGTAAAGATCACTTCGAAGTTGCTTGCAGATCGTTTTCTCTCGGTTCTTGGTGCTGAAAACCACGTGTAGCAATACTTGAGACAAAGATTGGGGCATGGGGGGCTCCTATTCGATAGCTCGCGAATTTAGCTGTTTTTCAAGTAGCATCGAATGAACGCCATTTACACGCCATGCGGTTTGCCAAGTTCCAAACGCTTCAGGTAAATCTCTCCAAGGTGCGCCAGTACGAAGGATCCAGAGAATCCCATCAAGGATGTTGCGACGGTCGAGGGTTGGACGGCCACCTGGTTTTCCTTTTGGAATCAATGGTTGGATGCGTTGCCATTGCTTATCATTCATGCATAGTCGCGCCATTGTCTGCACTCCTGATTAGAACTGAATCCAGCCTAATGAGGCGAAATCGATAATGCAAAAAAACGACCTGTGAATGTAATGGGGTGCCCTTTCAGGGCTCAACGATCTGAATGTTCATCCGAAACCCAGCGCGCTGCGCTGGGCTGGTATGGGGATGCCCCTTCGGGGCGGCAAGAAACGCCTCTACCCCTTTTGAAACAAAGCTTAGTAAGGACGAGCTCGCCAACGAGCTCATGGGCGAGGCGATTAGCCTTATGTTGCACGATTTCGGCTGTTTTTTTGGGTCTCATTTTTATGCTGGGGCCTTGGTTTTGGGGTGTTGGTGGGGTGATTATATCAGGGTTTGGGGGAAACGCGCAACATAAGGAACTTTATGTTAAAGGGTTTCAGTCTCCCGTCAACTGCCTGTCAATATCTACAAACACGAAAGGCTCTCCTTGACTCTTCAATTCCGTTCTGTAGCGTAAATAATTGGATATATTAGCTTTTTCTATAAATGCCACTGGCATAGCGGTTGCTTTTTATAGCAGGTGAAACAACCAAGTAGCGTGAAGCTAGCAGGTCAGAGTTTTGAACAAGTGCTCCAATATGCGCCAAGGAGGGCAGCATGAAAAAATCAAGAATTGATGAAGTAGAAAAATTGGCAACAATCATTGACAGTGAGGGCGTAAGGAGACTGCTAGACGTGATTGTCATTGCTATGGTGATTTATCTCGTAAAGGGGTGTTGAAGAAAATTACTTCCAGTTTGTTTTTGCTGTCTGGAGAGTCGACTTTATCAGTCTTGTCTCAATGCCTCACTCACTCAGGGGAGGGTTGTCAGTCTTTCTCCCTACCAGATCCTATTTTCCTTATCTTCTTCCACTTCGTCTTTTCCCGACGCCTCCACATCGTGGAAGAAGATTTTGGCGCCTTGACCGTGACGGTTTCTATGGTGGAACCGCTGGTTTCGATCAAAAATTAATGATATCAATAGGGTGTTGGAGGTGAACGCATATGATTATCGAACAGATACTGGTGACCCACATGTCTGTTTTCTGCTACCTCATCGCAGATCCAAAGACAAAAGAGGGGGTCCTCATCGACCCTGCAGGCGACCAGGACAAAATCTTCAGCATCGTAGAAAAGCACGATGTTAAGATAAAATACATTATCAACACCCATGGCCATTTTGATCATACCTCTGGGAATGATGCCGCTATCAAGCGGACCGGCGCCCAGCTGTTAATCCACGAGGGAGATGCCAAAAAGCTCGGCAGTCTAACCAGTAGTTTTTTTTCCAGGGTATTGGTAGGCGGCAAGGGATCCCCACGGGCAACAATGCTTCTCAAAGACGGCGATATCGTCGAGATAGGCAGCTTGAAGCTAAAGGTCATCCATACGCCCGGACACACGCACGGGAGCATCTGTCTCTATACAAAGGGCCACGTCTTCACAGGGGATACCCTCTTTACTGAGGGTATGGGCAGGACCGATCTGCCAGGTGGATCCATGAAACAAATCATGAACTCCATCAAAAATAAAATCCTGGCCCTTCCGGATGCCACAGTGGTTTGGCCTGGACATCACTATGGCAGGCATCCACGATCAACTGTTGCCGAACAAAAGCAGTACTACAAGTAGAAAAGGAAGCATCATGGCGCTGGATAATCCGCTAAAGCGTTTGCCATCTGTTGAGGTGCTACTGGGTCACGAGATCATCAAAGGGCTTGTCTCCACCGCTGGTCGAAGCGTGGTCCTCAAGGCGGTCCGCGCTGTCCTGGACGAGGTTCGCAACCGGTATCAATCCGGTGATCTAACAGAATTTCCAGATGCCAGCGATATTGAGGGGTGGCTCTGCGCCCAGGTACACGACTACATCAATAAAAGGTACTCATCATCATTAAAGCCCGCGATCAACGCCACGGGTGTGGTATTGCACACTGGTCTCGGCCGCGCTGTTTTGACCCCGGCCGCCACCCAGGCTGCCCAGGCTGTGATGGAGACCTATTGCACCCTGGCAATCGATCCGGAGACCGGTCGCCGAGGGCATCGGGACAGCCATCTAAACGACCTCATCTGCGAACTCACTGGTGCTGAAGCAGCAACTGTGGTCGGCAACAACGCAGCCGCGACCATGCTGGTGCTCAATACCCTGGCAAAGGATCGCCAAGTGATCGTCTCCCGGGGCCAACTTGTAGAGATCGGCGGCTCGTTTCGCATGCCAGAGGTAATGGAGACCAGCAGTGCCGAGCTCAAGGACGTGGGCACCACAAACAAAACCCACCTCTGGGATTACGAGCGGGCCATCTGCGAGGAGACCGGGGCCATCATGCGGGTACACCACAGCAATTACCGCATTTTGGGCTTTTCGAGCGAGCCCTCCCTTGCTGAGCTGACCGACCTGGCCCACCAGCACGGGCTGCCCATCATCGATGATATCGGCAGCGGTGCCTTGGTCGATCTCAGCCAATACGGCGTGGAACGGGAACCGCTGGTCCGCGATAGCATTCAACTCGGCGTGGATGTGGTGTGCTTCAGTGGAGACAAGCTCATCGGCGGTCCCCAGGCCGGTATCATTATCGGCAAGGCCGAGATCGTCAAACGCATTCGAAAAAACCCCCTGGCCCGGGCCTTTCGCGTGGGCAAGATGACCATCGCCGCCCTCGAAGCCACGTTGAAGCTCTTTTTAGATCCAGCAAGACTCGCCAAAACCCACCCGGTCTATCGCATGTTCGCCGCAACCCCTGGCCAGCTCAGCCGCCGCGCCCGCCGGGTATTGAACGCCCTCAAACCAACCGTAATGCCCGAGGTGACCCTGGCCATTGTGAACGGTCACTCCCAGATCGGCAGCGGGTCTGTGCCGGTGGAAACCCTGCCGTCCAAGCTGCTCAGTATCAAGACGACCCGGCCATCCGCAGGTGAAGTGGCCCGACGCCTCAGGTATAGCAATCCAGCCATCTTTGCTCGGGTTCACAAAGATGCGGTCCTGTTGGATTTTCGCACCATCGCACCTGGCGAAGATCAATGGGTCCGCGCTGCACTCAACCGAATTCTGGGTGCCAAATCCCCACGTTAACGCCCATGAAAGACCAAGCAACATCTAAGAGGCACATCATCGTCGGCACAGCCGGCCATATTGATCACGGCAAAACCTCTCTTGTAAAAGCCCTGACCGGGGTAGATGCGGATACGTTGGCCGAAGAAAAGCGCCGGGGCATCACCATCGAGCTGGGCTTTGTCTTCATGGATACACCTGATCCCAATCGGGAAATCCTGTTTATCGACGTCCCTGGACACGAGAAACTCGTCAAGACCATGGTGGCTGGTGCGGCCAATATCGACGCTGCCCTGTTTGTTGTGGCCGCAGACGAGGGGATTAACTTACAGACCCAAGAACACTTCGATATTCTTCGTATTCTCGATATTCCAAGAGGTGTCATCGCCATGACCAAGGCAGACCTGGTCGATACCCATCGGATCGCCGATCTGACTGAGACGATGAAGATATTCGTCGCGGGCAGCTTTCTCGAAAACGCGCCCATCGTGCCGGTATCGGCGGTCACGCTGCAGGGAATCGACGATCTGAAACAAGCGCTCTTTGAAATCGGGAAGGGCGTCCGGGAGCGGCGAGATACGGCTGTATTTAGAATGCCCGTGGATCGGGTATTCACCATGCAGGGGTTCGGGACCGTGGTCGCGGGTACCGTGCTCTCCGGCAGCATCCAGCTCGGCGATGAGGTGGATGTCTATCCGGAAAGAATCAAGACCAAAATTCGCGGCATTCAGGTCCGCCGGGAGAAGAACCAAGGAAGTGCCATTGGAAAGCGCACTGCCCTCAATCTGCAAAATGTGGAAAAGAGCAAACTGAGACGCGGGCAATGCGTGGCCATCCCGGGTTCCCTGGTGCCCTCCTATCGAATGGACGGTGTGTTCCAGCTGCTTCAATCGGCTGGAGATGTAAAAAACCTGACCCGGCTGCGGTTCTACACCGGCACGTCAGAGACCATCTGCCGCGTCGCGCTTTTAGACAGGGACCGCTTAAAGCCAGGGGACGCCGCGCCTGCCCAGTTCATTCTAGCTGAAAAAATCGTGGCCAAGCCCGATGATCGCTTTGTCATTCGATCCCTCTCGCCGATGTTTACAGTGGGCGGTGGCACCATCCTGGATGCCACCCCTGAAAAGCACAAGCGGTTCGACGCGGATATGCTCGAAGGTCTCAAGCGGCTGGGAGGAGACATCGAGGACCGCATTGAGCAGATTGTCTACCAATCAAAAAACGAACTTATCGATCAAAAGAAGATCATTCTAAAATCCGGTCGATTTGAACATAACGTGGCAGATACACTTGCAACCCTGGTTGACAAGCAGGTTATTTTCGAGCACCCGGACAAGAAGGCAGCGGGTTATCTTCACAAAACATTCTTTGATGCATTAAAGGCACGGCAAGTTGACCTTGTTAAAACCTATCTCAAAGAGCACCCGGCCAAGTTAGAGATGCCCCTGAACGATCTGCGTTCGGAAATGGTTAAGGACATTGAGCCGTCCACCTTTCAATTGCTCCTTTCCCACCTCATTGCAGACGGCATCCTCGATAGGGACGGCACCAACATTTCGCTTATGGGCTATCGGGTACCCCTCACAGATGGGGATGAAAAGATCGCCGAACAAGTAGAGCTATTTTTTATCAACGCCGGGATCGAGTCTCCCCGCGAGGGCGGCGTCTGTGAATCCCTGGGTGTGGATCCATCCCGGTTCAAAAAAATAATGGCGTCCCTCGTGAATCGCAAGAAGGTGCTGCGGCTCACGCCAAAGGTGAGCTACCACTGCACCACATTTGCCGACATCAAACAAAAGGTTTTGAGTTTACTTGAAAAAAAACGTAGTATCACCATCGCCGAGTTCAGGGATGAACTCGGTTTGTCTCGTAAATATGCCCAGGCAATACTGGAGTATTGCGACGAGACAGCGGTCACAAAGCGGGTTGGAGATCAGCACGTTTTGTATGGAGGGGAATATGGGAAGGTCTAGGTTCCGGTGGGCCTCCTGGACTTCAAATCCAGTGTGGGGCAATTTGTCCCGGGTGGGTTCGACTCCCACACCTTCCCGCAATTCTCGCACGTTGTTTGGTGTCATACATGAAGTCAATGGCGCATCCTGCTAAAACAGAGACATTATCCCCACAAGTTGCAAAGGTCTGCGGCCCCAATGCACCACCGCCGCTCAAGGCCATGGCCGCTGACGGCCTGGCGCCGCTCAGTCCTACTGATCTGATGACCGCCCTTTATGTGCTCGCGTTCGATGGGGATCACTCCCTTGCGGACAAAGCCAAATCCACATTGGCCGGGTTGCCGGCAACGGTCGTCGACGGCGCCCTGGCCCAACTGGAGAACGCCGTCGTGCTCGACGGCCTGGCCCAATTGCTCATCGCGCGTCCCGAGGCTGTAGAAAAGATTCTCTTGAACCGCACCTTGGCAGATGAAACAGCCCTTTGGATTGCTAAGATGACTGCCGATGAACGCACCCTCGAAATCATCGCAGCCAATGACCAGCGCTTGTTAGCAAACCCGGCCATCATCGAGGCGCTTTACAACAACAAAGCTGCACGCATGTCCACTGTGGATAGGGCAGTGGAGCTCGCCATTCGCAACGGCATCGAACTTACCGGTATTGCGAGCTTTGCCGAAGTAAAGACCGCTCTGATTGGGGAGATTGAGACCGGGGCTGCCGAGGAACCCACTTCAAACGACGCGGTGTTTAAAGAAACCCTGGAGCGGGAAGAATGGCGAGATCTAGACGCGACCGAGGTGAGTGAAACCCTGACAGCCAAGGAAGCAGGGGAGGACACATCCGAAGAAACCGAAGAGAAAGTCGAATCCCTGCGGCAATCCCTTTCGACCATGGCAATTTCGGCAAAGATCCGCCTTGCCACGCTGGGCACTGGTGCACAACGGGCGGTACTGATTCGCGACAGCAATAAGCTCGTCGTCATGGCGGTTATTAAGGCACCCAGTCTCCGCGAATCAGAGATAACCCAGTATTCTCGGTATCGATCCCTGCCCGAAGAGGCCATACGCCACATATCCAAGAATCGAGAGTGGACGAAACAGTACACGGTGAAACTGAACTTGGTTCAGAATCCGAGATGCCCGCTTGAAATCGCCTTGCGCTTTCTCGTCCATTTGAGGACAAATGACGTACGGGCGTTGGAGCGGGATAAAAACGTGCCCCAGGCGGTTGCCAATGCGGCGCGTAAACTGCGCACCAAGCGGAGAAGATAGCCGTTTGCACGAGCGGGGGGGATGGACGTACCTGTGGTAATAATGCCGACAAAGAGGAAGCCGAGTGCCCCTGCAACGCATCACACCCTCAAGTTATTTGCGACCACAGCTGCCGGTCTCGAGGATGTCCTGGCTGAGGAAATTCAGGAGATAGGCGGGAGCAATGTCACTGCCAAGGTTCGCGGTGTTGGGTTTTACGGAGATCTCAACACTGTCTACCGGGCCAACCTATGGCTTCGAACTGCCCATCGGGTGCTGGTCGCGCTCGCCGAATTTGAAGCCCGGGATAGGGAAGCGCTGTATGCGAACGTGCGGGAATTGCCCTGGCACGATCACCTGTCTAAGCACGGCACCCTGGCGGTTGACGCAGTCGCATCGACCTCTGAAATGAACCACACGCGATTCATCTCCCAGGTCATCAAGGACGCGATTGTGGATAAATTCCGGGATCAGACCGGCACGCGGCCCAGTGTGGATGCCAATAATCCAGATTTGCGCCTCAACGCCCGGTTGCGAGATAATCACTGCACATTGAGTCTCGATACCTCTGGAACGCGCCTACATCGCCGGGGATATCGCTCGACCTACGGCATTGAGGCCCCGCTCAAGGAGACCCTGGCAGCGGGCATCTTGCTAAAGTCGGGATACAGCGGTGACCAACCCCTGGTTGATCCCATGTGCGGATCAGGCACGTTTTTGATCGAAGGTGCGCTCATTGCCCGCAATATCGCCCCGGGATTGCTCGGTCGGCGGTTTGGGTTCATGCAACACCCGGATTTTGATCGGTCGATGTGGCAGACCCTTATCGCCGACGCCAAGGCAACTATCAAGCGGGATGGGGATCCCTTCATATCTGGTTCAGACATCTCAGAAAAAGCACTACGGGCCGCACGCGCAGCTGCCCAGGGGGTGGGCGTGGACGACACAATCCGACTCCGGCGCGCTTCGTTTGAGGATCAAAAAAATCGCGACAACGGGATGGTTGTTACAAATCCACCCTATGGCGAGCGGTTGGGAGAAATCGGGCAGCTGGCCGATCTCTACAGCACCTTCGGAGATGTCCTTAAAAAGAACTGCCAGGGCATGACCGCCCATATTCTGACCAGCTCAAAATTCCTGGCCGGCCGCATCGGGCTCAGGTCCCACAAGCGGGACATCCTGTGGAACGGTCCCCTCGAGTGCCGGTTGCTGCACTTTCGACTCTACTGATCCTACTAAGCCAAATACAAAAGGGCTTCAGGGGATGGCCAGAACCAATTGGTAGGAAAGGAGCTCAAAATGAAGAGAATACTTCACAACGGTTTGGTGGCCGCAGCCCTATTGCTGTCGCCAAGCTGCGCCGAGAAGACTACCGCTCAGGGGGGGACCACCCCAGAGTCGATGGCCGCTACCGAGACATCGACCGAGACCCCGGCCCCTATCCCATCGGAGACGGCAATGCCGGCAGAAGGTCAGACAGCGAGCGAGGGCATCCAGGTGGGCAATCTGGCCCCGGATTTTTCGCTGCCCGACGAAGCGGGAAAGGCGGTAAGACTGTCCGAGATTCTCGGCGAACGCGGGGTGCTCCTTGCGTTCTATCCGGCCGATTTTACCGGTGGATGAACCCGGGAGCTTTCCGAGTTCCGGGACAAGTACCAAACATTTCAAGATCACAACATCGCCGTCTTCGGCGTTTCCGGCGATTCGGTGGAATCCCACACCAAGTTCAAAGCGTCTCTGTCCTTGCCGTTCTCGTTACTGGCCGATACCGAGCTGACCGTGTCGCGTCAGTTCGACGCGGTGCTCACTCACGAGGGCAAAGACTACGCCGCCCGCAAAGTCGTCCTCATCGACAAGTCCGGCAAGGTCACCTACAGGGACGACGAATACAGCTTGGGCGACAGCGCGGACCTGGAAGCGCTCCTCGCTGCAGTAGAGAAGCTGTAACCCACTGCTTCCATCATGAACATCCTCGAAGGTCCATAGCGCCTCTCTCTCAGGTCTTTTTAAGGGGGTGTCTGTGCCTGGAAGCAGGTAACAGCCATTCATTCAGTTGATCAGAAAGCGGGGTGCAGGGTATGTTGGGATCGTTATGAGGCCCTCCCAGCGTTCACTTCCCACAGTGTCTGTCATTCTTATATGTGCGCTCATTTTTGGGCTCTATACCGTGCGATTAGCCGCAGCTGAATCCGAAAACCAAGCACCTGAGAGTACAACTATAGCTATATTTGTTGGTGACAGTGCCTATCCCGAAGCGTCGTCTCTCATCTTAGAAATTATTTTGGCACACCTGGGCGATTTACAACAGTATCTCGCGGTTCACTGGTGGGAACACCTACCAACTGAGCTTGGGCAGCAGAAAAAAATGGCCCAAAAAGTGCTGCATGAGGTGGATGCGAAAGCAGTCATCTGGTGTAATTTTGACAGGGAGCCCCTCAATATCTATTTCTTTACACCAAATGCGCAAGGAAAAAATGTGTTCGTACGCAGCATCGATAGGGCCAATCGTGACGTTGTTGCTGAGACGTTCGCGGTCATTGTACGGTCTTGGCTGACCACGCTGCTGGTGCCATCGAATGCTCCGATCACGAAACATTCGGTAGTAACGGTGCGCGGACGGCAAGAAGAAGACTCGGAATTGCCACCGAACGGAACGCGGATACCCGCGTTCCCCACCCGGGTTAATTTTTTTCCCGCGTTCCCCCGGGTTAATTTTTTTCGAGATATTGGAAACAATTTCTCAAAACGGCCGACATAGGGGGTATGACGTTACCCAGAAGAATCATTCCCAATACCACTTATCTCGTTACTCGACGGTGTACGCAGAGACAATTTCTGCTCAAACCCACTAAACGCAACACCAATATCTTCATCTATTGTCTTGCGCTGGCCGCTAAGAAATCAGGCGTCC
>JASJCT010000123.1 GCA_030065855.1 Myxococcota bacterium
CTTCGATACCCCCAAAGAACTCTGCAGCTCACTGTTCGAAACGTTCGACGTAATCAAGAAAGAACCCAAAAGAATCGCTGGACTCCTTCGTCCCTTTTTTTAGGCCATAAGTCGGTTTATTTATGCGCGGCTATATAGCAGTTGGGTGTCTTGACTTCAGCCTGCCCGAAATGGACGGCGAGTCTGATTCGGATTCGGGGGGGGGGCACGAATTCTGACGACTGCGCCCAGGATGACACCCAATGCATGGAGGACATGCTCCAGATCTGCGCCGAAGGTCGGTGGCGCGATTACACGGACTGCGCAACCCTGGGGATGAGCTGCGTCTATTCAGGGGGCGCAGCTCAGTGTGTTGGCGACGAAGATTCGGACACGGACACCGACACGGACGCCGACACGGATACAGACACAGACACCGATACGGGTACAGACACGGAAACCGATTCGGATACAGACACCGACACAGACACCGATACGGGTACAGACACGGAAACCGATTCGGATACAGACACCGATACGGATACAGACACCGATACGGATACAGATACGGACACCGACACTTCACCGAGTTGCAGTGGAGCCTCGGTGGGCGGCTTCTGCTGGTATATGGGTGAAGAGGGCGACACCTGTGATTTCGTGTGCGCAGGCCACGAGGGGTACAACGAAGGCACCAAGAATTATGCCGGAAGCGCCGGCACCGATGAACACTGCTCAGAGGTGCTGGATGCCTTGAATGTGGGCTCCGGGGAGATACTCGAGGCCAACACAGGGGGAAACGGTTGTGCGTTCTACAATAACAATAGATATAGAGACAGAACTGAAACTACCCCACAGTCCTACGGGCCCTTCACCAAAAGGGCCTGTGCGTGTAATCGATAGCGCTCTATCCAAGACAAAACCGGAAAGAACCGGAAAGGGGTGACCCATTAGTTTACTTTGCGCTTGGGTCGTTGAGATTGCCCCACTGGGGTGTCCACTGGATGCCTAGTACACCTCCAATCCCAAAGTACAAGTCCAGTTCGTCACCTGCTGCGATGCGGTCCAGTCGAGGCAAGAAGGAAATTTCCCTGTCATCGTCAGAGATGTAAAAATTGAACGTCGGGCCGACATAGACGGAAAATTGCGGAACAATTCTAAATCCAACGATCGCCCGTACTTTGCTGATAGTTTCTATGTCGTTTTTATCTAGCTCTCGGTCAGACCAGTCTGAACGGCTAAAGAGCCACCGATGCACCAGATCCAGCTCCAACCACACAGGACTAAAGTCGATATGACCACCAATGCCCGCGATCACCGCATGGCGATCTCCATCCTCACGTCGCAAGGGATTGTACCCATAACCGAGAATGCTGTAGACATGCCGGCTGCCCATCTTGATACCAACATTGACCAGAGATGTATCGCTCAGCCAATAGGTCGGTGCGAGCATACCGTCTCCCACTGCGTTCACCAATCCGATGGGGGCGCCGCTATTTTTACACGAGACGTTGATCAATCCCAGTTGCACACCCCTGACGTTACCCCCGTAATTGACCAGACCAGCCTGGAAGCCGAGCAGATCGCGATAAGCCACGTTGGCAATGCCAGCCACCTGGGCACCTTTGATGGATTCAGCCACATTGACAATCCCTGCTCCTTGAAACCCTTGAGAGTGATCTGTCATGCTGACATTTGCGATCCCCGCACCCTGAAACCCCTTGGTAAATCCCCGGTTGACATTCGCGATCCCCGCACCTTGAAACCCAGTCGAGCTGCCGTGATTCACATTAGCAATGCCGGCCGCCTGAAATCCCAAGCTCGAACCATTGGTGTTGACATTGGCAATGCCAGCCCCTTGAAACCCTATTACAGGGCCTTGAACCACGTTGGCGATCCCCGCGCCTTGAAATCCTACATGGGCACGGCCGCTATAATTAAAAATGCCGGCCCACTGAAATCCCCTTGTTTCACCAAGGGTGGAATTGAAAATGCCAGCTACCTGGGCACCAAACACGTTGTGGCTGCGAATATTTCCCACATGCCCGAATTCAAGGCCTGTCAAATAATTGCCTCCCCCAACAAAGTTAAGGGAAAAATTATTCCGAACGTTGCCTTCAACATTCATATCAGTTCCAACACCAGGTACAAAATTGACACTGAAGGGGCGACGCACGATTTTGTCTGAAACCGGTTCTTCGACAGCCGGTGCCTCATTGGGCTGAGTACCGCGAGCCACGGCTTGCTCTTGCTCGACAATCGTAAGCTGATCTGCATTGAGGGTCAGCGGTGTTTGTTCGGAAAGTGCGATGATGCCCTTGCGAAATTCAGCAGGTTTTTCCAACGTGATTTCGTATTCGCCCGGCTCCAAGCCGATGCTGACGGGCTTGTCCTTTAATTTGTTTATTTCAGCTATCAGCTGCCCCTTGTCGTTGCGAATGAACAAGCGTCCGACCAGAGATGGAGAAAGCACGAGCAGGGCTGATGTGCCGCGTAGATCAGTGAGCACCAGGTCACCCGAGCCCTTGAGCTGAAAATCGTAATTGGGGTGCTGCGGTCCTCCCTGGGTTGACTCTGTCCGGGATAAGGTTTCGTCAAAGGCGTATTGGTACGCTTCATTGAGAGTGACTTTGCCATCTTGACTGGTATCGGCTGCACCCCGAAGGCCAGAGACGAGATAGTGGGTGAAAAAAGAACCACCGACCCGATCTGATTCTTGAGCGGATTCGTCCGCCGAGGAAGAGGTGAGAAAGGCATGTCCCTGTACGTCTACAGAAGTGTCGAGTAGGAACGGCGCGCGTCTCTTTCCGCCCTTGCCGCGGGTCAGCGCACCAGAGGAGCAAGAGTCGAGGATCGCGATACGAACATCTGCCGGCAATTTGGCGATCTGATCCCGTAGCTCTCGATAGGAAATAAGGTCTGTTCCCAGCATCAACCCCTGCTCATCAGAGTGGCCAGAGTAGTAAAAAATCAACTCTAATCTCGTGTCGGCATTGCGCGCCCCTTCCAAACGCTGGCGAATGCGCGCTAATCCAGCTTCGAAATCGAATCTGTCCGGTTCGAAGAGTAACACGCTGTCATTTGGAGAGACCCCACCCAGCTGCCGCAACACCCGGGTCATGGCCGTTGCATCAGTGTGGGCATACCGCAGCTCGACGCGACTCGGTCCGCCGTCGTTGGAGGCGGCAAGAAGGGCGAACCGGCGGATCGCTTCCTGCTTTTTCTCGCCTTCAGCAGCGGCGTTGCAGGGGTGGGCCATTGCCACGAGCAAAACTGTCAGGAGCACAACCCCGTTTGAACCTAGAAATCTTTTTGATTGAGACATGTTTCACCGCTTATTCAAAATCGCTTTTTTTGAGGAGAAAGTCGCTCTGGGACAAGTTGTCAGGAAGCTCTAGCACACCTGACGCACTGGCGCCTAACCTCCTACCACTGGCAAGAACCCTTTCCACATTTATTGAATCCGTCGAGGTGACAAAGAAAAATCGCTCAAACGCGGGCGCATCGTCTAGCTCGTAGGAAAAGGCCAACGCATGGGTGCCCGTTTCATTGAGCGCAGTGGGTTTGTCTGGTGCGGTAGGAAAATGCAAGGTCACTGCTCCCCATCCGTCAACGGAAAAAATCACACCGTTGGAAGCGCCCCGGGCTGCGTATTTGAGCTGGAGTACATCGCCCGTGCGAACCCTTGCACCGTTCGACAGCTGCTGCTCTTTGCGTTGTCCCTTGCGATAAACGAACAGGGCCGGGTCAGTGTCGCCTTTGCTGCGGACAGTATCCAAAACACCTGCTGGATGGGGGATCGAACGCTCGACACTGACGGGAACCAGTATCCAGAGAGCAGCCACGGCAACCGCGGCACTTGCCAAGACCGGGATCGCAAATCGCGGAAGGGTCCACTCGCGTGCTGCGACACTTTCTTTTGCAGCGCGCGCCCTGATCTCAGCGCCCATCACCGCAGCTGGATAGCGGC
The DNA here is from genome assembly GCA_030065855.1 of Myxococcota bacterium. GTDB lineage: Bacteria > Myxococcota_A > Polyangia > JAAYKL01 > JAAYKL01 > JASJCT01. The sequence continues at coordinate 3,947 of JASJCT010000123.1, forward strand.
TCAGAATTTCCTCGTTGGAGGTGATCAACGCGTCAAAGCGCTCTTGCTGATCCGGGTTCTGTTCGAGACACTTCCTCACCTCTTCTTCCCGTTCAGGTGACAGCTCCCCCAGGGCGAGCCGTTCGAGGATAATATCTGGAACGCTGTGGTTCGTACTCATAGCGAAACTCCTTCGAGCTCTTTCAGACGGGCGCGGAGCGGCCGCAGGCGCTTTCGCACACCCGAAACTGACATGCCGACTTCTTCGGCGACCTCTTCGAGGGTCATCCCATCGAGCAAGTGCAACACTGCGATCGTACGCGTCGAGGCCTTTTCTCGTCTGAACAACCGACCGAGCATATTTCGAGCCGAGATCCTTGCCTCTGACTCACCAGTATCGACGAGGCACCGCACCAGTGCTTCGTTGGGATCTTCGGGCCGGCTTTTTTTCGAGCGAATGATATTGAGGCACGTGTTGGTCGCCATGCGGTAGAGCAAACTAGACGGCGCCTGATGCCGCAGCGTTTTGTCGTGGCGTATCAATTTAACAAACGTATCCTGCATTGCATCAACCGCCAATTGTTCATCCTTAAGGAGCTTGCGACACCGACGCAGCACCATCGGTCCATAGAGTCTGTAGTAATTCTCAACGTCGATAGCCAATGCCATCTCCTCTGTCTTCACCCAAATGAAACACAACGCGACCCAAAACCTGTTACCATTTTTTTTAGAAGCACTGCCAATAGGCTTTATTAAACTAGATTTTTCCCTTGATGAAATCCCTAGAATCAAGCCTTTTCTCTCTTGAGAGGATGACCTCTGGTTGAAAAACAAGGCAGAGGGGATTAAGAATCATAGGTAATGGGAAGCAGGCAAACAGAGTTTGAGTCGGACGTCATTGCCGAAGAGGATATTTCTACAAAGAAGCCCAAGCCCTATCATGTGATTATCCACAACGACCATTACACGACCATGGCATTTGTAGTGATGGTTTTGGAGACCATTTTTCACCACCCTGAGCCAACCGCGACGGCCCTTATGCAACGGGTTCATAACAGCGGTTCTGCCGTGGTCGGCACCTACAGTCGGGAAATCGCAGAGACGAAGATACTCGAAACCACGGCGCTCGCCCGACAGAACGGATTTCCTTTAAAATGCACGATGCAACCGGGATGAGCAATGGCTAATCAACAAGCCCAACTCGCAATTAGAGCAGCCATTCGGCAAGCCCATGAACAACGTCACGAGTACGTAACCGCAGAGCATTTGCTCTACGCACTGCTCTTGGACCCATCTGCTTTGCAGATCATTCGCTCGTGTGGCGGCGACCCCGACGAAATTAGATCCGAACTCGAGGCCTATTTAAAAAGGGAAATTCCGAAACTTTCAGAAGAAAAGGAAGATGCAGATCCCAAGCAAACACTGGGTTTCCGGCGTGTTTTAGAGCGGGCGGTAGTCCAAGTCCAGGCCAGCCAGAGAGAGGAGGTACTGCCGGCCGATGTGCTGGTGGCGATCTTTGGCGAGAGCGAATCCTATGCAGCGTACCTGTTAGAGGCCCATGGGATTACACGGCTTAAAATGATTGAATACATTTCCCATGGGATTGAAGAAACCGAGGGGGATATCCTCATGCCTTCGGGTCACGTGGACGACGACGATAGACAGCCTAAAGCCGATGCGCTCGAAAATGTCACGGTCGATCTACTCGCCCTTGCAAGGGACGGCAAGCTCGATCCGTTGATTGGCAGGGGCGCTGAAATGCACCGCATTCTCGAAGTGCTTTGCCGCAGGACGAGGAACAACCCGCTGCTTATCGGAGATTCCGGCGTGGGTAAAACCGCCGTCATCCATGGATTGGCTCAGCGGGTCGTCGCAGGTGACATTCCGGAAACGATCCAGGGCTGCGAGCTGTTCATGCTCGATATCGGCGCACTCCTTGCGGGTACCAAATTTCGAGGGCAGTTCGAGCAGAGGATGAGACAGTGTCTGACTGCGCTTGTAAAAAAAGAAAAGCCGATCCTAGTCATTGATGAAATCCATATGATAGTCGGCGCCGGGGCTACCTCGGGCACAACGGTTGACGTGGCCAACCTGCTCAAACCAGCCCTTCAGACCGGTGATCTGCGCTGCATCGGTGCCACGACCCACGAGGATTACACAAAGCGTTTCGAGGCGGACAAAGCACTGGCGCGTAGATTTCAGAAAATCGAAATTCCTGAATCGTCCATCGCAGATAGCGTCACCATTCTAGGCGGTCTGAAAGATCGGTACGAGGCGTTCCACAGTGTTCGCTACACCGATGATGCCCTGGAAAGTGCGGCCGAGCTCTCAGCGCGGCATATCTTCGAGCGTTTCCTACCGGACAAGGCAATTGACGTCATCGACGAAGCAGGTGCGAGAAATCAACTTAAGAAACCGGAAGAACGCCGCAATACCCTTGGCAAGAGCGAAGTGGAAGCCGTGATATCCGCCATTGCCAACATCCCGGATTTACATGCGGACAAAAGCGATCGGGAGCGTCTTGCCGGACTCGAAGAAGCGATGAAGAAAGTCATCTTTGGCCAGGACGCGGCCATACAGGCGCTGGTGAGTGCAATTAAACTCGCTCGAGCTGGCCTGGGCCATCCGGATCACCCCGTGGGTGGCTTTTTATTTGCAGGACCCACTGGGGTGGGTAAGACCGAGGTGGCCCGGCAACTCGCGCGGGCACTTGGCATTGGGTTCAAGCGGTTCGACATGAGCGAGTACATGGAAAAGCACACTGTTTCTCGCCTGATCGGAGCGCCGCCTGGATACATCGGCTATGACCAGGGGGGACTCCTCACCGATGCGATTCGCAAAATGCCCCACTGCGTTCTCCTGCTCGACGAAATCGAAAAAGCCCATCCAGACCTGTTTGATATACTGCTGCAGGTCATGGACAGTGCGTCCCTAACTGACAACAATGGCCGCCGGGCTGACTTTCACAATGTCATCCTCATCATGACCTCAAATGCTGGCAGCCGTGAGATGAGCAGACAGAGCATCGGGTTTTCCGGATCGATAGATGCGTCCAAGGGGAGAAAAGAAGTAGAACGGCTGTTCAGCCCTGAATTTAGAAATCGCTTGACCGAGATCATCACCTTTGGAACTCTAGATCTGGAGACTGTCGAAAAGATCGTTTACAAATTCATCGGCGAGCTTCAGCATCAACTCGCGGATAGGTCTGTGTCTGTAACCCTCGCAAAAGAAGCGGTCACATGGCTTGCCCAAAAGGGGTATGACGACATTTTCGGAGCCCGGCCGCTCCTGCGCCTGATTCAAAAGAAAATACGCGAGCCCCTTGCCGAAGAAATCCTATTCGGCAAGCTCGTGGATGGTGGCACCGCGACCGTTGGTCTAAAAGACAATGAAATCGTATTTGATATTCGGAGCAAGACCTCCCTGGCATAGCAACCTCAAAAGATGGTACAAGTATCGGGTTTGACGCGGGATAGTGCGAAAAAATGAGTAAAGAAAAAACATCAGAAACATCATTTGAAAAGATACTCGAAGCCCTCGAAACAGTGGTTCAAGATCTAGAAGAAGGGGGCTTGCCCCTAGAGGAGGCCCTGGCTCGATTTGAACAGGGTGTCCGACTTTCAAGAGAGGGGGCAAAACGCCTAGAAGCGGTGGAGCGGCGCATCGAAGAAATCCTAGGGGACGGCCTTACCAAACCGATTGACATCGAAGAGGAATCGTAAATCGGTCATCGTCGAGCTCATTTACTAGGATAATTAGGATTTCATTCCTGATTAACTATGATAATTAGGAATGAAATCCTATAGTTCTCTATTTTGTAAAGTCCTGAGAAACCACCGAACCGCATTAGTTCTGCTTGCAAATATGCAAAAGTAGCTTATAAGCTTAATGCATTACAAACTGAAAAAAAGCTAGATCATCTAATTTATAAAATACAGTAAGACCAGCAGGCAATAAGGGGGGAACATGTCTGTCAACCAAACAAAATGGATGATTGGGGTATTTCTGGCTTCGACCATGCTCATCGCCGGCAAATGCGATGAGTCGTCCCATTGGCACCATCACGACGATGTCTTTGCCCTAAGCAAGATCATCGATGATCCAGCCGTCGTAACCCTTGAGGACGATCTCGGTTCTTTAACGTTTACTTCGGTTGATACAGTACCCACTGAACCCACGGAGCATATGCGGGCCCTGCTGACCCAAGGGGTGATTAACCTGGTGCTGTACAACCTGGATACCGGGGTGAGCTATCGGCTCACAGACGGAACTTTGGTCCCGGACCAGCCAGACGCACCGGGAGAATATCGCGTGTCAGTGCTGGACGAGGGAAGGACGATTCACGTGGTTTTTTACAATGCGTTTGCTGGCACCATGCTGCGTCCGACAATCGAGTATCGCGCTCTCATTTTTGTAAGTGCCAATCAATATTTCGAGATAGAGAGTTTTAGCCGTGCCATTGAATTTCATGAAGAATGTGTATGCGATACAGATACACACACAGATACGGGCTGTGACGCGGACACTGATACCGATACTGACACCGATACCGACACCGATACTGACACTGATACCGACACTGATACTGACACCGATACCGACTGCACAGGCAAACCGAACTTCACACCCTGTCATGTGGTAACCGTCCCAGATCGTTCGTACGACATCTGTGTAAACGAAGTATGCGTGTCACCGGGCTGCGGAGATGAGACCTGCAACGCACCCGGCCCCCACTTTCCCTTGGCCGACACGAACCAACGCCTCTGCTACGACGACAACAGTGTAATAACTTGTCCGGCGCCTGGCCAACCATACTACGGGCAGGATGCTCAGTATGGATGGGATGCGATATACCCAGAGAACATGCGGTTCGTGCGGAATCTGGCAAATGCTGATGAACCCATTGTTCAGGACAATGTAACAGGTCTGATCTGGCAGGGCTGTGAAGCAGGAACGAGTGGGTCCGCGTGTGCAACCGGTTCCGCCCTTTTATACAATTGGGCGGATGCACTGGCCTACTGCAACGATCTCTCTTGGGGTGACCACACCGACTGGCGACTGCCGGATGAGTATGAGTTGCATTCAATCGTAAATGCCGGAGAGACCAGCCCATCGATCGACATAGTCGCGTTTCCGCACACTTCACCAGTCAGCTTTTTCTGGTCATCGTCAACCAATGCGTACCGCTTGTCTGAAGGATGGACCATCTACTTCAACTATGGTCACCTGGATACAACCGACAAGAGCACTTCAAACTTCGTCCGGTGTGTTCGAAGCGGAGTTGCCGCAACACAAACCCAACGCTTTATCCGAGATACATCGGTTTCGGATTATCCGGTAGTCGTCGACAATACAACGGGGCTTGTGTGGCAGGGTTGCGCCGCAGGGCTCATCGGAGATGCTTGTAGTACTGGTTCCTCGGGTTTGTACACCTGGGTCAGCGCCTTGGGCTATTGCGAAAATCTGACTTGGGCCGGTTACGGTGACTGGCGGTTGCCCAACACGAAAGAGCTGCAGAGTATTGTGAACAATCACACCGATTGGCCGTCGATCGATACAACAGCATTTCCCGCCTCACCCCGACTTCTATTCTCTTCGTCATCCGGTGATTACGCTGTGTCCAGCGCCTGGTACGTCTTCTTTGACATTGGCGAGGTGGCCTACCGTAACAAGACTTCTCCGGCATGGATTCGCTGCGTTCGGGACGGGCCATGAAGCTCGGCTTTTTGGGGTTTGAAGATTTCAAGGAGGGGGGAACATGTCTGCCTACCAAACAAAATGGATGATTGGGGTATTTTTGGCGTCCACCATGCTCATCGCCGGCCGATGCGATGAGTCGTCCCATTGGCACCATCACGACGATGTCTTTGCCTTGAGCAAGATCATCGATGATCCAGCCGTCGTGACCTTTGAGGACGATCTTGGTTCTTTAACGTTTACTTCGGTTGATACGGTACCTACAGAACCCACAGAGCATATGCGGGCCCTGTTGACCCAAGGGGTGATTAACCTGGTGTTGTACAACCTGGAAACAGGGGTGAGCTATCGGCTCACAGACGGAACTTTGGTCCCGGACCAGCCAGACGCTCCAGGAGAATATCGCATTTCTGTGCTGGACTTGGGAAGGACGATTCACGTGGTGTTTTACAACGGATTTGCCGGCAACGAGCTGCGTCCGACAATCGAGTATCGCGCTCTCATTTTTGTAAGTGCCAATCAATATTTCGAGATAGAGAGTTTTAGCCGTGCCATTGAATTTCATGAAGAATGTGTATGCGATACAGATACGGAGACTGGTTGTGACGCGGACACCGATACTGACACTGACACCGACACCGACACCGATACTGACACTGACACCAATACTGATACTGACACCGATACGGATACGGACACCGACACTGATTGCTCAGGCCAGCCGAACTTCACACCCTGTCATGTGGTAACCGTTCCAGATCGCTCCTACGACATTTGCGTGAATGAGGTTTGCGTATCTCCTGGCTGCGGCGATGCGACCTGCAACGCACCTGGCCCCCACTTTCCCTTGGCCGACACGAACCAACGCCGGTGTTATGATGAGATCCATCCACCGCTATCTCAATGTCCAGAGCCAGGTGATATCTTCTATGGCCAAGATGCTCAATATGGATGGGATACGATCTATCCGGAAACAGAACGATTCACGAGGGACCTTGCAATTACATACGAACCAGTCGTTCAGGACAATGTAACAGGTCTGATATGGCAGGGCTGTGGAGCCGGACAGAACGGATCCTCGTGTGAAAACGGTCATCTCATGCTTTACAACTGGGCAGATGCACTGGCCTACTGCGACAGCCTCTCATGGGGCGGCCACATCGATTGGCGGCTGCCGGATGAATATGAGTTGAACTCAATCGTAGATGCCGGGAGGAACGCTCCGGCCCTCGATACTGCCGCATTCCCAGCCACCTCATATGAATTCTGGACTTCGTCGTCTAGTGTCACCAACATGACCGATGCTTGGGGCATTAACTTCCACCATTACGGCAACGTGCAAAACTTCGGATTCGAAAAAAACGACTTCGTCTACAGTCGCTGTGTGAGAGGAGACCCTGGCGAAATGCCGGCTCAGCGCTTCACCCGGGATACCGCTGTGTCGGGCTATCCTGTTATCGTCGACAATACAACAGGACTTCAGTGGCAGGGTTGCGCGGCTGGCCTTATTGGAGATACGTGCACCATTGGTACTGCTGGCACATATGATTGGAAGGATGCTCTAGCTTACTGTGAGGCTCTGATATGGGCAGGGAATTCCGATTGGCGGCTGCCGAACAGAATTGAGCTACAAAGCATCGTGAACAACCACGCCGTGAATCCGGCGATCAATACCGCGGCGTTTCTGGCCACACCCTCAGATTGGTTTTTCACGTCATCAACGAGCTTCGCAAACGTTAATAACGCGTGGAGCGTCGACTTTAGAGATGGCGTTGTGTTTACAATCGGTAAGTATCCAGAACATCACATTCGCTGTATCCGAGATGGATCGTGAGCCCGGCTCTCTGGAGATATGAATCTGAAATCTATCCTATTTCCAGTGGCTGGTGATGTATTCCTCGGTCTCGGAAAGCCCGCCTTGGAGGATGATGTAGCCGTTGTGGGGCTCTCTTGAGGTGATCTCGCCGTTGATGGGGGTGCGCATCATTTGCATCACCTGTTCGTGGTCGTCCGTATGGCCCAGGACCCAGCCGAGCTTCATGAGCGCGGTTTCCGGGAGCATGTTGTCCAAGGGCACGACGCCGATGTCGAGCAGGTCCCTGCCCGTGTCGTAGACGTACATTTGCGCAAATCCCCACAGGGTCTGAACGGTCATCACCACGTGCACGCCGCTTTCGATGGCCCGTTTGAGGGCTGGGTAGATCGGCCGGTTTACGTGACCGAGCCCGGTGCCGGCAATGACGATACCCCGATATCCCTTCTCGACGAGCGCGTCCACCAGGTCGGGATGCATGCCCGGGTAGTAGTAGAGGATGGTAACCCGGTCTTCGTAGACAGGGTCGATTTTGATCTGGCGCGTTGGATCCCGCTTGATGTAGTCCTCGGTCAGGTAGTCAAATCGCTTGCGATTGACCTTTGCAAGGGGAATATCACCGATGGTTCTGAAGGTGCTCCTGTAGGAGCTGTGCATCTTGCGGCAGCGGGTGCCGCGGTGGAGCAAGCCGTAGCGATCCGAAGTAGGGCCGAACATGCAGATCTGAACTTCGGCGATATCGCCGTACGCTGCTGCACGCACCGCGTGAATCAAGTTGCGCGCCGCGTCACTGCTGGGCCGGTCCGAGCTGCGCTGGGATCCCACGATGACGATCGGTACGGGGCTCTGCTGCACCATGAAACTGAGCACAGCTGCGGTGTGTCCCATCGTGTCAGTGCCGTGGCCAACGACAATACCGTCCGCACCAGCTGCGATCTCTTCTCCAATCGACTCGGCCAACACCAGGTACTGCTCCTTGGCCATGTTTTCGGAAAATACACCGAACAGCTTTTTTGTCGTTAAATTGCAAATGTCGGCCAGCTCAGGCACAGCGCCGTACAACTCGCCCGGCGTAAATGCAGGGATAACCGCGCCGGTGCGATAGTCGAGCCGAGAGGCAATGGTGCCCCCAGTGCCGAGTAGGGAGACGTTTGGCAATGCATCGTTGCGCGGGAATGCCTTTTCCGGGATCTTATAGACCGCCTCTTTGTACCCTATCTCCTCAATCGACACGACCCGATCCACATGAACCCCGATGTTGTAGCCGTTTTTCATTTTCACGACGATGTGAAGGTCGTCAAATGTCTCGCTGCGGGGCAGGATGACCCCTTCAAAAACACTACCCGCATCGTTGATGATCTTTACGTCACTCCATACCCGCACGCCCCACTTGGAAAGCGCAGCCCTTGCCAGCCCCTGGTACCCCTTTAAGATGTCTTTAGTTTCGGTCATGATGGTGCCATTCGGTTCTTTTATCTGCTCTGTTTGCATTGGACATGAGTTGGGTTCGTAGGCTCCTGGCCACCTCCCTTGCCGCGATCCTGCCGCGCAGCTTCGGCATTACTCGGCCCATCAAATACCGCAACCGCTTTGCTGGGTCTCCGTTGTCCCAATCTGGACGCATGGTAGCCACCTGGGCCACATCATCCTGCCACTCCAATGCCGGATCGTTGAATCCGAGGGCTTTGATCAGCGAGGAAAGGGATGTGTCTGTGTCCGCGGCCGAAGCCATGTGCGTTACAATCCGCTGCCACGCTTCAAAAAGCACAGGTCTTTGCTTGACTATCTCAAAGAACGCGCACCATTGTGCATCTGTGATGCGGTCTACAGGTACCCCTGACCGGCGCAGGCCTTTGAGCCGCTGTCCAAAAAAGAAACACGCATCTCTCACATCAGCGCCGCTTGCTTTGATGACCAAATCGACCCGCCTTGCTCCACCGCGGCGGATGAGATAGCAAATGGTTTCCTCTGGCACGCCTGCCTTGCCATAGCGCGCAGCCCGCTCCCAGGGTGGTGGGGGCAATGAAGCGCGAAGCCGACCAACCCGCTCCCGTACAATCCGAATAGGCGGGCTGTCCGTGTCTGGATACATCCGGTCAGGCCCAGGAAGAATCCGCTCGAAACAGGTGTGTCCATCTACAAACGGCTGCCGGGTTTCGTTGGGCACGCCTTCGAGGGCATCTATGTATCGCAGTCGGATTTCCTCGGCCGCTGTTACCGTGTCTTCCTGGGGCCCCCAAACCACGGCCAACCCATCTTGGGCGTCACAGCCAAGCGCGGACCGAATCTCTGCCAGTTCCCGGTCCGCATTGGTATACTCCGGCCATGCTTCGCCGTGCACCAGTACAGGCTCCCAATCCAGCCCGGCAATCACCCGTACCCGTCCGGATAGCTCATGCGCAAAGGTGTGATTGGGCTGACCTGGCCAATTGAGGGTGCCGGCCAAGCCCGCTAAGCGCACGCCGCGAACGCAAAAGGGGCCTTTTCCGAGTTCAAAGCCCTGGCGTCGGTTTTCCTGTGCGATGAGCTGCTCAAAGTGCTCGCGCCTGAAAATCTCGAATGCTGAATCAGCAACCCGGGTCGTAATGTCTTGATGGGTGACGCGGATATCCTCTGGGCGTTTAAATCCCCGACGCCTGAGTTGGTCTCTAAGCTGCAGCAGGTTGACCTGTCGTACTGCCTCGCCATGAACCAACTGTTTCGCCCACCAGGCTTGGGGAACACCCTTTATCTCCACGCGTCGCCCGCCGCGTACTGATACATTCACATCCTGACGGCTGGCCCCCATGCCCACGCGCACGTGACCAGTGCTCCGGCAAACCCGCCCGATGAGCAAAATCGCCTCTACCACTTCCTCAGGTGTGCGCAGATCAGGCCCAGTAACCGTTTCGATGAGGGGCATGCCCAAGCGATCCGTGCGCCAGACGATAAGGTGTCCCTGATCCGACACTTCCCGGCACGAGTCCTCTTCCACGCTGACCTGGGTGATTGTCAGGTGCCGATCGAGGAAGGGCAGCTTGCCGCCCACCCCGACGATGGCTGTTCGTTGGAATCCAGTGGGGATGGATCCGTCCAGGTATTGCTTGCGCGCCACGTGGACCTCGTCCACGATATCGCACCCCAGCATCAGACACTGCTCAATGGCCACGTCTAGGGCGTTTGGGTTCATTAAAAATGGCGGGGTATCGTCCATTTCGTAGGTGCACACGTTGCTCTTGTGTAGCAAGTAGATGATATTCTTCTTTGTTTTAAACTCCATTAATGCAGTGCCGTCATACTCCCCGAGCTCTGACAGGGTCGGACGCATGTGGCGCAGCACCTCGCCGTCATGGGTCTTGGTGTAGCGCCCTGCTGGACAGCGGCAAAACATCTTGTAATCCGTCAGCAATTGCTGGTGGACCTCTAACCCCACAATAAGTCCCACTTCTCGGTAATCAATCGTCTGTTCCACAAACGCTCCAGTCGTTCTGTCAGCCACAGTCCTGGATTCAGTGGACTGTGCCCACCACCTCAAAGTAAAAGCATAAACCGAAGTGGCGTTTCCGAGCAAGCCTTTGAGTGAAAATTTAGTATTGTACAGGCGATTATGTCGAATATTATTTTATTTATGTATTATTATTTGTTATTTATTCAGCAAAATTTGAGAACCCCACACGGTTGGCAATGGACTTGCCCTTAGCAGAATGTGATCAAAAATAAAGTCAATAAGCACTTATAAAATAGAACACGATACAATCCAACAAAGGGGGGACAGCATGCCGCAAGAAACAATGTTATCCAGCTTGCACGTGATGCCTGAGGTCGCAGCTTCTTACGATCTACTGAAAAGTAAGGTCGTAGAAGAGGTCAACCACATCATGTTGGCCAAGTCGAATCTCCACGCATTGATCGGAGGCGAAAACAGCGTCAACATCATGTTCACCAACCACCACAACCATGGCGAGTTCATGGCCACCGTGCTCAGTACAAACAACTTCGACCTGCTGGAGCGAACCCTGCCCTGGGTCTATCGGTCGTACGCAAATCACGGATTCTCGTTTGATTACTTTCCAGTGGAGTTGGATGCGTGGACACAGGCGATCGAACGCGTCTTCGCACCCGCGCACGCAACCCCCATCATCGCGATCTACAAGTGGATGCGACAACGGCACGACAAGACAGTAGAGGAGGCAAAGCGCGGGGACGTACCAGTTGAGGATGCGTTTCCCCCATCTCGACATCCTCAATTCGACGCATTTATGGCACTGCTCCTTTCGGGCAAGCATCGGGAATGTCTGGCGCTTTGCACCCGCCTCGTAGCCGAGGGACTTCCACTCCCGTCCTTGTTTGTATCCCTGCTCCAACCCGCCATGTATCGGGTGGGCACCCTTTGGGAGAACGATGAAATATCTGTGGCCAAAGAGCACCTGTGCTCGAGCATCATTGCGAAAACCATTACCCTGTTGAGCACCAACGCCCCTGTTTCATCGGCGGAACGAGGCAAAGTTATTGTCACCTCAGCGCCAAACGAATACCACGAAATCGGGGCTTGGATGGTGGCCACGTCACTCGAATTGGCCGGCTTCGACGTGCAGTACCTGGGTGCCAATACACCGATAAGCGAGCTCATTCACCTTGTTGGAGAAGAGGAACCAGACCTTATCGCCGTTTCTGTGGCCCTCTCATCCCACATTAAATTTGTCCACGAGATCCTCGATGTCATGGCCAAAGATGCCAAGGCCGCATCCATACCGATTCTCATTGGCGGTTTGGCATTTCGAACGAACCCAGAGATTGTCCACGCCCTTGGGCATCGGGCTGCATTTGCCCAGGATTGCAACGAAGCCGTGGGCGCAGCGCTAAAGCTGGTCCCAGCGGAAAATAGACCGGCAAATGGATAACCTAATGAAAGCACACCCCGCGGTCTGGAACGACTTTTTAGAGAACAGTTCCCAGCTGATCGCCTTAAAACTCGATGCAAGCGGTAATTTAGTGACCAGCAACCAGCCATTTCTCTCCCATCTTTCAAAGCAACGAATGGATTTGGGAAAAGATCTCAATGCCTATCTCGGCTTTGCCTCCTCTGAGCAACCAGAGGTTATTTTCTCGGAGATTGGCCAAAAACCAATCGTCAATCTCATGCGTCTCTATGGTGCCAATGCGGTGTACGGCATGGTCGCTTACGCGGTTGAAAATGGCGAGACACTCCTCATCGGAGAGAAACGTGTGGCATCCCAGAGCGAGGAGCTCGAGATGATGGCCTCCCTGACAAACGATATTGCCAATATCTCCAGGGAGCTCAAACGAAAAAATAGGGAGCTCGAAAAAGCAAACATCACCATCACTAAGTTGACACAAATTGACATGCTCACCCAAATTGCAAATCGCAGGTATTTTTTCGAGCAGTTTAGCAAGCACTTCTCAGTAGCGAGACGTCACGCGCACCCCCTCTCGGTGGTGATGATGGATATCGACCACTTTAAACGTATCAACGATACCTATGGCCACCAAGCAGGCGACACCACCTTGGCAGGGCTTTCAGGACTCCTAAGGACTGAACTGCGCCATGAGGATCTGCCGGCGAGATACGGGGGCGAAGAGTTCGTGGTTTCCCTGCCCTTCACGGATGCAACCCAAGGCGTATCTGTTATAGAACGGCTAAGGGAAAAGATACAGGCCGCTGACTTTATGAAAAACAGGCAACAAGTCACTGCCAGCTTTGGCCTGGCCCAGTTCCACGAGGACAAGACCGAATTGGATCTCATCAACCGAGCTGATCAAGCCCTTTACAAAGCAAAAGAGAGCGGTAGAAATCGGGTGGTTATGTCCGAACGATAGTAGTGCTAGATCATTTGTGGTGCCATTATAGACCGGTATGGGTAGTGCAACTACTGGCGAGGTGGTGTGCATACTGTGCTGCTGATCCTCAAGCCGGGATTGTTCATTGAGGATGTTTTGTTTTCGTTTCTCCTAAATCTTATCGAATAATGCTCTCTCGGCAGGATATTCACTCGCAATCAGAGAGGCCGTCTTTGCTGCTATATCGTAGAGCCCGCGTACATTATCGCCGTTTGTGTAGCCGTGTAGACATAGGCCTTCGTAGTGGCTGACGTCAAAAGATCCGTACACCGACTCGGGGGATATATTGTGTTTGGCTAGTTCTTTTTTAAGCAGGTAGTCAAAGATTTCCGGGACATCAGCTCTGCGGTCCGATAGTGGGGGTATGTCCACAATTCGCAAGCGATATCTAAAATCATCTACAAGTCCGTAATCGGGTGGTTCAGCGTTGGTTGCGAAGATAAACTGTACATCGACGCTTATCCTTTTATCCGCGCCGGTTCGCCGAATGACGCATTCTTCCAGCGTTCGTAACAGTCGTTTTTGAATTTCAGCGGGAGCAGTATGAATTTCGTCGAGAAACAGAACGCCGCCGTGCGAGCGTTCTATGAGACCTGCACGGGAAGCCACGTCAGTGAACGACTTTCCGGCTACGCCAAACAGCGCCGCACTTGCCTCAGCGTCTGAGCGAAGATTCGCCATGTTTTCGCAATCAAATTTAGCCCGCTTCGTCATCCTCCAGATGGCCCTCGCAACGAGCTCTTTACCGCTCCCTGAAGAGCCGCATAGGAGGATAGGGCGCCGTTCCGTCATGGCGAGTCTCGCTTCCCTGACAATGGAAAGGGAATGAAAACGTCCGACGATGTCGAAGCTGTTCTTTGTTTTCGAGATAAAGGGAGAGGCATCGCTGTAGAACACCAACAGGGTGTTTCCGATTCTTATGAGATCGCCATCATCGAGGGGTTTATTCTAGTACCTCATTCCATAAACTTTGATCGATTAAATCACTTTAATTTCGATATGTTAGACGGTTCTATGAGGAGCTGAATGCTCCTGGGTGTTCTTGGTTTTCGAGTAATAAGGCCGTTTTGTTCGAGCGCGACGACCATGCGATGTACACTGGGAGGGG
>JASJCT010000026.1 GCA_030065855.1 Myxococcota bacterium
CCCCTTTGTCAAAGGGGGAGAAATACGCAACATTCCTTGGTTAACGCCAATGGGGGTGGGGGCTACCCAATCGGGTCAATCGGCGCTTCCTTACCCAGTCTTTTGTCCAGAGAGTACCTGCAGGGCTGGATCATCGAAATGCACGTCCACTTGAGGGAACGGAATGGCGATGTTTGATGCTTCAAGTGCTTTTTTGGCCAATTCGATCGCCTGTTGATACACGTCCCAATAGTCACTGGTATTGCACCAAATCCTGATCTGCCAATCAACCGAAGACGCGCCCAAGCTGGCGAGAAAGATCTGCGGGGCCGGGTCTTTAAGTCCCTTGGATACCTTGGGCGGCACAGTCTCAAGCACCTTTCGCGTGGCTTCCACGTCTGCGCCATAGGCGGTGCCTACGGATACATCCACCCGGCGCGTGGGATAGTGGGTGATATTTTCAATGGTCGATCCAAAAATAGCGCTATTCGGAATGATGATATGCCGGTTGTCCAGCGTGGCGAGGTCTGTCGTAAAAAGGTCGATCGCCTTCACAATGCCCAGCTGGCCTGCGGTGTTCACCACATCGCCTACCTTGAACGGACGGAATACCAGCAGCATCACGCCCGCAGCAAAGTTTCCCAAGGTCCCTTGAAAAGCCAGGCCAATGGCAAGACCAGCCGCACCGATGACCGCGGCAAAACTGGTGGTCTCGAGGCCAAAGACACCTAGGACGCCGATAATCGTGGCCGCTAGGATCGCATACCGAATCAAATTCGAAAAGAAGCGGCCCAGGGTCTCGTCGAATGAACTCTTTTGAAACCGCTTGAGCGCTGCCCGACTGGCCCAGCCCGCAATAACCCACGCGAGAAACAAGACCACCAGCACGCCCACCACGCGCAGTCCCCAGGTGGCGGTCAAATCGATCCCCTTCGACATCAGCTCTTCAACATTAATATCCATTTCTTGCTCCTTGTTAGATGCTGCCAATAGTGTGATACCTAGAATAACAACGGTTGAAAAAATCGCCAGTCCAACGAGTTGCCATCTCAAAAATTGCTACCCCACACCCCCTATTTGAACCACCTCATCTTCGGCCCCCTCCCCGGCCCTCCCCCGGTGGACGCTCGATCGTTGGCTCCCAGACGCTCTATTCCAGCCCCGGAGATGACTTGAACAGCCCAATACGAATGGCCCAACCAATGCGAATTTCCTCTTCAAAAGCGAGCAGGCCTTTGTCGTTTCCCACACTTGCGGTCATGACCAGCTGAAGGTCGCCCGCGCGCCCTGGAAAGAGGAGTCCCGCAATGCTACGCACGATGTAATTGTCCGGAATTTCTATACTATTTGAGATTTGTACATCATCTCTCACAAACAGATACTCTCCAAAAACAGACCATATGGGATGCACCCATGGAAGGGCGTGCCAGCGAAATATCAGGTCCACACCTGGACCGAACAAATAGGCTTGATGGGGCAGGAACAGCTTTCCCTGCACCCGCATCTCGACGTCCACGCAGCCCAGGACCTTGCGAAGCGCCACGTCTGGCATGACAAAATCGCCGATATTTGGCACGCCTTCAAACGCCTCGCCAATATCCACTGCTGACCCGGTATAGTGCTCGCTCTCGTGTCGAAAGGACAGGGCTACCTCGAACGCGCCTTGATGTCCCAACATCTGCTCGGCCAGGGCGTCGAGGGACAGTGCCACTGAGTATCCGAGCAGCCCGCGCCAGAGGTAAGGTCCCCGCGGTACTGTCATGAAGTTTAATGGATCAGGATCCCGGGTCTGCACCTCTATCAATCCAAACATACCTGCCCGAACCTCGTAGCTGGGTCCACGGATCCCGAAAAACGCAACATCCCCGCCTGTACTCAACACGACCCTGGGCAATACCTGGTATGCGAGAAGGCCTGTATCCCGAGACGCTGAAAGGGCATGGGAGATAACCCGGGCATCGCCAGGAAGGACTGAAAACCCGATCCCACTCACATGCTTATCACTGGCCACAGCCCTGTGGGAAAGACAGGCCCCTAGCACCAAGCAACCCAGCAACGCAGCCTTATTCAGCGATACACCCATTTATTCACATCCATGCCCTGCCTTTTCCAGCATTGGTCTATGACCAATAGGCCCTCTTTTAATGATATCAATACATTATATATAAGCATCCCCTAGCGGTTGCGCTTGTAGTGGTTGATCAGGCCATTGGTCGAGCTGTCGTGGGACGTCACGTGCCCATCTCCATCGAGTTCGGCCAGGATCGCTCCGGCCAGCTGCTTGCCCAACTCGACCCCCCATTGGTCAAAGCTATGGATGTTCCAGATGATGCCCTGGACAAAAATCTTGTGCTCGTAAAGGGCGATGAGCCGACCCAGGGTGCGCGGGGTTAGCTTCTGGAACATAAACGAGCTCGTGGGCCTGTTGCCAGTAAAGACCTTGTGGGGCAGTAGGCGCTCGATCGTGTCTTTGTCAAGGTTAGCTGCCTCCAGCGCTGCCCCTGCCTGAGCCTCGGTCTTGCCCAGCATGAGGGCCTCGGTCTGTGCAAAAAAATTGGCCAGCAGGATCTCGTGATGCCGACCCAGGGAGTGATGGCTTTTTATTGGCGCGATGAAATCAGCTGGAATCAACCGGGTGCCCTGGTGGATCAGTTGGTAAAACGCGTGCTGGCCGTTTGTGCCAGGTTCGCCCCAGATCACCGGACCGGTAGTGTAGTCCAGAATCCGATCGCCATCCCGATCCACCCCCTTCCCGTTGCTCTCCATGTCCCCCTGCTGGAAGTAGGCGGCAAACCGGTGCAGGTACTGGTCGTACGGCAGGATGGCATGGGTCTCAGCGCCAAAGAAGTTATTGTACCAGATGCCCAAAAGCCCCATGATGACCGGGATGTTTTTTTCCAGAGGCGCGGTCCTGAAGTGCTCGTCCACGTCGTGTGCTCCCAGCAGCAGCGCCTCGAACTGATCCATGCCGATGACCAGGGCAACGGGCAATCCAATGGCCGACCAGAGGGAGTAGCGCCCGCCAACCCAATCCCAGAACTCGAACATGTTATCCGTATCGATACCAAACCGGGCAACCTCCTCGGCATTGGTGGACATGGCGACAAAGTGCTTGGCCACAGCGCCTTCGTCCCCTAAGGCCTGGACCAGCCACTGGCGCGCGGACCTGGCATTGGTCAGGGTCTCTTGGGTGGTGAAGGTCTTAGAGGCCACGGTAAAAAGGGTGGTTTCGGGGTTGACCTTTTTTAACGTCTCGGCCAGATGCGTGCCGTCCACATTGGACACAAAATGGGGGGTCAAGCCAGACTTCCAGTAAGGCCGTAGCGCTTCGGTGACCATTGCCGGGCCCAGATCTGATCCGCCAATACCGATATTTACGACATCTGTTATGGGCTTGCCCGTATGGCCGATCCATGTGCCGCTGCGCACCGCATGGCTCAACGCGCGCATCTTTGACAACACCTGGTTTACCTCGGGCATCACATCACGACCATCAACGCGGATCGGACGGTTCGATCGGTTTCGAAGCGCGATGTGGAGCACAGCCCTACCCTCGGTCGCGTTGATCTGGGCCCCGGAAAACATCTGCTCCATCCAGTATTCGAGTCTCTGTTGTCTCGCGAGTTCTGTGAGCAGCGCCATTGTTGTTTCGTCAACGCGGTGTTTCGAGTAGTCAAACAGCAGGTCGTGAAACAGCAGTGAAAATCGCTCGAACCTGCCGCGATCCCGATCGAACAGGTCGCGCATCTCGACCTTTTCTATCTGCCGATGGTGATCTGCCAGTGCTCTCCAGCACGGCGATTCAGTTAGCTTGGACATCTCATCTTCTCCCAGGTTCGTATCTCTGTTCGTATCTTTGCCTTGTTGCGCTTGATGGATCAACAATCAGCTCAATAGAAACACACGCTCGTTAGGAACAGCCCATTGCCGCGCGCATATCGGCTGCTCGTCGCCGCTCGCTGGCTGCGGTCATGGAGGCGATGCGCTGGAGCAGGCGGCACGCCGCTTCCTTGCGACCCCCTGCCCGTTCAACCCGGGCCAGGCCAAGGAGGGCGTCGTCAGACAGCCGGCTTGTCTCTTGTGCTGCAAGCTCCTCAAAGCACGCCTTGGCCCGATCGTGGCTGCCTCGTTCAAAATAGATGTATCCCAGCCGCAATAGGGCATCATCGTGGAATGGAGAATTGTAACTGCCAATCGCCCAGGAGGACTCCCGAGTAGCGAGCAGTGCCTCAATGTGCTGTTCCTCTTCCAGTGCATTGCCCGATGCTTTGTAGATTTGGATGAGGCGCCACATCGCGTCATCCCAAAGTTGGCTCTCCCAGCGATCGTATGTTGTGACCAGCTGCTGCAGGGGCATTATTTCAGCCTCTGTTTTTCCCGCGTCTCTAAGGAGTTTTGCCAGCTCAAACAATACGGTGTCGTGCACATCTCGACCAGACGTCTTTGCAGCCAACGCACGAAACGCGACAATACCCGAGGCATAGGCCTCTGTGCTAGAGAAACTCCTACGAACCCGCTTGACCGCAGCCGGCGCTAATGCATGCTGACCAAAACGAACGACAAATCCAATAGCTGCTTGGCGCGCGCGTTCTGTCTTGTTCATATCAAAGAGCGCTCTGGAAAGATCGTAGCACGCCCTTTGATAGGTCGGGTCTTGGTCGCAAAGTTCGGCATAGCACTGGACCGCCGCGTCTCCCCGATCATCCACCTCTGCCCTGTGGCACTGCTCCCACGCCAATTCCTGGGGTGAGGGCGTATACACGGGATGTGGGCTGTTGGGCCCACAGGCTGAGATCTGCGCGATCCCTGCCAAGCAACCTAAAAATGCCGACAATCGCGTGGTGAAGATGCGGCGATTCATATCTCTGTAATGCTAACACACAATCCGAGATAGATCAGATGGTCGTATCGCCTGTTTCCCGCAGTTTTTCTTTTAAGTAATCTAGTTTTACGCGACCCAGGGCAGCCGAGAGGTTGTCCCGAATGCGCGGGTCTTCGCGGGCCAGCTCGGTGATCAACCTCTTGACCCGGGCGCGCCTGCCAGACTCCCCATACGGGCAGGGCGGGCTATCGTCAATGAGGCCCAGCTGCGCGGCATAGGTGGATATATCCCGCTCCTTTGTCAGACCGAGCGGTCGAACAATAGTGACATCGTGATTATCGAGCTCGAGTCGGATCGGCATGGTGGCGATTTTGCCGTTGTAAAACATGTTCATCAGCAGGGTTTCGATAATGTCGTCCAGGTGATGACCAAAGGCAATCTTGGTGCAGTTGAGCGCCTTGGCAACGGATAAAAGGGTTTTACGTCGCTGCATCGCGCAAAAAAAACAGTTCATCTGAAATTTGGGATCGAGCCGCGCCAATATGGGCACGTGGCGGCGGGTCAGCTCGATATCAAGTGCATTGAAGAATCGGTCGTGTTGTTCAGATTGTCTCGGGTCAACCGACGCCAGGTCGGTCGTGAGGTGGCACGCCAAAAGCTCAAAGGTAATGGGAATTATTTTTCTTTTCTCCGAGAGCACCTGGGTCAGCACTGAAGAGTCCTTGCCGCCGGAAAAGGCGATCAGGACCCGATCCCCATCTTCGATCATGCGGTGATCCCGCATGGCCCGGCCTACGGATCGATGAATGCGCCGTTTCACTCCCATCTAATGCCGGTCTCTACTGCAAAGCTTAAATTGGGTCAACCAAGGGGTTTCCGCCTGGACCCGCCATTCCCTCGAAAAAAAGTATCGCAAAAGGGGTAATGCACGTCACTCCTGCGACGGCAGGAGTCCAGAACCAGACGAAATTAAACGGTTTTATAGATTCCCGCCTACGCGGGAATGACCGTACTCTTTATCCCATGATACTCTTTGCGCTCCGCGTTCAGAAGCGATACGATTGATAGGAAACAACGCAAAAGACAAATCCATGAAAAAAAGGGATATTGCCGATGAAAAACAGAAAATTGTTCCGCTGCTTATGGTTCGCGTGTCTTGGCCTGATGTTGCTCATGGTCACCGCGCAATGCGACAATGAGGACACAGACGACGAAGCAAATAGCGATACAGATGTGGATTCTGATTCAGATGCGGATACTGATCTGAGCTGCCAAACAGATGCCCAATGCACCCCAGGGGAGCAGTGGTGCGTGCAGGGTCAATGTGTCCCGTGCGACAACAGCGGGACCGTCTGCGATCTTGCCTGTGAAAAAGACTGGGAATTCTACCGCCGCAATGAATGCCTTGCTTGTGCCTGTGCCCCGCTGAATGACTGCGTATCAGATGAGGACTGCCAAGCGGATGAAACGTGCTATGCGGGAAGGTTTTGCTGGGACTGGTGCCCGGAGGGGGATCCGAGCTGCTGCTATGGAAATATATGTCGTGCGTCAGGCTGCTCTTGGCAGCCGCCCATGGGGTGCTGGCGACTGGGTTGCCCCCAAGGGCAGCAGTGCACAGACGAGGAGTGCGTGGCGAGCGATTGTACTTGCTGGGAATCGGATTGGTTGTGCACAGACGACTGCGGAGGCGGCTCGTGTGTATGAAATCGCCTTCAGTTGAAACGTAGACGGATGCTATATCCCGCTATCCAGGATGGCGGGCAGAGCGTCCTTAGCGAATCGCAGTAGTATCTTTTCTTTTTCTTCAATATTTTTCAATTCGCCAGGAATGGACAGCCGGATCATGCTGGAGCCAGCTGCAGCTGATTTAACCCCCGGCATGGACAGGAGTGATGGCGCAAACACATCAAGTGTATTTCTCCCCTCCAAGCGATACCAGTAATAGACGAGAAGTGCCTTTTTTCCCCTTTGGAACAACAATCTTCGCGCGGGAATGTTCAGCGAATCCCCAAGAATCGTGGTATCGGCTTTCTTCAGCAAGTTGTACCCTTCTCCCTCGATACACAATTCCGGTGGATGCACAACCTTCACTTTGTCCATTGTGTGAATGACGTACAGGTACACCTTTTCCGCTGCACCCACGTCTTTCTCGAAATAGGCTCTCATCAATAAATCCCTTGTTCCGAGAACCCGGTAATAATACGATTCTAAGACCTCGTCCTCTGAAGTCCAGCCGCCGATATCAGCGGGAATATGTTTTGTAACCAGCACTTGGGGCGCAGGTGTTGTACCTGTTGAGGGACGGGAGACAAAGAACGCAACACCCATGATAACCAGTAGTGCAAGTATATAGTGCACCACATACCGCGTTCTTCTGGTTAAAAAAGCATAAATTGGAAACTTTGTTTCTGTCTTATATTTTTTTAATGAAATTTCATTGAACAACGTAATGAGAAAAAAGACCAAAAAGAAGGCGGCCACGCCTATCTCTTCGTGCCAGTCGATAAGGGCAAACTGTCGATATCCACTGACAACCAAAATACAGACAACCACAATACGAATCACATTAGCCAAAATCGCAGCAGGTAGCGCAACCGCAAAATCGATCAGTGCGATGTGGCGCTTCCTTTGAAAAAAGGCGAGCAAAAAGACCAAAAAGAACATTGCCAGAATATTCTGCAGCCCACTGCAAGCAGGCGTCACTGCAATTGTTTGACCCTCTAGTTCTAAAATATTGCCATACCGAACAGTTGATGGGTAAACCAGCGACAACACGCCCCCCGCCAAATAGGAAGAGAGCAATTTTAGCTTGAACGTAATAGATGATAGCCAAATATAGGGCAGGGGTACAGCCAACAATAGGTACAAAAAAAGATCCCAATTTTTAATTAACGCCTGTCTTCCAAAGAAGAACCAACAGTTGGCCACAAAGAAGATATACACCGAAGACGTCTGACAAAAGTTAATACCATACTTCAAGCCGAACAGGTTGAGCAACATCGCAATGCCAGCCAACCCCGCACCGACTGCATACGATGTCTTTTCCGGTTCTGGTGGATGTAGTTGAAGGCGCTTTCTAAAAACCCATAAAAACACCAGGACTGCAAACGGCCCATGTGCATAATACGTCCCGTACTCAAACCACTTTTCGAACAATGTCACAAGGCTGTTCGAAAAAGCCACTGATGCAACAAGAATGAAAAATACAACTTTTAGATGCAGATATATAGACTGGCTACCTGAAGGCAAGATAAATAATTCTAGACGACAACGCTATTCAGCGTATCCCCCATTTACTTTAGCTACTTGCGTTTGATGGCTTTTCTAAGGCCAACAGCACCTGCGCCGCCCGCAGCAATCAGGGCGATGGTCAATGGTTCAGGCACGCCGCCGCCGCCATTATGGCCGCCGCCACCGCCGCCACCGCCGCCGGGCCAGGCCACAATTATCCCAGGCACTGACAACGCGAAAAAAAGAACTGCTGCACATAATGTTTTCATGACTACCTACCCTGCCTGCAAAATTTACTGTCCTTGGACAATTCCAGGAGCACATTTATATTTAATGCAATAAGCGTTAAAAATCAAGCTAAAAAATGAAAATTTGCCGTATAAGTGAAAAATCTTAGATATGCTAGTAGGGCGATTTCATCACTTCCCGGAACGAGGTGGGGGATGCTTCTTCTGGTGCTGCGGAATACCGAGGCAGCAGTATTAGCTCGGCTTCCCGGTCAACGAGAACATATATACCACTGCCGTCCTCGGTCCAGGGGCAGGTTCTCTCTCCTTCAGGAAGTGCCTCTATGAGGTGAATGCCCCGGGATACGTTTTGGGAAATGGATTGGCCTGGCTCAAGTTCTCCGGCAAACTCATTGTCGAGATAAATCTCTACGCGATCATAGGTATAGTCCATGTGCCGCACGGTCACTGTCGGTGCACAGCCAATGACCGCGATCGCCAGTGAGATGAACGCGTAGAACCCTTTTCTTATTTTTGTCGCCTTCTTTTTCATGGCTCAATAACACCCGCGATTTGGAGCCAGAGCGCTGCAGCGGTGGAAACCAGGGCCGCTGTAGAGATCAAGCTCACGGTCGTCCTTAACACCTCAAGATCACGTCTTCCAATCACCACCGTGCTACCCGGATAAACTATCGCCCGGCCTGCTATGCCGCCCTTTTTAAAGTAGCGCTTTAGATTGTAGTCACTCACGAGTGTAAACCCGGGTTCGTCTCGAATAACCCTCACGTGGCGCAATTTGGCCCTCTCAGCCGGTCCGCCAGCAAGCCCAATGGCATCGATGAGCCGCACCGGTCCGCTGACCGGGATTCTCCCAGGTTCATTCACACCCCCAAGCACGTTGATAAAAGACCCCAACCGGGTATCGATACCCCTCTCAAGTGTGGGTAGATAGATAATAATGCCGATATTTTTAGGAAGTTTTTTGAGGGCTGACTGATCCCCTTTGAGGACTTTGTTGAGGTCGACGACCTCGCTCGAATCCGGGGTATACACCCGGGTGTGGCTGAGATCTGCCGCTTCGGTCGGCCCATCCGCCAGGGCGACAGCAGTGATCACATCTAGGGAATCAGACCTATCGTAAAGGCCAGGCGTGCGAACCGCGCCAATAACAAATACCTTTCGCTGAAGGGCCGTATTACCGAGAAAAGCAGTCGCCCCTCCCTCGCTAATCGAAAGGCTGGGATCTGCAGGGATGAAAAGGGTATCACCGGCCTTAAGCGGTGGCAGTGGGTCAGTGCTATCCCGAGTGAGATGGGCGCGCAAGTCCACTTGGATCTCCTGTTCGCCTCGTATGATGATCACCCGTGAGAGATCCGCACCCGATATTATCCCACCGGCCATTTCGATGATCCGCCAGATACCTACTGAGGATGGCACCGCAACAATGCCGGGCTCGGCAACAAGACCGGTAACCAATATCGAGATCTGCGCCCGACTGAGCGTCAATGAAACACCGGCAATGCTCCTGAGGTAGTTGCGCAAGTGAAGTTTGAGCAGCTCTTCGCCCCGCTCGAGGGGACCACCTGCTATTTTCACCCTGCCGTTTACCCCGAGGTCGATCTCACCTTGATCATCGATCTGCAGGGTTTGATACGGTGGGCTCAATCCGGGAATGAAGACATTGACTTCATCACCTGGAACCAACTCCTCTTCGTCAGCCCTCGCTATGGCCCCAAAAAGCGCCACGCGGGCAACCGACGCGATCAATACGAGTGTCAAAAAGTATCTCAAAACGCTACTTCCTGAAAATGGGTGCGCAATCATCCCGTTGTTTTTACGATTATATGCATTATATGCACAAAGTCACCTACAATACAACACTTCGAGGTTATCCCAAAGTATTAAGCGTCCTCCCCGGAGTTTCTACTGACAGGCCTTAACAGAAATTCGTAGACCCGGCGATACCCATCAGCCATAATCTGCGTAGAATACTGCTTTTTTACAATCTTTTGGGCCCGATCACTGTCCCGTTTCAGTCGATTGGCATCCCTGGCATATATCTCAAACGCACGGCTCATCGTCCGGAAGTCCCCTGGCTCGACCGCAATCCCCCCCCCGTTGCCGAGCAAATCCGGTATGCCACCCACGTTCGTTGCAACCGCGGGCATGGCATGTGCCATGCCCTCGAGTAGGGCCAGGGGCATGCCTTCGCGCTTGCTCGATAGGGCGATGGCATCAAAGCCGGGGAGCAACATATCCACGTCCGAACGATCTCCGAGAAACAAAACCTGGTCCTGAATTCCAAGATCCCCAATGAGGCCCTTTAACTGAGCGTGGTATGCGTTATTTTGCACCCCGCCCACAAGTATCAATTTGGCTTGAATACCTTTTTTTACTAACAGACCAAATGCCTGAATGAGGGTAGCGTGATCCTTTTCTGGCGACAACCGGGCCACACAGCCAATGATAAATGCGTCTTTTGGCACCTTGAGAAGGCGTCGCGACACGGGTTTTAGAGAGGAACGCGATGCGGTTGGCATGGGAACGCCGTTGGGAATCACGAGCGGCACCTTGCCAAATGCCTGAGCCCGCCACCTCGCTACCTCATCGGTTACGCAGACGACCGTAGCAGTTAAGTCCATTGACCGACCAATCGCCCTCATTCGCGCACGGCCGTAGAGCTCCCTGCTGTGTTCTGTGTGTACATGGGGTATTTGAGCAATCTTTGCCGGAATTGCTCCATAGATAAAAGGGCCTACATGATGCGTATGAATCAGATCGATGCGGCTTTTCTTTATGAGGGATAGGACATGGCCACTCAGCCGCAGATCAAGCCCACCGCCATAGGGCAGACGGGTCGTCTCGACCCCGGCTGCCGCCAGTGCCTCCCGAATCGGGCCTTCTCCAGTATAAGCAGCCACGCGATTGACGAAGCCGTCTTGATGAAGCGCCGAGCAAAGCGAGAGCACCATGCGCTCTAAACCGCCCGTCTGGAAGCAGTGTATCAGATGCAACACCCGCATTGGGGTCTCTGTTTGGTTTTTCATCGCATATCATGCCTTTATTGGGACTTTATCCGCTTCCTGGGGTTGGTCAAGGACCGTCTCTGGCCAAAAGACGGAAAAAATTGGGGGCGACAATACATTATTAACAAAAAACAAAGTATTAATTTTTGATTGTATAAACCGTACTCATTAAATAACTGAGCGCCATTTCAAGCGTTATCTACGTTTTAGCTGCTGCCATCTGTTGTGATGCAGATTCATGGGGGGGAACATGTCAGCAGAAAAACAGGAGCGTGTTACGGCGGGAAATGGATCAGCAGGGTGGATCCTGCCGACCGTGGTTGTTCTCGGGATAGCCTTGCCTATTGCAGGGACGACACTTCTCGACACTGCCTTTCCCAGTTGGCAGCGATCATCGATGCCGTTTCACTCGACGTTGGAAGTGGCCGGGGCAATTCTCGGATTGATCCTGGCGGTTATCCTCCTTTTTTCAAAGCAAATAACGCTCACGACCCGGCGGATGTGGATCGCTTGTGCGCTCGTATCCATGGCCCTGCTGGACATATTTCACAGCTGTGTTCCGGTCGGGGTCTCCTTTGTGTGGCTTCACAGCCTCGCAGTGCTCGCCGGAGGGGTGCTTTTTGCCCTCGCATGGTTCCCAGAAAGGGCGCTGCCCCGGGCGTCCGCAATGGCGACCACTGGTACAGTGATGCTCGTCACGGTGCTGGTCGGTGCCTTTTCAGCGTTTTATCCCACCCAACTGCCGACCATGGTAGCAAACGGGGAATTTACCCCTGCGGCAAATGCGATCAACCTGCTGGGTGGGGGCTTGACCGTATTCGCTGCACTCAACTTTGGCATTCGCTACTTTAGAAGAAAGACCCAAGAAGATTTGCTCTTTTTGCTCCTCACGCTTTTGTTCGGCGTATCCGGGATTATTTTTCACATGTCCTCGGTCTGGGGACCGGGCTGGTGGTTCTGGCACGTACTGCGCTTTGCCGCGTATCTCTTTGCCTTCTGGTTGGCCCTGTTCTCCTACAGAAACTCGGAAAACGAGATGGTGCGCGCCCACCTCGAGCTCGACAGGCTCTTCCAGACAGCCATCGACGGCAAACGGCTCGTCGACCGCGATTACAACCAGTTACGGATCAACGACACCTTGGTGTCCATGTCCGGTGTTGGCAGAGCGGCCTCGGAAAAAATGAAATGCTACGAAGTATTCCACAGCTCGCTTTGTCATACAGACGAATGTCCCCTCATAAAGCTACAAACCGGTGTCACCGACAATATAGAGTGCGAAGTAACAAAGACCACAAAAGACGGTAAGGCATACACCTGTATCCTAAAAGCGATACGACTCAATGCGCCGGACGGCTCCTTTGAAGGCATCATCGAGAGCTTCTGGGATATCACCGACACAAAGTCAGCCCAAAAAGAGCTGGAACAACAAACCGCCCTCAAAACAGGCCAGGCCGAGCTCTCTGATTTGATGCGTGGCGACTTGAACATCGACGCACTGTGTCGCAATGTGATCACCTTCCTTTGCAAGTACCTGGATGCGCAAACCGGTCTCTTGTATCTCGGTGACGAAGAAGAGAATCTAAGGCTTCAAGCTAGCTACGCTCACAAATGGAGAAAGCACTTGGCAACCGAGTACAAGCCCGGAGAAGGGCTCGTCGGTCAGGCAGCCCTGGAAAAGGAGGAGATCATACTCACAGAGGTGCCAGAGGACTACATCTCGATCGAATCCGGCCTGGGAGAAGCCCGGCCAAAGAATATCTATTTAAAACCGATTGTTCACAACGATAGGGTCAAAGCCGTGATTGAGCTCGGCACCCTGAAGGGGTTTGCCGATGCCGAAACCCAGTTTTTCAACATGGTGGGCGAGAACATCGCCGTGGCCATTGATAGCGGGCAAAGCAGAACCAAGCTAGCCCAATCCCTCGATGAATCCCAGCGGCTCTCCGAGGAGCTGCAATCCCAACAAGAAGAGCTAAAGGCCGCCAATGAAGAGCTGGAGGAACAAACCCGGTGGCTCAAAGATTCCGAGGAAAAACTCAAGGCCCAGCACGAGGAGCTCCAGGTGACGAACGAGGAGCTGGAAGAGAAAAACGAACTCCTCGGAAGGCAAAAAGGAGAGGTAGAGCAAGCGAGGCGTGATATCGCCGATAAGGCCGACGCCTTGGCGCTTGCAAGCAAGTACAAGTCAGAGTTTTTGGCCAACATGTCCCATGAGCTCAGAACACCGCTCAACAGCTTGTTGTTGCTCGCAAGATCCCTAATGGAGAACAAAAACGGCAACCTCACCACGGATCAGGTCGAATCTGCCAGTGTTATCTATACGAGCGGCAACGATTTGCTCTCTTTGATCAACGAGATTTTGGACCTGTCCAGGATCGAGGCGGGTCGCATGGATCTTCGCGTTCACGAGGTGATCGTGGCAGATCTAGCGGCCTCGACAAGAACGTCGTTCAAACACATGGCCGAGGAAAAGGGTCTCGGACTCAACATTTCAGTTGAGGCCGGGGCACCCGCGTGCATTGTGTCGGATCGCAAACGGATTGAGCAGGTGATCAAAAACTTGGTGTCGAACAGCATCAAGTTTACTGAAACGGGAACCATTGGGATCACATTCGATCTTGCGAGACCTGGCACCGATCTGCGGCAAAGCGGGCTCGATCCAAAGCATGCGCTTGCCATTGTCGTGCGAGATACGGGTATCGGCATCGCACCCGAGCAGCAAAAGCTCATTTTCGAAGCATTTCAGCAGGCTGACGGCGGCACATCCCGCAAGTATGGCGGCAGTGGCCTGGGGCTGTCAATTGCTAGGGAGCTCGTTAGGATCCTCGGTGGAGAGATCCACCTTTCCAGCGAACCGGGCACGGGATCTGTCTTCTCGGTATTCTTACCCGTAGACACACCCAAGGCAGATATCGAAGCACCTGCCGTACCAGCGGGGTCTATGGGATCTAATGGTCGACCGGCAGCACATGAGCACGAACATTTTTTAGAGATACCCGATGATCGAGAGGTGCTCGCAAAGACTGATCGTGCAATCCTGATTATCGAAGATGACGTTAAGTTTGCTCAGATCCTGGCCAAGCAATGCCGCGAGCTCGGGTTCAAGGTTTTGGCTGCCGCTACTGGGGAAGCCGGCGTCGATCTTGCCCGGCGGTTCTTTCCACGGGCCATCGTGCTGGATCTAAAACTACCAGGTATGGATGGATGGCGCGTGCTCGAATTGCTCAAAGAAGACGCCAAAACCAGGCACATTCCGATCCATGTCGTCTCTGCTGACGAACCTTCTGGCAAGGCCATGCGCAAGGGTGCGATTGGATACATTCAAAAGCCGGTGACCCCTCAACAGATCAGTGCTGCACTGAAAAAGCTGGAAGATACAGCGAGCCGCCAGGCAAGAAAAGTCCTCGTAGTGGAGGACAACGAGGATACCAGAAAGGGCATCATCGAGCTGATAGCAGACAATGACGTCACTGTGGATGCGGTCACTGGTGGTGGGGAAGCCATCGAAGCGCTCAGGTCGAACCCGTACGACTGCATGATTTTGGACCTCGGTCTTTGGGATTTTGATGGGGATGAGCTGCTCAAGCGCTTGGAAAAAGACACGGGCATCGACGTCCCCCCTGTCATTGTCTACACCGCACGGGATCTCACGTGGGAAGAAGACCTGGATTTGAGGTCATATTCAGACTCAATCATTGTCAAGGACGTGCGCTCCGAAGAGCGACTGTTAGACGAGGTCTCATTGTTCCTTCACCGCGTTGTTGCCGATATGCCCAAGAAAAAACAACAGGTTATCACGAGCCTGCACGACACCAACGCCTTGCTGCGCGACAAGAAAGTACTCCTCGTGGACGACGATATGCGCACCTTGTTTGCCCTTTCCAAAATCCTCTCCGATCGTGGGATGCAGATAATTAAGGCGCAGAACGGGGAAAAGGCGATCGAGGTACTCGATCAAGAACGCGAAGTGGATATCGTCCTCATGGACATTATGATGCCAGTGCTGGATGGGTACGAGACCATGAAACAAATCCGGTCCCAGGATCGCTTTAAAAAGCTGCCGATCATCGCCCTGACCGCCAAGGCAATGAAAGGAGACCAGGAACGGTGCATCCAAGCCGGTGCGAGCGATTACCTGCCCAAGCCCATCGACCAGGACAGGCTCCTCTCGATGATGCGGGTGTGGCTATACAGATAGGGGCAAACCAACGCCATGAATGAGAAGATCCAAATCGAAACCATGGAAGTGGACCTTCTCTTAGAAACCCTTTACCGGAGATACGGCTATGACTTTCGTTCCTATGCCCGCGCGTCCATTGATCGCCGGATACGCCAGTTCATCGCTGGCCAACATATTGGCGTCATCTCCGAGCTTATCCCCCGCGTTATTCACGACGAGGCCTTGTTTTGTGAGCTGGCGCAGCACTTCTCTGTGTCGGTTACGGAGATGTTTCGAGACCCGTTCGTTTACCGGGCCTTGCGCGAGCAGGTGGTCCCCATCCTGAAAAGCTATCCTTTTGTCAAGGTATGGGCTGCGGGTTGTGCCACTGGTGAGGAGGTCTATTCCCTGGCTATAGCGATGTGGGAATCAGGGGATCTCGACCGCACTACCATCTTTGGTACCGATTTTAACGACGATGCGCTTGAACGCGCCAAAATGGGTATTTATTCGGTGGATCGCATTCAGGAATCCACTCGCAATTACCAGGCGGCTGGCGGCACCCGGTCTTTTTCCGAGTACTACCACGCTGGATATGATTCAGCGTCAATGCACCCATCTCTCAAAGAGCGCATTACCTTTGCCAATCACAACCTGAGCACAGATCAGGTATTCGGAGAGATGCACCTTGTTCTCTGCCGCAATGTGCTGATCTATTTCAACCGAGATCTTCAAAACCGGGCGCTGCGGCTTTTCACAGAGAGTTTAGTACGCGGCGGATTTCTATGCCTGGGCACCAAGGAGGATCTCCAGTTCAGCGACGTGGCAGACGTGTACGATGTGGTGGACAGGTCTGCCCGCATCTACAAAAAGAGAGCGTGTTGAAGTACACCGGACAAGAGATCCTCATCGTAGATGACCGGAAGGAGAACCTCCTCGCGCTCGAAAAGATCCTGGCCGAGACCGGATCCCGACTGGTCAAGGCGCTCAGCGGAGAGCAGGCCCTTGCCGCCACCCTGGAAAGGGATTTCGCCCTGGCCATCCTCGATGTACAGATGCCGGGCATGGATGGATACGAATTGGCCGAGCTACTCAGGGGCGATGCCAAGACCAAGAACATGCCTATCATCTTCCTGACCGCGGCTTATTCCGAAGAGGCGCAGATTTTCAAAGGGTACGAATCAGGGGCAGTGGACTACATTGTGAAGCCCTATAACCCCACCATTCTGGTCTCCAAGGTGAGCGTGTTTCTCGAGATGCACGCACAACAGGAGGCCTTACGCAGGCACCGAGAGCGGCTTGCGGCGGTCAACGAGGAGCTCGAGGCTTTTGCATACTCGGTATCCCACGACCTTCAAGCGCCCCTCAGGGTTATCAAGGGATACGGTCAGGCGCTTTTAGAAGACTGCCTAAAAAAGCTCAATAACCAAGAGCAAGATTACCTGCATCGGGTGCTGCATCAGGCCGGACGCATGAGTCAATTGATCGACGACCTGCTCGCCCTGTCCCGGGTGACCCGTGCTGAAATGACCTACGAGCCCGTCGATCTCAGCAAAATTACACGGGAGATCTCAGCACATCTGCGAGAGGCCGAGCCGGGGCGAAACGCGGTCATACGCATTGCCGATAATTTGACCGCATTGGGCGATCCGCGCCTGATCTATCAGGCCCTCGATAACCTGCTAGCCAATGCTTGGAAGTTCACCAAGCATCGAGGACAGACAGAGATCGAATTGGGGCTTTTGACCAGAAATGGTGAGCCCATATTCTTTGTCCAGGACAATGGTGCGGGCTTTGATATGAAATACGCGGACAAGTTATGCGCGCCGTTTCAGCGCCTGCACAGCAACAAGGCGTTTCCTGGCACGGGCATTGGCCTGTCAACGGTGCACCGAATCGTAAAGCGCCACGGTGGGCGACTTTGGTTCGAGAGCGAGGTAGACAAAGGTGCGACCTTCTACTTTACACTAAAAGACATAGAAAAGCCCCAATTTGAATGAAGCGCCTTCCAAATTTCGACGTCTGATGCCGGGCTCCCGATGAATAAGCACTAGATGTCGATTTATCCGGAGATTGGGGTACAATGACGATTGCAAAGCGCACAATAGGCAAAAGGGTTTAACATGCTGTACTCGCGGGAGTCACTGAAAGCCGAAAGGATATGACATGCCGTATTCGAAGGAATCACTGAAAATTGATGCAGAAAGGGAAGTGGACCGCATCGTCACGCAGATGCGACAGACCATATTTAAGGAGTTCAAAAGAAAAGGCGGCGTGGTCGGTGTGAGCGGCGGGATCGACTCCTCAGTGGTGCTGGCCCTGTGTGCCCGGGCGTTTGGCCCGGAAAGGGTATTGGCCGTGCTCATGCCAGAAGCGGAATCCAGTCCAGACAATATCGGACTCACCAGAAAGCTCATTGCCAAGGTCGGGGTGGCACACGTGATTGAAAATATGACCCCTGCCCTGTTTGGATTTGGATGCTATCAACGCCGAGATGCAGCGATTAAAAGAATATTTCCCGAATACGACGAAAGCTATCGGACAAAGATCGTCCTGCCCAAAGGATTGTTGGAGGCGGGAACGTTAAATTTCTTTCAGCTGACAGTAATCTCTCCCGAGGGTGAGGAGAAAACCACCAGGTTGCCGCTCAAAGAGTACCTGGAGATCGTCGCCGCCTCGAATTTCAAGCAGCGCAGCCGGATGAGTATGCTGTATTACCACGCTGAAATTCGCAATTATGGGGTCATCGGCACCCCAAACAAGAACGAGCACGACCTCGGGTTCTTTGTAAAATTCGGAGACAGCGGGGTGGATATCAAGCCCATTGTTCACCTGTTCAAGAGCCAGGTATACCAGCTGGCAGCCCATTTGGAGATCCCAGAAGAGATCTGCCAGAGAATACCGACCTCTGACACGTACAGTGCCGAACAGACGCAGGAGGAATTTTTCTTCCGGATTCCATTTGATTTACTCGACTTGATCTGGTGCGGATGGGAAGCCGGCGCACCTGAAGAGGAGATAGCACGCGCAGCTGACCTAAAAGCAGAACAAGTTCGCATTATCATTGACGATATCAAAAGAAAGAAATCCACCACCCAATACTTGCGGACCAATCCCATCGAAATTGGAGCATGATACATTGAATTAGGTCGTGTCCTGTCATTCAATCCAAGAACGTCCTTCCCGCGCAGGGTGTCGCAAAAGCAGTGCTGCGAAGCAGCAGCGGCATATAGCCTGGCGGCTTTAGCCCCAGGTACATTGGTAAAAATACAATGTTCAGCGCTGAAGGTGCTGTGGGGATGATCATACACAGCAGGGCAGCGTCCCATCAGGACACATGTTTATGCTTACCCCTTAGCCCTGGGGTTGGAAACCCCAGGCTTTATCCCTTTACCGCTTCGCGGCACTACTTTCGCGACACCCTCTTTCGCGGGGGTGACGCCTGCGCTCTGCATTTACCAGCACTTTTTGAGAAGCTACCCCCTCTTCTTTTGCTTGTCTTGCTGCCCATTGACTTTGTGTATAATACACATTATTATACACAACATGGAGGTGTTTATGCGTACAAATGTGGTTCTCGACGATGCTTTGGTAGAAGAAGCATTCAGTGTGACTGGTGTGCGTACCAAGCGGGCTTTGCTGCACATGGCGCTCGAAGAGCTGATCCGGATTAGAAAGAAGAAGAACCTGGCTGAATTGGCTGGCAAGATCCGGTTTGTCGATGACTTTGACCACAAGGCGCTAAGGGATGTCAGAAGCAACGCTGATTGACACTTCGGTTTGGATTGACCTGCTTCGCGATAGCAGTGGTAATAAGCGCCGTCAACTCGCCGACCTGGTCGACCCCGAGGACGTCGTGCTCACTCGTTTCACCGAGATGGAGCTGTTGCAGGGATGCCGCGACGAACGGGAATGGGGTCTGCTCAGCAGCTATCTCCGAGATCAGGAGTACTTGGCAGTATCTGATGCTACCTGGGCGAATGCCGCGCGTATTTTCTTTGATTTACGTCGTACAGGGCGCACGGTTCGTAGTCCAATCGACTGTTGTATAGCGCAATTAGCGCTAGAGAGCGGTATGGTGTTGTTGCACCGCGATCGTGACTTTGACACCATTTCCCAAATTCGGCCCGAGATGCGACAATCCCACCTCGACTGGAGATAGTCGCGCTGCTCATGATCAGCAGCGCCCCTGACACTAGCATCTCACTAATTCTCATCGAAGTTGCTCAAACAGCCACCCCGTGGTATCGATTAAAAACCACTTGCGAAACTAGAAGATAGCGACATGTTTTCGGTACTTGTGAGACGCGACGGGCTGATCGAACCACCTCCAATGAGCGAGGTGGACGCCCATTGCCATATCCTACCCGGCCTCGACGACGGTGCGCCCAATGAGGAGACCGCCATTGCCATTGCCCACCTATTGGTCGAGCTGGGCGTGGTCAAAGTCATCGCAACGCCCCACGTCATCTCAGATATCTATCCCACGAGCACCGACCAGATCCTCAACGCTACAGCTGCGCTCAGCACGTGTTTTTCAAGGCTTGGGCTGCCCTTGAAGATCGTGCCTGGCGCAGAATACTACGTCGAGCGGCAATTTCTCGATCGGGCGGTAAAAAGAGACCTGCTGGCTTGGGGCAAGGAGCGGTATGTTCTGTTCGAGGCGCCGGTATATCGAGAGCCAATGCTGCTAGAGGAAGTTATCTTCACCCTGAAGTCCAGCGGCTACACCCCTCTTTTAGCCCATGCAGAAAGATACCGGTTTTTACAGGGGAATCTGGATCGCATCGAAGCGCTCAGGCGCATGGGTGCCCGGTTTCAGGTAAATCATCCATCTTTTCACCTGCCCAAGGTCAGCCGGAGCGGAGAGCTTGCCCGTACGTTGTACATCAAGGGATATGCGGATCAATTCGGTACGGATATTCACCGCGCCACTTCTGATGACCGGGTCTTGGCAGTCAGCGGCGATAAACGCCTGTTCGACAGGCTGAACGCCCGCGCTAATTAAAGGAGAACTCAATGGCGTCTAAGCATGCGCTTTTGGGGGCTATGTTGGCTTTCTTGTTGGTTATTGTTTCCTGTAGTAGCGGGAATGACTCAGCATCGGCATCAGATACAGACACGAGCTCTGACTCGGACGCAGATGCTGATGCTGACAGCGACTCGGATGCTGACTCCGACACCGACTCAGATGCTGACTCCGACACCGACTCAGATGCTGACTCGGATACTGATACCGATACGGAGAACAATCCCGAGCGAGCACTCATTTACCATGCGTTTGGCACCACATACGACGTGGCGACGAACACCAAAACACTCATCGATGGGTGCGTCGCAGGCGTATTCTTTGCCAGCACTGAGACGGGCGTGCCTACGTATGTAGGCACCATCACCCAGAATCCAACACAGCCCGATGTATATACCTATGCGGCCACACCAACGGATAGACTGATCCTGAAATTGGTCGATCAGCCCCAGTACGAAATCGTCATCCAAGCGTTCGAAGGAGATATCAGCAGCACCTGGGACGTGTTCGTCGATTCCCACACTGATCTCAGGTTTGTCGTCACTGTGACAGATCTTGGAGAGCTCAATATCGCGAGTGCGAGTGCGTACGTCAAAACAGGCCCTGCGAGGATCAACACCGTGCAATTTGATCGCAAGATAACAGGTACCGTGGTTTCCCAAGGCGCGTTGCTCAATGTGGATGTCAGACATACCGGGCAGTCAGAGTTCGACAACAGCGGCGGGGTTGTGAGCTACGAAACCAACGACCAAGCCACTGGCACCATCCAGTGGGAAGACAGTGTCATCACAGTGGCAGAAGGGTTTGAGTACGCGCTTTATCAGGATAGCAAAGACACTGTCCAGGCCATGTATATCCGCAATCAGAATTCGTTTTCCCTAGGCGATACTGCCTATCAGTATCACGATGTGTACATCGCCAGTACCCATACCAACAGCTGGGTTGCAGAGCCCGAAACATGGGTGGCCCAGGGCACCCTGACCCGCAATGGGGAGGCCTACGGAAAGATTGAATTCGAAGTTCCAGTGATAATCGACACCCACGGTCCCAAAGCAGTCGTGGTACTCGTCACTGGCGATGAGATTGTCATCGGCGGCACCTTGAAACCATAAACGCTTCAAGAATCCCATCTAATTTCCACGTTCTAATACGATCAACCTAAAGTTATTCAGAGTCAGGCCGCATTCCTTATTGATCGGCACAACCTATTGGGGATATGCAATGAACGACGGCTACGATGAGATTCTACAAGAATTCATTCTAGAAACGCGCGATCATCTATCAGCGATCGAACCTGATCTCCTTGAGATGGAGAATCAGGGCGAGCAAGTATCGTCTGAGATTGTCAACCGTATCTTTCGAGCCGTTCACAGCACCAAGGGCGGTGCCTCCTTTCTTTCATTTGAATCCCTAAAGAGCTTCAGTCACGTGATGGAGAACGTCTTGATGCAGCTTAGAGACGGAGAATTAGCATGTACCCCAAATGTGGTAGATGTGCTGCTACGCTCTGTCGACGTTCTTTCGGCGATGATTGAAGATGTACAAAACAGCGATCAGGTCCCCTGCAAGGAGGAGACCGAATTACTGAATGCCCTAATCGAGAAAAAAAACAGCAACATTCCCAAAGAGGAAGCAAAGGCTGTATCCGATCAGCCAGAGCCGCCGCGTGAACAGAGGTCAGACAGCGACATCCTCTCGGAGTTGGATGCAACCAGTGATGCAGTCAAATCAACCCTTGCCGAAGGCATGCTTTTCTACCGGGTGACCCTAAATGTAGGAGAGGATATCCAGGACAAGGGACTCACCTTCAAAGATGTCATCGCGAGCGCCACATCCATAGGCAAGTGTCTTTGGTTTTCCTCAGACCCGGACAACAGTGAGGATCTGTTAAAGGGGCACCTTTTTGAGTTCATCTGTGCCACCGTGCTCGACTTGGACATGTTGAGTCAGGGCCTTGATATACCGGCCGAGAGATTAAAGCAAATCGATGTGACCCCCTTCAAGGACAAGTATAAAGGCCAAGAAGAGGAAAAAAAACAGCAGACCCCCAAAGTAGCACCGACGTCTACAAAAGGATCAGTAGCAAAGAAAGAAGTAAAGGAAACGCTCCGTGTAAAGGTCGATTTGCTTACGGATCTCATGAACATGGCCGGTGAGTTGGTGCTCGGGCGGAACCAATTGCTGAGACTCGTTAACAAAAGGGCAGACGAAATCCCCGGACTCACGCCCATATTGCAAAACCTGGATCATGTGACCACTGAATTACAAGAAGGCATCATGCAGACCCGAATGCAACCCATCGGGATCCTATTCAGCAGGTACTCCAGGGTTGTCCGGGATATGTCTAGATCCCTGGGCAAAGAAGTCGAATTGCATGTCGAGGGGTCAGAAGTAGAGCTCGATAAGTCGATCATCGAGATGCTCGCCGATCCGCTTGTACACGTGGTGCGCAATTGTGTAGACCACGCCATCGAGCCTCCTGTCGAACGGGAGCAGATGGGAAAGAGCCGTGGTGGAAAGATCACCCTTAGGGCCTTCCATCAAGGTGGACACGTTAACATCCTGATAAATGATGATGGTCGCGGCATAAGTTCCAAAAAGATCATTAAAAAAGCCATAGAGAAGGGAATTGTAACCGAAGCTGATGCTGCAAAGATGTCCCAGCGAGATATCGTCAACTTGGTCATGACCCCTGGTTTTTCTACTGCTGCACAGGTATCTGACATCTCCGGCCGCGGCGTGGGTATGGACGTGGTGCGCACCAATATTGAGAAGCTCGGCGGTCAAATTGAACTCGAAACGATCGAAGGGTATGGGACCACGGTTTTACTCAGCCTGCCCCTGACCCTGGCGATCATTCCATCTCTCATCGTCAGTGTGCAAGACGCTGTATTTGCGGTGCCACAAGTGAGTATTGTGGAGCTTGTCATCGTTTACGCAAAGGATGTGAAAGAAAGGATCGAAAAAATCCAAGGCGCATCGGTCCTAAGGTTGCGGGGCAAGCTCTTACCGCTTGTTCGACTCGCAGATCTTCTCTGTATGGAACAGACGTATACAGACCCGGAAACAGGCGAAATCCGAGACAATCGCAGAAAGAGCATCACTGACAGGCGTTTTGCAAAGAACATGAGCAGTGGCAATACTGCGGATTGCAAAGATCGGCGAAGGAACACGGAACGCAGGGAGCACTACAAGAGCGACTACCACATCCTCGTTCTCAGGTCAGGGGCAAACCAGTTTGGCGTCATTGTGGATGAATTGCTCGACATGGAGGAAATCGTCGTCAAGCCCCTATCTTCGTACTTAAAAAAAATCAAATGCTTTGCAGGCACCACAATCCTGGGAGATGGTCGCGTGATAATGATTCTCGATCCATTGGGAATAAGCGAAATTGCAGAGCTGCGCTTTTCAGATTTAAAAAGGGAAGAGCGACGCCGCAAGGGTCAGACTGACCAAGATGGATCAATCAACCAAAGATCCGTCATTCTTTTTAATAGCGCCTCGGACGAAGTTTTTGCGGTCCCCCAGGAAAAAATTCTAAGACTGGAAAAGATAGACAGAAATGACATCGAACAGATGGGCAATAGGCATTTTATTAAGTATCAAGGAGCAGGACTACCCATAATAATGCTCGATGAATGCTTGCCGGTGAAACCGCTGCCAAGCGAGACAGACGAACTCTTCTTAATAATCCCTAAGTATTATGAAAATGGCAAAGCAGTGCAGACGTGCGGTGGCATCATCGCTTCACAAGTGATAGATGCCATGGACGTGAATATTGCTTTGCAAAGACCTTTCTTTGATGGCCCTGGCGTTGAAGGGACTGCGGTTATTGATGACAACCTAACTCTCTTCCTAGACCCGATCGAGTTACTCAAATCAACTGGATTGACCAGCGAGGCGCCGCAATGAGTCAATACGTCACATTCAGGCTGAAAGAGCAGCTCATGGGAATCGACATTCTACTTATACGTGAAATCAACCAACTCATGGAAAGTACATTTGTACAACGGGCCCCAGAATATATCATTGGTCTGATTAATTTGCGGGGACAGATTGTTACTATTTTTGATCTGGCTACTCGATTTGCTCTTTCGCCATGTACCTTGAGCGAGGACAGTCATAACATAATTCTCAAATCGGACATCGAGTTATCCGCTGTCCAAAAGAGAGAGAACAGGGAAGATCTAAAAACCAGCGAAGACACCGTGGGGCTGCGGGTCGACAGTGTTGGCGAGGTAGTGGAGTTTCAAGAAGACCAAATTGAGCCAGTACCCGCAAATATCGACCATCTGGACGAACGGTTTATATCAGGAGTGGTCCCACTACAAGATGAACTACTGATTCTATTAAACGTTGGTGCGTTGCTTCAGATAGAAGCATAGCCACTACAGGAGAAAATAGCTCGATTGCGATTGGGATGCATAAAAAATAGAACTGAACACAGAAGGATGGAGGTATCAAAATGCCAACCATGGAAACTGTTCAAGACAACGGGGGGCAAGTAAAAAGCCCGAAAAAAGACGCCTACGAGGAAATAGTACGCCTTTTGGAGGCGGCAAAACAGGGGGACTTCGATGCGAGGGCCAACCCCACTGGTGCCACATCGAAAAACCAAAAAATACTCATTGCTGTCAACAAATTGCTAGATCTCCATTCTATGGTCCGCGGGGAGTCACCGCAGGCATCCCAGAAGACAAGTGAGCGTGACTTGCTCTCT
The DNA here is from genome assembly GCA_030065855.1 of Myxococcota bacterium. GTDB lineage: Bacteria > Myxococcota_A > Polyangia > JAAYKL01 > JAAYKL01 > JASJCT01. The sequence goes on from JASJCT010000026.1 coordinate 25,194, forward strand.
GCTTCTCAATACGACCTGATACATGAAGAAGTACAGTCCCTGCTAGAACTGCTTCAACAGATGGCTGATGGTGATCTGCAAGTTCATTACACTGTGACAGAAGAGGTTCGGTCAATTGAGGGCATGGGAGATGATTTTCAAAAATTAGAAGCTGCTTTCAATTCCACAGTTCAAAAGCTCGCTCCTCTCATCGGACAATTCAAGAGCGATGCACTGACGTTTGAGACTGCAACGGAAACGCTGGTGGGCATTACATCACAGCTCAAGAAAGATTCTGAGACCATGACCGGAATCTCCCAAAAATCGAGCGATGCATCCAATAGATCAAACGAACTGGTAACCCATCTATCCGAAAGTATCGCCGACATCAGCAGCCAGTCCGATGTCATCGCGGCCACGTCTGAAAAAATGCCTACGACATTGGCTGCAATGGAGGCTGCGTCTGATGAAATCTCAACAACCATGAACAACATCGCCAGTTCAACCGAGCAGATGGTCTCCTCGGTCAGTGGTGTGGCCGCCTCTATTGAAGAGATGTCTGCATCGCTAAACGAGGTGTCGAGAAACTCGGCAGAAGCAGCGACCATTGCGACTGAGGCCACCAGCGCAGCAACAGAGACCCGAACCACCATGGATAAGCTCGGTAAATCGGCAAAAGCAATCGGGAAAGTCGTGGAAATGATTAAAGGCATTGCTTCTCAGACCAATCTACTCGCTCTCAACGCCACCATCGAAGCAGCGTCCGCTGGCGATGCGGGCAAGGGATTTGCGGTTGTCGCCAATGAAGTCAAAGAACTCGCAAAGCAAACCGCCTCTGCTACTGAAAATATCCGGGATCAGGTTGAGGAAATGCAGGAAAATACAGACCAAGCAGTCACTGCCATTAAGGATATCGGCGATAGAATCGCTGAAATCAATTCGATCTCTGGCGTCATTGCCGCAGCTGTAGAAGAACAAACCGCAACCACAAACGAAATATCTCGTAATTTCTCCAAGACCGCTGACGGCGTAAGGGAAGTCTCAAGCAATGTTCAGCAAGCCGCCGCCACCTCAATGGAAGTATCAAAGAGCGTGCAGGGAACCGCATCAAGCGTGTCAGACATTGCAAAAAGTATAAACAAGGTGGCCAAAAAGACCACGGCAATCGATGAAATGTCCAACGCTGTAACATCTATCGTTCAGGAAATGAGTGAGCATGTGTCAAAGCTAAACCAGTCCACTGAATCCACCCGCGAAAGTGCAAACGAGATTGATCAATGCGTTGAATTGTATGAGGAACTCGGCAAGGCATTACTCGATTCGCTGCAGCCATTCAAAGTATGAGAAATGAACTGCCAGTAAAAGCCGACAGCAAAACCTCTCATCTCTCAGTATTGGTGGTGGACGACACAGCGATTTATCGGAGTGTGTTAAAAGACGCTATTCAAAATATTCAATGTGCCCGATTTGCTGATTCAGCGGCAAACGGAAAAATAGCCCTTGATAAAATGAGTCACACTGCGGTTGATTTTGTTCTCTTGGACATGGAAATGCCTGAGATGAACGGTATTGAAACGCTCGATAAAATTCAAGAGCACTATCCCGAGGTCGGCGTGGTGATGGTCAGTGGGGAGAATCAGGCGTCTGCCAGCGATACGATTGAAGCGCTGAACCGGGGTGCCCTTGACTTTGTAGCAAAACCAGATTGCGCAACGCCTGAGGAGAATCACGCCTTTTTAGTAAAGCAGCTCGGCAGAATTATGCAGAGCTATATGATTAGCAGAAACCTTCGGGCTGCTGAACAACTAAGGGTCCGGCCACTCACACCGATTCCGTCCAGTGCTATCTTACCAGCCTTAAAATTTGATATGTTGGTGATTGGCATCTCCACTGGGGGTCCAAAAGCCCTCATGGAACTACTCCCTAAGCTACCTGCAGATCTAGGCGTACCTGTGCTTATTGTACAACACATGCCGCCCGTCTTCACTGCTTCATTAGCTGAAAGTCTAAACAACAGATCAGCGCTAACGATCCGAGAGGCTTGTGAAGGTCAGGAAATAGAACCAGGCACAGTTTTAATAGCACCGGGCGACAGACACATGATTATCCAAAAGGCATCAGGTGGGCATGAAAAGTATCGGGTCGGCCTCAACAACGGGCCTCCAGAAAACAGTTGTCGCCCGTCTGTCGATGTTCTTTTTAGATCTGTTGCCGAAGTACACGGCCGCAACACCCTGGCAGTCATCATGACCGGAATGGGGGAGGACGGTCTTCGCGGTGTCAGATTCCTAAAAGAACGCGGCAGCACGTATTGTCTGACACAGAGTATGCAAACCTGCGTTATCTACGGCATGCCAAAAGCAGTCGTTGATGCCAAACTTTCAGATGAAACCGTATCCCTGCAACGGCTCGCACCCCGCATTGTCAGCATTATCAAACGCAAGGCAGAGGTACAGGATACTGCTTAGCCGCATGCCTGAACGCGAAGATATTCCCTTACTATCTCACAAGTCCTGTCCGCGGCCTCGTTACCAGCCTGTGCCACTTCCTCGGTTAATGAACTACCAAAAACCATACATTGTTCGCCAACATCGATAACAACAGCGCAAATGAGCCGTGGCGTGTGGTACCCGAGCCTTTTGGATAGTGTAAGGGCCGTGGGTAGACTGATCAGATGGGCAGAATCGACCGATAGAGCACCGATGAGGTCTTCCTCGTAGAGGATCCTGACTCTACCGGGTTTTGAACTCGGCGAGAAGTACGAGTCCACAACAATTAGGTCATCGTACCCTTCAAGCTCATAGATGAGATCCAAACCGCCGGTCCGGAGGGATAAAAATGTTATTTCTTGTTGATTATTAATATTCTGAAGCCGGTGCTTAACTCGCTCGAGTACAGTCAGGCCAATGGCGTCATCGCAGCGGATCTCGTTTCCCATACCAAGCACCAAAAGCCCGCCGCATGCGTCCCTGCCGCCCCTTGTACCCCCGGTCGGGACGCCTTTTAGACATCCATTGGTCACGCGGATCAGAGTTGAACCTGCGCCTTGAACTTACCACCTCCCGTATCATTACAGGAGATCAATACTTTTCCCTGTTTCTCACACCACTTTTTGACATCGTCTGGAAACTGGGGACAATCGGCAAGTACTTCTAGAAGGGTACCAGCTGCGAATTTGCGACAAACAATCGCCATTTTCAAGACGGGTTGCGGACACTTCATGCCATTACAGTCGAGTTTTTCTGTGGCCATCTACTTCCTCCTACGAATTGTCTCAATGATTTTTCCTTCAGGATTGATTAGATCAACCGACATGGGCATCTGGCCTGGCAAAGCGTGTGTCGCGCAAGAAAGGCATGGATCATACGCGCGAAACGCCATCTCAACCATATTTAAAAGGCCATCATCCACTTGACCATTTTTGATCAGGTTTTTTGCGGCGCGTTCAATGGACATGCTAATTGCAGCCGAATTCCCCAACGTCGCCACGATTAGATTACAACCTGTCATGACGCCGCGCTCATCTGTTTCGTAGTGATGGATCAGCGTTCCCCGGGGCGCCTCTACGATACCCACCCCCTCTTTGGGTGTAGCAAAGTCCATATTTCGAATGTCTTTGGACGTGAGCTCATCCATTTCAGAAAGTTCTACGATGTGTTCAGCCGCATAAAGCAGCTCAATGAGCCTGGCCCAATGGTTGGCCAATGTGTGATGAACGACCTTATTCCCGCCAAAGGTCTCGTACATTTTCTCATATTCTGCCTGAGCCAGTGGCGTGGCCATGCCGTCTGATGCATTGAGCCTGGCCAGTGGTGCCACGCGATAAACCCCGCTATCAACCCCATCCACAAACCCCTTCCATCCGGGATCTCTCAGGTAGGGGAATTTAATATAGGTCCAATCCTCAACGTGTTCGGCTATGTTTTTTGCATAGTCAGAAGGTGCGAATTTAACCCTCTCATTGCCAGTTGGATCCACAACGCGCACGTCGCCGTCGTACAAGTTGACCTTGTTATGCGCATCCACCAGCCCCATGTAGTTCGTCTCGTGGTAGTACACATCCCCGGTGATGATATCGAGATAATCCTTGTTACTGAGCACGATGTCTGAAAAGAGCTTCAGCGTAAACTTGGCAAATTCTATCGAGTCCTTGCCGAGTTGGGCGATATTGGCCCGCTCTGCCTCTGGAATCGCTTTGGCCACCCCCCCTGGGAGGCCGAGAACCGGGTGAATGGGCTTACCGGCACACAGGGTCATCAGTTCCCGAAGCCTGCGTCGAATCTCAATGACCTGCCCGCCAACTTCGAGTCCAACTTTGCCGATCACACCGAGAATGTTTCTCTCTGCAGCTGATGCAGTGGGCCCCATGACAAAATCCGGTCCTGCCAACACATAGAAGTGCAACGTGTGATCCTCTACAAAAAACGCGCTGTTGACCAAATCCCGAACTGCCCGGGCTGCTGGGGTGGGTGCGACCTTGTAAAGATCGTCGAGCGCCTTTGTACCAGCCATATGGTGTGCTGTTGGGCATACACCACAGATACGCGATGTTATCTGGGGCATCTCCTCGGCCGGCCTGCCCACTGCGAATGACTCGAATCCGCGGAGCTCTGGCACCTGGAAGACCGCCTTGTCCACGTTACCGTCATCGTTTAGAAAAATGCTGATTTTTCCATGCCCCTCGAGCCGAGTAATTGGATCTATGGTAATGACCGTCATATGAATCACTCCTTGGTTACTTTCATGGCCAATGTCGAAGCTGGAACCGCATACCGATAAAACGTACCAGCCGGATCTGTGATCTGCTCTGCCAACGCCACAGATTCGTCTTTCGTCTTGGCGTCGAACAGAGAGGAAATCGCAGCCAGTAGTTTGGCGCCCTGATCTGTTACCCCTGAAGGGGGGCCATAGCACCCTGTGCAGGGCATATTGCCGTTGATACACGCTTCGTTGCAGCCACCTCTCGTGGCAGGTCCACAACAAATGATGCCCTGCTCTAAAAAACACACGTTTGGATCGGCTTGGATTTGATGGGGTCGATAGATCTTCGAGATCCGCTTCCTGGGATCTTTGGTTTTGCGACGTTCGCAACTGTCGCAAAGGGCTTTATCCGACGCCAGCACGGCTCCCTTTTCAGGCAACTCGCCGGTCAAAATGGCATTCACTGCGTCAGCGATACCGTCCGGCATAGGCGGACACCCAGGTAGGTAGTAATCGACATCAATGACTTGATCCAGGGTATGCACCTGAGCCCAAAACGCCGGGAGTGTGACGTCAACACCTAGTGCATTACTGGTTAACGATGGCTCAAGGGATGCGGCATTCTCTACAGTGGGAGAATCGTGATACGAGCGATTCATAATCTCGCCACGACTGGTAAGGTTAGCGAGCCCGGGGATACCACCCATGTGGGAACAGCTGCCAAAGGCAACCACCAACCCGGATTTTTCTCGCAGCAACTCGGAGACGTGTGCTTGCTCATCGGTTCTGATGGCGCCGTTTATGAAACTGACCGCAATTTCATTCTCTTTCATCGCCTCGATGTGATGGTATTTAAAGTCGAGGGCGACCGGCCAGAGCACGATTTCAACTGCCTCGGCCACGTTGAGGAGCGCTGCGTTGAGATCGACAATCGCCTCTTCGCAGCCACCACACGAAGCACACCAGTAAAACGCCACTTTTGGTTTTGTCGTTGTCATGATGCCATCTCCCTTGGTGTGTGGGCATGCAACTCGAGTGGTCCGAGCGCTGCAACGGCGTTGTACATATCAGATACAACCCTGCTAAACCGCTCTCCTTCTCCGGCTGAGACCCAGTCGAGGCGAAACCTTTCTTTTTCAATACCGAATTGCCCGAGCATCGACGCGAGTACCGCAGCCCTATTCTGCGCTGCGTAATTGCCGTCCTTGTAGTGGCAGTCGCCGGGATGACAGCCCAGAACGAGTACGCCGTCAGCACCCTCGCGAAATGCCTTTACAACCATCTGAGGATCCACCCGTCCGGAGCACATCACTCTTACGAGCCTAACTCCTGGAGGATAGGCCAATTTCAAACCGCCAGCTTTGTCCGCACCGCCGTATGAACACCAATTGCATACAAAGGTCAGGACTTTGACATCAGACATTGAGCACCTCCTCGATTTCGGCGCCTATTTGCTTGTCAGTGAATTTGCGCGCTTCGGCTGCACCACTGGCACAAGCCGCGACACAGGTGCCGCAGCCGTGGCAGATAACTTCATTTACCTGAACAACATCTTTGTATTCATCGTAAACACATGCCTTGTAGGGACAGACAGAAACGCAAACAAGACAATTGCTGCAAAACGCTTCATCTGTATGGGCGGTGATGACTTCCAGCGACAGCTTCTTTCCCGGCTGCACCCGCGCCATGGCCATTCCCGAAGCTGCTTTGGCCTGAGCAATGCTGTCAGATATTCCCTTTGGACCACTGACACAGCCAGCTAAAAAGATACCGTCGAAGCTGCTCTGGGTGGGTCGGAGCAGGGGATGATCTGGGGCGGCAAATCCAGCGTCATCGGTATTGAGCTGCATGATCTCGATCATCTCGTTCGTGCCTGCGCTAGGTTGCATGCCGGTCACAAGGACAACCATGTCTGCGCTTATTGACTGACGCTTCCCAGCCGCATCTTCATAAGCGACACCAATGCCGTCACCAGTGCCTTTAACTTCTACTGATTCGGGGTCACTGATTCGAATGAATTCGGCCCCGTGTTTCTCAGCTTTGTGCAAGAGCTGCGCACCCAACCAATCCTTGGACACGAGGTCGGTATGTAGGTGAACAACAGTTGGTGCCTTTGCAGCTTCCTCTCCGTTCTCTTCTTTATGTTGGGTCACAAGGCCTACTTTGAGTGCGGCTTGGCAGCACATACCAGAACAGTACGCGAGCTCCTTACGCCCGACACAGTGCACCACAGCAATGCGCTCTGGCGGCTCACCGTTTGCCTTTAAGATTTTACCGCCAGTGGGACCGTGGTTACTCCCCAATCGCTCAAACTGCTCCAGGGTGTAGACGTCCTTAAGTTTTCCAAACCCTAGCTTTTCATTGCCAGATGGGTTGAACGTCGAGAACCCAGTGGCGAGTACCGCTGCGCCAACCGTGAGTTCATGTTCCTCGTCCTCCTGGTCGAAGTTGACACATTCCATAGGGCAGGCATCTGCGCACGCAGTGCATGCTTCTCCTTTTGAGCGCAGGCAAGCTTCCCTGTCGATGGTCGCACAGTTCGGGAGGGAACCGGGAAATGGAATATAGATGGCCTTTCGGTCTCCTAGCCCGTGCTGGATCTCACTGGGAACCGAAACCGGGCAGGCTTGAATGCATTCATCGCACCCGATGCAAAGATCTTCATCCACCTGACGGGCTTTCTTGTTTATCTTTACTTCGAAGTTGCCGAGGTAGCCCAATACCTCTGTTACCCGGGAGTTCGTCATGAGGGTAATGTTGCTGTTCTCGCCGAGCTCGTCGATACGGGGGGAGAGCATACACGGTGCGCACTCCATATTGGGCGCCACTTCTTCGAACTCTGGGGCTACACCTCCTACTGAGGGACTGGCCTCGACAAGTGTCACCTTCCTACCTGCCTGGGCAGCCAGTAGCGCCGCTTCCATACCAGCAACCCCGCCTCCGACCACGAGCAGATTCGCATTACACTCAATCTCCTTTTCCTCGAGCTTTTCATGGAACCGAACGCGTTCAATTGCCGCTTTCACCATGGCCAGAGATTTCTTCTGCGCCTGTTGAGAATCCGCGGTAACCCACGTGCAATGCTCCCGGATATTGGCCATTTGAAGCAGGTGCTTATTGACACCCACACTTTCTATAACTTTCTGAAAGCCAGCTTCGTGGTCTTTGGGTGAACATGCAGCTATCACAACGTGAGTGGCATCCTGCTCAGTGATTTTTTCAGCCAGAAATTTCTTCCCATCAGGAGAGCAGAGCAGATCGTGCCCTGCCACGAAAGAGATGTCGGCTTCTTCACCCACCTGGTTCGATAGCGCGTCGACATCGATCACACCCGCGATGTTATCTCCACATCGGCAGACGAAGAGCCCGATTTTTTCTTTCATGATGTTTAACCCCCCTGTGAACGCGAAGTTCCTTTGAAGTAGATTCTTTTTATTAATCGGAAAGTAGCTGGATTACTTAAGTTAAAATTGAAAAGACAGATACGATCATCGAGCGAGCCCCTTTATTTTGTCTTTTTATAAATACATTGCCAAACCTCAGGATGCCTCAACCCCTCAACTTTTCTTTGAATTTGCCGATAAAAACAAATGGAAGAGTGTAAACAGCGCCCCAAGCAGCAGTGGAATATTTTTTCGATGAAAAATCAAACCGTACAGTTTAAAAAACTGGACTCAAGCTGCCAGGTGAACATTCGCGCCACTTCACCAACCGGCAATGCAATTCAAAAACAGCGACAAGCCACCATGGGATTGCTAGTGACATCAGAGGAGACGTATTCCCAAGGCACCTGCGTTGAGGTCGATGCGGTTTTTCCTAACGATAGATTTATGTATCGATTTACAGGAACAGTTTCCCAATCCAGATCTACCAGTAGCGATGAACAACCGTACGAAATCGGGATAACTGTCTTTGGAATAGATAAAATCAAATTGGACGCAGAAAAAAAATCCTCGCCTTCAAAAGACAATCGGCCAGCGTCAGCATCTGCAACCGAAGCTGACGGCGAACCCCATAGCGCTTCCCCTCTCCCAGACAAACCATCCAACGAAGGAGATAAGCAAGAAGGCCTGGAGGTCCCTTCATCTCCAGAAGTGACCCAGGAAAAAACAGCTGCGATAGACGAGAAACAAGAAGCAACACAAATCGTGTGCAAGAACCTCCCAGAACCAAATGAAGTTGCCGAACTGTTCACAGGACTCTTGGGTGAACCTGTAACCACAGTACCAGCGGACGCCACCATCCGAATTGAAGACATTTTTGTCGCGTGTGACTACATCACAGACAATGACGAGGTTGACGTGGTCGCAGTGATGAACCTCGAATTTGCCAGTCGTATGGGCTCTGCCATTGCAATGATTCCCAGTCCAACTGCCGAGGCCAAAATCCGAGAACAGCAGCTAAATGATGAGACCAAGGAGAACATTCAGGAAGTGTTTAATATCTGTGCTTCCCTGTTCAATAAGGAGGATACTGCCCACCATAAATTTAGGAGGATTTATCTATCCCAGGAAGAAGACCTGCCACCTGATATTCAGGCCATCATCGACAACCCAATAGGCAGACTCGATCTCGATGTAGATATTCCAGGGTATGGCACCGGTAAGGTGAGCTACTTGTCGATAAAGTAGCGCTTACCCTAGCAGTGGCCCCAATTTTTCCTGAAATGTATCTGCGTTAAACGGCTTGGAAATCAAGAACAGAGCCCCATTTACAGCCGCGGTCTGACGCATCTCGTCTGTTCCTTCTGAAGTCACAAATCCGAATTTAACCCCAATGCCCTCTGCCTTGAGTGCCTTGAGCAACTCGATACCCGTCATCTCAGGCATATTCCAGTCGCAAAGCACCAGATCTGGTTTAAAGGACTTTACAAGTTCCAATCCCTCCTTGCCATTCGAGGCCTCTTCCACTGTGTGATTTTCGAAGCCTGCTTGTCGAAGCGTACGCCTGACCATCATTCGCATCATCTTGCTGTCGTCAACCACGAGTATCTTCATCGTACAAATCCTTTCCCATTCTACAGTCCCAAAGACTCTTCAGCTCAACATATTCTCGGCAAAAGTTCCCCTCGGGGCATCCGTATCGCTCGTCTCGTTCCCACGATGGTCACGAGTTCCAAACCTGGATCACCTTCATCTACGCGGCCAATTGTCGTGGCATTTGAGCCCAGGGGGTGTGTTCGCAATGCCTCAAGCGCAGTACCAACTTCTTTTTCAGATACAAACGCGAGAAACTTACCCTCGTTTGCTACACAGAGCGGATCTACCCCGAGTAGCTCACAGGCCATGGTCACTGCTGGACTCAGAGGCAACCATTTTTCTTCGAGGACAATGCGGACACCAGCTGATCCAGCTATTTCAACCAAGCTCTGAGCAGCGCCACCCCTCGTTGGATCTCGCATCGCGTGTATGTCGACGCCGGATTGACGCAGACACCTCACCAGGCCAACCAGGGGAGCCACGTCGCTCATCAGATCCCCCTGCATTGGCAGGCCTTCCCTACAGGCCATCACTGCCATGCCGTGATCCGCCAACGTGCCACTGGCGATAACAGCGTCACCGGGCTTCACCTTCGCCGGTAAGGGTCTGAAATCACATTCTAGGCGTCCAACCCCGGACGTTGTGATAAAGATACCGTCGCAGGCACCCCGAGGCACTACTTTGGTGTCCCCGGCCACGATCTGAACACCGGCCTGGTCGGCTGTCAGGGCCATTGATGCGACAATGCGATCGAGCTCTTCCAGGCTCAGGCCTTCTTCGAGTATAAACCCGGCCGTCAATCCCAAAGGCTCGGCCCCGGACATAACCAAATCGTTTACCGTGCCGCTCACGGCCAAGCGGCCAAGATCCCCCCCTGGAAAAAACCTTGGGGTCACCACATACCCATCTGTGGTAATGGCGATGTCTCCCAATAATGCGGCATCTCCCATTTCGGCGAGTGCTGGGTTATCAAATTGGGGCAGAAAGTGTTTTTCTACCAGTGAATGGGTGAGGCGCCCGCCAGCGCCGTGACCAATGGTGATCATTGCCCTTCTCCAAGCTGATAGTTGTAACTCGCAGCGCAGGACCCCTCGCTGCTCACCATGCACGCACCCTGAGGCGCATCCGGAGTACATGCCTTTCCAAAGAGGGCGCATTTTGGGGGATCGATGACGCCCCGCAGCACTTCCCCACATCGACACCCCTTAGGTTCTCGGGGTCTTGGAAGTGAAACGTCAAATTTTTTTGCTGCGTCAAACCCTGCTAGCTCTGCACGGATACAAAGCCCGCTACCTCTTATCGATCCAATGCCGCGCCACACGCTGTCACACGGCTTAAAGACCCGATACATCATCTCCCTAGCAATTGGATTCCCCTGGTCCCGCACCACGGACGCATAGCAATTGTCCACCATTGGCTTACCAGCCATCGTTTGGCTGATCAGGGAGTTGAGGCCACACAGGATTTCCCCTGGTTCGAATCCGGCAATAGCACAGGCAAGGCCGTACTTTTCTGCAAGGGGCCTGTACATTTCCGATCCCAAAATGGCACTCACATGTCCTGGACAGAGGAATCCGTTGAGGTTCAGATCCTCGGCGCTGGAAAGCACGTCCATTGCCTCTGGAATTGTTTTAGCAGCAGACAGCATGGAAAAGTTTTTAATGTCTTGTTCTGCTGCCTTTAAAATCGTTGCCGCAAGGGCGGGTGCAGTTGTCTCGAAACCGACACCTAAAAAAACAACTTCCAATTGTGGAGATTTGCGGGCGATTTCAATAGCATCCAATGCCGAATACACAACGCGAACATCTGCCCCTTTTGCCCGCGCGGTGGTGAGAGATCTCGGCACTCCGTCTCCATCTTGCGGTGAAGAGCCTGGCACCCGCATGAGGTCGCCAAATGTTGCGATGACAACTCCTTTTTTTTCTGCAAACGCCAGCGCGTGATCCACGTAACCCACAGGGGTTACACACACCGGGCAACCAGGCCCGGAAACCAACCGTATGGTTTTGGGAAGCAGTGCCCGAATGCCAAAGCGTGCCGCAGCCATTGTATGGGTGCCGCAGACCTCCATGAACGTGAGTCTGGGACCGTCATAGGATTGGATTGTTTCAATTAGCTGGTCGATGCCCATGCCCTCTCCAACCGCTCGAAGATGAGGAGCGTCTCTTCGGCTTCTTCCTTTGATAATTTTGAGATGGCAAACCCGGCATGGACGATGACGTAGTCACCGGGTATAGCGTCTGGTGTGAGGTCCAGGGCCACAGCCATCTCGATGCCATTAGACATGACCTTTGCCAGCAGACCTTCTTTGGAAAGTACCTGCATGGGAACCGCAAGACACATTTACACACACCCCCCTTGGTAAGGAGAACACGCCGCGATTGCAGCTTGCCCTGCTGAAATAGCACCATCTCCTGGCGGCAACCGCCTGGCAGTGAGCACTTGCATGCCAGCGGCTTCGAGCTTTGACTTGAGACGACGCAGCAGCAGATGATTGACCATGCATCCGCCCCCAAGCACGACCCGTGCAGGCCCAAGGTCGATGGCCATTTTTGAAAACCCATCTGCCAACCCGTTGTGGAACCTGGCTGCGCGTAAAGGTGTTGCTGACTGATCCGCCATTAAAGCCCGAACCAGTACCCGGGAATCGAGCGTATCCCCTAAAACAGGCAGTGGGTATGCATCATCACAGAAGGGGTCGGCCACTGCCTCGAGTTTTGCCGCTGCCTCTCCTTCGTATGTCTGCAGTTTCGGCGCCACGCCTAACATCGCTGCAACGCCATCAAAGAGACGCCCTGCACTGCTCGTCAGCGGCGATACCGAACCGATCCCACAGATGTCCGCAATACGCCTATCGAATACTGGTACGTCATCGCTGCCAATACCCGCGTCTGCGAGCAGGCTGGTCGCCATCCGGCGGGGTTGAACCGCTCCGAGATCCCCACCGGGCTGGGGTATATATCGCAGATGTCCCTTGCGCTCGAAACGCGAAAAGCTGCCGAGCAATAATTCGCCTCCCCAGATAGCACCATCCAAACCGTAGCCAAATCCGTCTAAGATGATGCCTATCACCTGGTCCTCAAGGCCAAGTGCGTGCTCAACCATCACTGCTGCCAGATGCGCGTGGTGATGCTGTATGCTTAGCAGTGGGAGATCAGAGAATCTGTCTTCTGCAAACAGGCCAGATGCGCTGTCCGGATGTGCATCAACCGCAACTGCCTCGGGCTCAACCCGGCCAAAAACGAGCATCCGATTCACCTCTTCGCGAAATGCACCTTCAGCACGCGTGTTATTGAGATCCCCGAGATGGCGTCCGACCACCAGTTGTCCCTGGTCGAGCGTGGCAACAGTGACTTTTAGGAGTGCACCGAGTGCTAGAATTGATTTTTTCGGAAGAAATGCCGCATCAATGGCTTCGGGCACATAGCCACGGGAGCGACGAATAAAAACAGGTAGCCCCTCCCCTGAGCACCTGATGACACTGTCATCACAGGCCACATGGATTTTTCTATTGTGAACCAAGTAGGCATCTACATCGAGGTGGGAAGCCGCATCCTCATCATCGATGGTAATGGGTTCAGCGTTTCGATTCCCCGATGTCATGACCAAAAGCAGTGGGCCTTTGTCACATAACAGGTGGTGGAGGGGGGTATATGGCAGCATTACGCCGAGCAAATTCAGCCCAGGTGCGATCCATGTTGCAACGCTGCAATCCGTCCTGATTTCGGCGAGTACAATGGGAGCAGCCGGTGACAGCAAGAGCGCCTCGGCTTTTTCGGTCAGACAAACCAACTGCCGCGCCACATCCAAATCTCGCGCCATCACAGCCAGCGGCTTGGTCGGTCTTTTTTTGAGACGCCGCAGACGCGAGACTGCCGCTTCGTTACGTGCATCCACCGCGAGGTGGAACCCACCAATACCCTTGATCGCTACTATCTTTCCATCGCTAAGGAGCTGTGCTGTTTTTTGCAAGGCCTGCTGGTTGTCAGCGCGGTTCTGATGCGAGACCAGACGGAGGGTCGGTCCACACTCTGGACATGCAATGGGTTGGGCGTGATATCGACGTGTCGTGGGATCGGTATACTCTTTCTTGCACTCCAGACACATCTCGAACTCGGCCATGGTCGTGGTTGACCTGTCATAGGGCAAGCTCGAAGTGATGGTGTACCTGGGACCGCAGCACGTACAGTTAATGAATGGATAACGATACCTTCTGTCGTTAGGGTCACGCATCTCTCTCTGACAATCAGGACAGACAAACCTGTCAGGTGCCAGTGAAATGCTCGCTCCATCCACCTCTGAGCTGGCCTTAATAATAAAATCACTATCTGAGGGGAGCACTTCCATCTTGTGTGTTTGGCAACGCTCGATACGGCCGCCTGGCGGCAACTGAGAAACGAGATGGTCTTCAAAGCGATCCAGACTGTCTGATCCACCCTGGATCTCAATCATCACACCGCCAGCACCATTTAGCACGTGTCCTGTCAATGCTTGGGCATACGCTAACTTGTAAACAAACGGACGAAACCCGATGCCCTGGACCACACCTGATACCGCAATCTGTCGCCGCTCGATCACCTAGTGTTCCCACATTTTCTCTATTTGGGAGACGAGCTCAGCAAGGCCCTCTCCGCCTCTTGATGAGGTGACCACACAAGGTGTACTGGGGGTTATCTCATCGATCATGCGCAAGCATGTGGACGTGTCAAAGTCCACGTAGGGTGTTAGATCATTCTTGGTGATCACGACCAAATGGGCCTCCCGAAATGACACTGGATATTTCTGGGGTTTGTCCGTTCCCTCAGCCACTGACAAACAAACCATTCTAAGGGATTCTCCCAGATCAAACATTGAGGGACAGACCAGGTTGCCGACATTTTCTATAATCGCCAGGCATCCATCTGAAAGGGGGAGATGACTCAGCGCGTGCTCAATGTCGTGGGCAGTCAGATGACAGGCTGTACCGGTTTCGACCTGGAAGACCGGTGCGCCAGTAGCCGCGATTCGCTTGGCATCGTTGTCTGTTGCCAAGTCCCCTTCTATGACAACGCAGTGATGCCTATCTCTGAGTTTTGGGATCAACCCAGTCAGCAGTTCGGTTTTACCGCACCCCGGGCTGCCGACAATATTGAGGAGCTTAACGTTTCTTGAAGCGAGCTTTTTCCGTATACGCTCAGCATGATGCCGATTATGGGCGAGGACGTCCTGCTCAATGACTATTTTCTCATTCGTAGCCTGCTGTCCCTCGGACGGGTCGCATCCACAGTGGTCACACATCTTATTTATCCTTTTGATCTTCAGGAGGAATGACGTAAAGAAAGAGGTTGAAGTCGCCCAGCTCAGTATGTATGCGGCATGCCTCTTGTTCCTCGCTGCCATACAGCTTAACGTTGTGAAGCTTACCCACAGTGATGGACGGCAAGGATAGTTCAAAGTGGAACGCCGAGTCTACCAATCTGGTCTTGGCAGCACCTGCCACAATGTTAACCATTTCTCCTACCCCGTCGCATATCATCTCCTCGTCGATTTCAGAAACTTCCATGGCCAGCATCTCAGCGACGATCTTTGACGCTATCTCAAACGAGAAGGACAACTTGATTTGCCCCTCAAAAGATCCCGAAAGATACATACTTCCTGAAACATAATCTTCCTGGAGCCGATCTGCTTCACCACCATGCTCACAGGGAATGCCTACCATTGTGGAAATCATCTCGACAGTACTGTCGACGAATGGAACCAGATATTCATTGCTCATCGGTCACTCCTTTTCTCCGCAAAAAGCGCCAACGAAAACCACGGATCGCTCGCCTTCTTGTCGCACCTTTTCAATCATCTCCGGCACGCGATCCAGTTGGAGGCCAAGGGCGTGCCAAGCTTCATCGTCAAATGACCCAGGAAACCCCGAATCGTGGCGGGCAAACCCCTGATTGACGCAGATAAAATCAGCGAGGTGCACCAGGCGTACCAGGTTGGTGTATTCAGGCGCTGAGAGGTACGGGCAGTGATGGTAGCGCAACGCCTGGCAGATTGACTCTGGGAGTTTCCATTGACGCGCAAGCACCTCACCCACCTCTCCATGGTTTATGCCCCAGCCGGAGATTTCTATATCACTCGCTGTTCCCCCTGTTTCAGTAAGCTGGCTTAGCAACTTATCGTATTCTTTCGGATATAATTGATAAAGTAGCATGACGCCCAAGTCGTGCAAAAGACCGGCAGTAAAAGCCGCCGCTTTCTCTATCTCTGAGAGTCGACTGGCGCAGAAGTCTGCCAACGCCTGGGTAGCAAGCCCAACGGCCATGCAATGACCCCAGAAAAGATCGGCGTAGCCGCCACAGAATTCCCGATACGTTTCAATCAAAGCCGCGGCCGTTGCCACGCGTCTTACCTCCTGGAATCCGAGACGTACCATTGCCTGTTTTACAGATGTCACCTCCGTAGCCCTGCAATAGAAAGCAGAGTTCGCTATTCTGAGAATGCGAACTGACAAGGAGGGGTCCTGCTCGATAATATGGGTCATCTCACTGATGGACGGGTGTTCTCTTCCGAGTTCTTCTTCCAGGCGCAAGACGAGCGCTGGCACAGATGGTAACCTATCGGTCTCTTGGGTCGCGAAAACAATCTGTTCCCTATCTAGCGTCATTGACCCAGTCCAATGCCCAGACACTCCATAATGCGTGTGGCCAAATCCTGCTGGCTAAATGGCTTTGTCAGGTAGTGCTTTGCCCCGGCCCGAATTGCCTTGACGACATTTGATTTTTCCCCTTCCGTGGTCACCATCATCACCGGGATAGATGAAAATCTTTCGTGGGCCTTTATTGCCTGTAAGGTCTGAAATCCATCCATCTCTGGCATATTCCAATCTAGTAGCACCAGCGCGATCTGGTCACCCTGTTTTTCAAGTACTCCCATCGCCTCCTTGCCATTACCCGCCATAAGTGCTTCATAGTCGAGCATCTCGATAGAGTTTGTGATAATCCTGAGCATCATTTTTGAATCATCGACTGCAAGTATCTTGTTTTTCATCATTGTCACCTATCCCTATATATTTCGGTAGTATCTTGCCTGACCATGGTGACAAGATGCCAACCCGCCTTGATAACCAGACAGACTTTCTGATGAACCTAAAAACAAATACCCACCGGGATAAATTGCGTTCTTGATGCGACGAAACAGATGTTGCTTAAACTCTTCTGAGAAATATATCGCCACGTTGCGTAGGAACACGATGTCGAATTTGTTCAGCGAGGCAAAACTGTTTTGGAGATTAAACAACTTGAATGTTACTCTAGATTTCAATTGTTCACAGACTTCACTGACAGCCCCCTTGGAAGAGAAGTATCTGTCCTTGAACGGCTTCCATCCGTTCACGAACCCCCTTCTCATGGAAATGCGATCGTAGCGACCAGCTTTGGCCAGGAAAAGCGATGAGGTCGAAATGTCCGTGCCCAGAATCTCGACCTGTTCAGGGCGCAATCCTCCTCTGGTCTCCCGGCCACAAAAATCGTCTATGATCATCGCCAGAGAGTATGGTTCTTGGCCGCTTGAACACGCCGCCGACCAGATGCGAAACTGACGCTCTGGATTAGAGGCGGCCTGCTTTGACAACTCAGGTAAAATCTTTTCCTGAAGGGCTACCCAGGGAGAGCCATCTCTAAACCAAAGCGTTTCATTGGTCGTAATCGCGTCGACGATTCTGTCACGCATACTGAGGTCGTTTTTCCTCACTGTATCGCGATAGAATTCGATAAAAGAAGAAAACCCGGCTTGAATGACGATTCTCGCCAACCGAGTTTCCAATAAGTATTTCTTATCATCCCCTAGAACAATAGAGCATTTATCTTCAATATATTTCCGGAAAAGATCGAATTCTTCATTACTTAAATCCAGAATCCCCATGACTGAAACTGCACCACACCTTCTGATCATCTAATGCAATGGAAAAACTCGCCCCACTACTTCTAACTCTATATCGCTCATGAACGATTTTTCTTTAGTACAAGGTAGGATCCATACGTGATCAACAAAGCGTCATGCCCAGCGGGGCATCATGTCATCACGGTATCTTGAACTTCGATGTGCTTGACGCGAAGCTCCCTGCCTCCTTGTGCAGAGACCGGTGCATGTTGGCATATGGGGCAGGTTGCCCAAGCATCGTCAATGGTGAATGTTGCGCCACAGGCAGAACACGAGGCGCTGGTTTCAGGAACCTCTATCTCTAGGCAAACATCATCGAATCCATAGTGCTGGGCCACAATCGAAAAAGAGTACTGAAGTGCATCTGGCACAACGCCGCAAAGCGGACCACATTCAACCACTACCTTGACGAGGCGTTGTCCCTCAGCGACATGGGGCCGAACTTGCTCGCAGATCGCCTCTGATATTGCCAGTTCGTGCATTGAAGCACCTATCCAATGTTCCCATTCCTCACCACAGTTCGTTGCCTCTACTCGTGTTCCGCGCAGCTGATTCGCGGCAAGGACTAGTGCTCTGTCCAGCTTACAATGCTGGGTAAAAGACCTCCCCCTTTGGCAAAGGGGGTTGGGGGGATTTCGTCTTTTCCCCTGGCATTGCGAGGTGACAAAATCCCCCTCCCCCCCTTTTTCAAGGGGGAATCTACTAACTTAACCCGACAAATAACGTTTGACATGGTACTACGACAGCTGCTCCCTGAGGATGCGATGGAGGATTTTTCCTGTGGCTGTCCTGGGCATTTCTTGGTCTTTTATGAAGACCACTTTTTTAGGGCGCTTGTAGCCAGCCATTCTATCTCGGCAGAAATCGATGATATCCGCTGCTGTGATGTATTTGCCCCCCTTTAGCACCACGACCGCCGTGACCTGCTCCCCCCACTTTTCATCTGGTAAGCCCACCACGGCTGCGTCGAACACATCTGGGTGCTGCACGAGAATGGTCTCCACTTCAGATGGATATACGTTCTCCCCGCCAGTGATGATCATGTTTTTCTTGCGATCCACGAGGTAAAAATACCCATCCGTATCTTTCTTTGCCATGTCCCCGGCTGAAAAATACTCCTCCCGAAAGGACGCAGCGGTCACTTCGGGCAGCTTGTAATACCCTGAAAACATCATCGGGCTTCTCGAATACAACTCCCCGACTTGACCGGGCGGAACGTCGTTGCCCGCTTCGTCCAAGATCTTTGCAATATCGGTCCCGCAGGACTCCCTGCCGATACTGCCAGGTTTGGTCAGCTGTTCATGGGGCATGAGGGTGGTCACAATGCCGGCTTCGGTAGACCCATATCCCTCAAACAGCTTCACCCCTGGGATCAGCCCCATGATGCCCGTTTTATGCTCCACCCGGGCCGGCGCCGATGAACACAAAAGCTTGTCAATCGACGACAGGTCAAACGATTTGAGTACCTCGTCTGGTTCGCCGAGCAGGAGGTTATAGTGTGTGGGAATCAGCGATATGAACGTGATGCCATTCTTCTGGATAATTTCTAAAATATCCCTGGGCTGAAATCCCATGGCCGGGTGGATGTAATTGGCCCCGCCGAGATAAGTGACGGTAAAGGAAAAAAATGTGGTGTTCACGTGGCACAGGGGCATGCACGTCAGGACCACATCCTGGGGGCTGAAATGAAAGTCGCACCCGTTGATGAGATAAAACGCGGTGTACGATTCATGGGAGCGCAACACCCCCTTGGGTCGGCCGGTCGTGCCAGAGGTGTAGAGCAATATCCAAATGTCCTCGGGACGGACGTGGACCTCGGGTTCGGTATCTGGATACGCAGCAATCCATTCCTCGTAATCCAAGTATCCATTGGCTGACCCGCCAACCGCGATGTAATGCTCGACCTTGGAGAGGGCACCCCGGATGCGGTCAATCGTGTCTGTGAACGGGCGATGCACAAACAGGGCCCGCGCATCTGCGTTGTCCACGATGTATTGCACTTCGTCTTCGACCAGGCGAAAGTTTACCGGGTTGATGATCGCGCCGATCTTGGCGCATGCGATGTACAGCTCGCAGATTTCGATGCAGTTTTCGAGATAGCAGGATACCTTGTCGCCCTTTCCCAATCCCAGTGCGGTGAGGGCATGGGCCAAGCGGTTGATGCGGCGATTTGCTTCGGGAAACGCAAACCGCCGGTCCTTGTCCATAAAGGCGATATGATCCGGGTACTTGCGCGCGTTAACGGGAAAAATCTGCCCCAGGGTGAGCCAGTTTGCCGACATTGTCGACCATCCTTTTTTGTTTTAAGCGTCAACGCGTATGCGGGCGTCAACGACTCTGATACCTTTACCCTCTCTATAGACAATCAGGGGATTTAAGTCCACCTCGACGATTTGTGGAAAATCCGATACCAGGGCCGAGACGCGCAACAACACGTCGATAACAGCGCTGCGGTCCAATGGGGGCTTACCCCGGGCACCCTCAAGGATCTTGTTGGCCTTGATGTTTTGCAACATCGCAGCTGCTTCTCGCTCGGTAATGGGAGCCAGTTCAAACGCCACGTCGTTCATTACCTCGACAAAGATGCCCCCGAGCCCGACCATCAACACGTGCCCGGCTGGATCGTCTTTGGCCGCGCCAACGATCAGCTCTGTGCCAGATTCTGCCTGCTCTTGGACGATCAGTGAGGCGTTTTTAAATTTACCCAACATCTCACTGGCCGCTTTCTCTACTTCTGCCGAACCACTTAGATTCAACACAATGCCCCCTTCATCGCTCTTGTGAATGACGTCCGGGCTATCTACCTTCAATACTGTAGGGGCTGCCATATCTTTGGCGCGCTGCGCAGCTTGATCAGGCGTGTCTGCCCGCGCAAAGGGAACGATCGGGATACCATAGGCCTGAACCAGGCCAAACACATCCTGCTGGGATAGGTATTCACTGGGACGCGCCCCTGCGGTCTTGAGAATTTTTTCAGCCCGGGCTTTGTCGATGCCGGCCAATGCAGGTGCTGACACTGCCTCGCGGCCAGACAAGGTTCCGTGTTTGGCAAATACGGTTGCCACGTATCCCGCGGTCTCGGGCAAATCAAAGACCGGGATGCCGGCGTCTTTAAAAATTGTCAGGGTCTCGTGCCAGCCCTGCTTATTGGTCATCACCACTGGCAACACTGGCTTGGATGTCTTGCTGGCCACATCCACAATCTCTCGGGCGACCCCAACCGTGTCCACAAAAAACGGTGTGATGAAATTGACCACTGCAATGTCGATGTTCGGGTCTTCCACGAGCGCTTCAACAGCCGCGCGGTAGTGGGGCGGCCCGGCTGTTGCGAGCACATCGATAGGGTTGGAGACAATGGCTTCATCAAAGAGCTTCTCTTTTAGGGCTGCCTGGCGCTCGACTTCCAAATCCGGTAGGCTGCACCCACCTTCGATTACCGCATCTGTGACGATAATGCCTGGCCCGCCTGTGTTGGTGACAATACCGATGCGGTTGCCCGTTGCAGGCGGCTGACTGGCCAGGGCCAGGGCAGCTTGGCACATCTCCTCTTGGGTCGAGATGGACACGATCCCGGATTTTCTAAAGATGAGTTCTGTGGTGGTATCCTGTTTCATCATACCGCCCGTATGGGATGACACGGCTCGAGCGCCCAATGCGGTGCGGCCGCTCTTCATGCCAAGCACGGGCTTTTTACGGGTAGCGCGGGATGCCACTTCGCAAAAGCGTTTTGGATCTGACAGGCTCTCCACGTGCAGGATGATGACCTTGGTTCCTGGGTCGTCTGCCCAGTATTCTAGGATATCGCACACATCCACATCTGCTGCATTGCCATTGGACGCGTACATCCTCACACCCGCACCCAGCTCAAAGAGGCGATTGTTAATAACTTCTCCGACCCCGCCAGACTGGGCAAACAACGAGACCTTACCTTGAGCCAGGGGGGTGAACGTGAAATTGCAATACGCCCGCACCTCAGGGTCTGAATTCATTATCCCTTGGCAGTTGGGACCGAGGATTCTGAGATTGTATTTTTTAGCAATTTCAACAACTTGAGATTCAAGCTGGATGCCCTCGGGGCCGATTTCCTTAAACCCGGCCGAGTTGATGATCACCCCTTTCACGCCCTTTTTGCCGCATTGGGCGACCATTTCAGGCACGAGGGTGTTCTTAACAACAATATGAGCAATATCAACGTCATATGGCACGTCTGTAATCGATGGATATGCCGGTAGGTTCTTGATGAACTTGGCCTTGGGGTGGACGGGAAACACCGGGCCTTGAAATTCTGATGTGATAAGATTTTGTATAATGCGATATCCAATCGTCAGTTTGCGGTTAGAAGCGCCGATCACGGCTACAGAGCGGGGTTTGAATAGAAAATCCAGCATGAAAGAATCTCCTTTGCACCGGCCAGGCCCGGATTGAGTTTGTTACAGAGAACCCATATCACATGAAAGGTTATACCTTAATCCAAAAAATACGGATCGGTTGACGAAATTTTGCATGTATCGTTTTATAAGAAACAACGTTTATGTCGACATCATCAAATTTATGGCATCGCCTTGGGCCGGGCATTCTCCTCGCTGCCACCAGTATTGGCGCATCCCACCTGGTTCACAGCCCTCGGGCAGGTGCCCTTTATGGATTTCACCTGCTTTGGCTGATTGTTGCAAGCCATCTTTTTAAGTATCCCGCATTTGAAATTGGACCCCGGTATGCAGCTGCCACGGGTCACCACTTGTTGCACGGATATGCCCGGGTCCCGGGACCTCGGCACTGGCCCCTATGGCTCTTTGCAAGCAGCACGGTGCTCCAAGGCATCGGCGTGCTCGCCGGGGTCGTAAATATTTCAGGGTGCGTGCTCGCCACCTGGTTTGGGCACCCCGCTACCCCCATTTACCTTGGGCTGAATGCCACTGAGGTGTGTTCCATCGCACTGCTCATGGGGATCATCGCATTGCTCTACTTTGGTGGATTTTCGTGGCTCGACCATCTAGGCAAAATCATGGTGGCCGTACTGACCTTGGCCACGGTAATGGCCTTTATCCCGGTATGCCCGTCCCCTGGCGACTTGAAGCACATGGTAATACCAGCCATCCCAGTGGGATCTATTGTCCTGGTCGCGGCCATTCTCGGCTGGATGCCGACCGGCATTGACGTTTCGGTCTGGCACTCCATATGGACGCTAAAAAAAATAAGGCATTGGGGCAATGGAGGTGGTGCATCGCCCATGGCAGATCATCGCCGTTACCTTAAGGCATCGCTAACAGACATGCGGGTCGGCTATGGCCTTTCCCTCATCACCGGCCTGATGTTCGCCATATTGGGCGCAGCACATTTGAGCGGACAAGGCGATGCCATGAGCGGGGCCCAGTTTGCCCAGGCCATATCATCTGCCTACACAGCGATTTGGGGGCGCTGGATGTACCACGTGTTTATGCTGACCGCATTTTTTGCAATGTTCTCGACATCTTACACGGTCGTCGATGGATTCTCCCGCAGCTTTTCCGAAGTGGTCGCCATTCTCAGTCCCAGATATGGTACGCCTCCCAATCGACGCCGAACATATTTTGGATTCGCGTTGCTCACTGGTATTCTGGCAGTGGCGACCATTGCGAGCGTGGGCAACCCAGTGACCCTGGTGGTCATTGTCTCTCTGATCAGCCTCGGGCTAGCGCCTGTTTTATACGGCCTTAATTTATATTGCGTCAGTCGGCATATCGAGGATCCAGACCTTAGCCCTCCGAGGGTAACCATCATGCTCGGCTGGGCAGGTGCGGCACTCATGCTGTGTGTGTTTCTCGTTGCAGTCTATCTTCGCTTGAGGTGAGCTAGGTTGTTACCGCCCCCGCAGCCTACGGCGAGATGTTGAATTTGAAACTCGAAAACCCCGCCGTAGGCTCGGCAAAGGCGGGCCATGTCATTCTCAGCGCCAAAAGATTCAACCAAACAGTTAATGATGATATCCTCGGCTGATCAGCCAAAGTGCCAAATTGGCCAAATTTTCCCTGATATGGCACTGGACATTTAGCTCTATTGTAATATTATATTAACATGGAATTATAAATTAACTCCGAATGGAAAATTCCCAACATATATTAATGCTTTTGATTGAGGAAAGATGCATTTTGCTCTTTTATTTTTAGTTGCTTTTGTGTATAAAAGTTTATGAAAATTTGTAAAAAAAAAGAAAGTTAATGATACCGACAATACAATGCAATCTATAAGATATTTGTTGAATACAGTTCAAAAAGTAAATTTTTTCAAATCATTACCGA
Source organism: Myxococcota bacterium (assembly GCA_030065855.1). Classification (GTDB taxonomy): domain Bacteria; phylum Myxococcota_A; class Polyangia; order JAAYKL01; family JAAYKL01; genus JASJCT01. The sequence continues at coordinate 49,045 of JASJCT010000026.1, forward strand.
TAGTTACGCTGTTGCTTGTGACAGCATCGGTCGAAGCTGGTGACAAACCGGTGTACGCGGTCATTCAACTGACGTCACCTGACAGTGCTGTCAGTGCCAAAGGACTGGCCCGACTGACCCGGGAGATGAGATCGTCTCTCATCAGCAAGGCAGGCCATTGCAAAGTCATTGGCAATCGGGCAATGCGAAAGAATAAAAGGCGGCATCGATCATCATTGGCTGGCTGCGAGGTAGACTGCGATGTTCGCTTGGGAAGGCTCATCGGCGCTGACTACGTCGTGAGCGGCACTGTCCAAAAGAGCGATGCGGGCCTTACAGCTAAGCTCGAAATGAAATCAACCCAGGGCGGGGAAATCCTCTCGTCGTTGGTCAGGGACCGAGCAGATCAGGACGCGCTCGAAGCTGCCATCGGCGACGCTGCTGTGGCTTTGGTCCAACCCTCAGTTGCCACTGCCCAGCAAGAAGAGGATATCGAAAGCCCAGCAGTGGAGCCGAACCATGTAGATGAAACATCTGCGGTGGTAGCCCCAGAAGCCTTTGCCCCTCCACCTGAAAAGGAACCAGAACCGACTGCCTGGGATATTGAAGCGACCAAGCCTTCCCGATTCGAAGACCAGTCCTATGGGAATTGGGGCAGTGCTGTCCACGTTGGGTATCCCCTGATTTTAGAGCGTGCCAAAAACCTCACCACTGCCTTTACCCCGCTTTTCCACATCGGCGTTGAGGTGACCTACAAACCGTTTCGACTGTTTAAAGTCGCGTTGGCCGTGGACTACGATCAGTTCCTCGGCAATGACTTCCAGTCATCTGAATTTGCCATCGACGATGACCAAGTCTTCCTGTCGACGCGCATCGATGCCTCAGTAAAGCAGGCCCGGATCCTTGGCGTTCGGCCCACCTTCCGCTTGGATGTGGAAGTCAACCAATGGGAGATCGCCGCGGGCGTGGGTATTGGCATGCAACACTATTCGAGCTCGGGAAGTTGGGTCAAAAACGCCCAGGACGCAATCGAAGGAGACAGTACCAATCCCTTGGATCCGGAAATGATTGACCTGAAACAGAAGGCCTTTTATTCGTACTCCCAGTCCAATTGGGGATTCTACGCAGTATTTGATAGCCGTATTGTGTATCGCTTCCTGAATAACCGGTTCGGCGCCGGGTTGGTCGTTGCCATGTCCGTTCCGGTGATGAACGTCAACAGCACCAGCACCAGCGCCGATGTGACAGATAACGATTATGTCGAGGGAGAGGATATCCTCGAAGATGACCCGCTGTTTGACCCTGACACCGGGGATTATCGCAACACCGTGATTCGCCATCTCAACTCGATGAGCCTGCTCAGCTTTGGCTTGACAGTGGATGCTCGGTTTTAAAGGAGGGAGCTGTGAAACACAGAGACCGCACCTTGTTTTTTCTCACCGCCTTCTCCATTTTAGTGCTTATCGGTATTCCCCTAATTCCGGCTGTCGGACAGGTCGAAACAAGCGAGACAGTGCCCCATAAGACAACCCTGGGCGCCTATGTCAATGGCGGGATAAACCTCTGTCTCGGCGGTGGTACCCAGTATGCCACGTGTCGAACCCCAGACAGCGGTTGGCTCGTCAGCTGGGGATTCTCAGGCGGTATTCTCGTTCGCCCGTTTCGATATTTTTCCATCGGCCTCGACGTGAGCTATATGAATCTCAGAAGTCGCGTGGCAGAGGATAGCGACGATGATGACATCGATTTTCGCTGGGCTGATTTTACTGCCGGCCCGGTCGGGCGATTACACGTGCCGATAAAAACCCAGTATGTCATCGTGGAACCCAAGCTGGGATTGCAGACCGGCTATATTCAAGGAAATAGATATCGCTGGGAAGATGGGCGTACGCGCAAGCGCAAAGACATTCATATGGGCCCGTTTCTAGGCTTCCTGGGCGGGATCGACTTCACCCCGACCCCACTGCCATCCCTGGCCTTTGGTATAGAAGCCCGTATTGTGCGGTCCTTATACCAAGAAGTCTGCTTCGAAGGCCGGCACGGGCACCTGTGCAGGGGTGTGGACGACCAGGCATCCAACAGCTGGATAGAGAACGAGGAAGAATACTACCCCGGAGATGGCCCCATTGCTAAGTATCCTTGGAAGCTCAACGCAGGGGTCAACGTAACCTATTATTTCTAACCCTCAGGGCTTACGAGGGCCTGGACGAAACCATCCACATACTGTATCAAAGCCTCCACAAAGTGGACGGATTTCCGTCCTGAAAACGGGTATAAATGTAGGGTGCGGGTGTACCCCGCACAGAAACGCCCCATCATAAACAGAGTACCGGCGGCAGATTAACTGCCGCTCTACGATACAGCGAAACGGAGCCGGGCGTGATAGAACTGCTCTTCTTGGACGTTCCCCAGCCAACGGTGATTTCTCAGATCAGTGCCCTGTATCAGGACACGGGATGGTGGGAAGAGGCCCCGCACCATCCCGACCGGGTGCGTCAGCTCATCACTGGCAGTCATTGCTTTGTGGCGGCCATGGAAGGAGAAACCGTCGTTGCCATGGGCCGCGCCATTAGCGACCGGGTGGGTGACGCGTATATCCAAGACGTCACAGTGGCGACCCCATGGCGAGGACAGGGTATTGCAAAAAAAATAATTCGATCCCTGATCGCAAGGCTGCGTTCAGACGGCATCGACTGGATTGGTCTCATTGCCGAATCTGGCTCTCGCGGGTTGTACGAACCCCTCGGTTTCGTCGAAATGCCCAATGCTGCGCCACTCGTTCTCAAGCATGCTTAACGCTCATTCTCAAGGATCCTCAATATGCAATTTGAACGCCTCGATACGCACAACTACAAAAAAATAAAACCTTTTTTTGATAACCAGCCATATGCCTTAAGCGTGTTTTCCCTGGCCTCGGTCGTACCGTGGCGGGATGAGGACGGCCTGGCCGTTCATTTCGCTGTAGAGGACGACACCCTGTTTCTTTCGGCCATCCACCCCGCAGGCCAGGATGAAGGCTATCTCGGTCTCCCGCTGCCCCCAAACCGCTTTGGTCCAGCAGATCTGGCATTGCTGGCAAAGCGCTTAGACTTCAAACGATTTGATTATATCCCAGGAGCGTACATCGATGCCCATGGCCTAGAACCTATCTCGGCCTATTTTACCGTAACTGAAAATAGAAAGTACTTTGATTATGTCTACAAGACCCAGGATCTGGTGGACCTCACTGGCCACCGATTCTCAAAAAAGCGGAACCTCATTCACCAATTTGAAAAAATGTACCTAGATGCAGGCCGTGTACGGATCGCGCCCATCGACCCGAGCAACACACCGGCGTGCATCGACTTTGTAAAACGCTTCTACGAACAGCAGGGACGGAGCCACGATAGCGATGATAGACGAGCGGCCATCTCAACACTGACCGAATTTGTCGGCTTGGATCTCACCGGCATCGCAGTCTACGTAGACAAAGAGATATGTGGCATTGGCACATGCGCCAGGCTGACCCCCAAAATGGGCGTGCTCCACTTGGAAATGGCCTTTCACGATATTAAGGGACTGTATCAATTTCTGGATCGGGAATGCGCGCGGCAACTCTTTTTGGGGCGATTTGAATACATCAACAAGGAGAGCGATATGGGGCTCGTGGGGCTGCGTCAAGCCAAGCGCTCCTATTATCCCATCGCCCGGATACCGTGTTATAAGCTATCTCTTTTAGATCGTAGTCTACATTTAACGGGTTTAGACTCCGGTTCCCCCTTTGAAAAAGGGGGTAAGGGGGATTTTTAAACACTTCAGATATATTGACGAAATCCCCCCAGCCCCCTTATCAACAATGGCATTCGGTTAAGGGCAAATGTCGCGATTTTTGCTATTTTTATGCCGGGTAAAGGATCTCCCCCTTGAAAAAGGGGGTTAGGGGGATTTTGACACGTCCAATCGAATTTTACCTTTGAAAACAATTGCTTGGAC
>JASJCT010000124.1 GCA_030065855.1 Myxococcota bacterium
AAAAGCGCCTTTTGGTAGATAGCCTCAAAGACGAGCAGTGGATAGATCCATCGGGTTACGATGCTGAGCCAGATGACCTGGCCTTGTTGGACCTGGTCAATAAGCCGCCGTTAAAAGACCCGAGGGAATGGCCAACGAGTTCGCCAGCAGCCGCACAATCCGCCAAGCTAGCCCAGGATAAGACCTTTGGCAGAATCGGGGTGACGTGGACCTCAGAGGTGGGTCAGGCCAGAGAGCTGGCCCGGTTTCCCGTGCCCCACGGTTTTTATGGTGTGGTCCGCAATATAGATCAATACGTTATGGTCAGAGCGGTGGGTGTTGGGTCCTACCTCACAGATGCTGACAACTGGGGGCGTCCGTTTCGGGATATAGACGTAGGGCTTTCCCTTCGCTGGCATCTGCGCATGGATCACATCCCCATCCTGGGATATCCCGGCACCATTGGTGGATGGTTTCCTGCCGTTAATCTGCCTGGACTCCCTTTTAAGGACCTTGGGGTATGGCAGGATCTCCGCCATGCGTGGGGGCTGCCCGAGCGATTGCACTACATGATCGAGGGGGGATTCGTGCTGCGGTTTTTTGTCGAGGTGGTGAGCGCCGCGCCATGGCTGCGTATACCTGGCTACGTTGCAGGGCGCTTGCAGGGATTTACGCAGGAGGCGCGGTCCCTAGCTGCCCTGTGGACATCAAGCCGGTCATGGTGATGTTTCGCCCCAAAGTAGAGCGCTGGCGCGCGATTGTGCAATCCGAGCGCGGGAATTTACCCACAGATCTCGTGCTCGCTATCATCGACAATGAGAGCCGGGGTAAACCCGGAGCCATTGCTGGCAAGCGCACCAAGCATCCAGAGCTATTGCAACGGCGCGAGGGTCCCTCGATAGTGGCGGATCGGGCCCTCGGCCTCATGCAGGTCATCCCGCGAAATATAGCGAATTACGCGCGCACTGTGGCGCCGGTAACCTATGACGACATGGTAGGCACCACACCAGCGGATGCGCGCATACAAATTTGTTTGGGCGTGTCAGTGTTGCGGTCGGCACTGGCATCGTTGCATCGCCGAGATTCGAGTGCCTGGCCGTGGCCCAGCGGACCCTTGACCGACGAACAGCTATGGATAGGCCTGGCTGCCTACGCCATCGGCTCGGGCAATGTGGGGAGGAAACTGGACCGGCTGGGACAGGAGGGAAAACCCCAAACCTGGGCATCGCTCGTAAATCGCTTTCCGAGCTGGGGTCAGCCCCACAACAACCCCATCGGCTACGTGCGCAGAATAGCCGGGCTATTGGACGCGCCGTTTCTGCCGATAGAACCCGAACCCGCGCGCAAGAGCGCGTTGATAGCGATAGCCCTGGGCATTCTAGCAATCCTGGCACTATCGCAGAAGAGGAAAACATGGCTGAAAAGAACATAAAAGTAGATGAGCAAAAGGTACTCGATACCGTCATCGAGCGGATCTTAACGCAGGACATAGAGATGATAGTAGCGCCTGTGATTCAGGGACTGGTCTATCGCGGGGATGACGTGAGTGCGAACAGCGTCCTGGAGATGCTAGACGGCAGCACACAGGGCGTAATGCTCAAAGCATCAATGGACAAGCTGGGGAAGTTCAAGCGGGCTACAACAAAAATATAATTAGGGTTAATTATGACTTATGTAATGTTAAACTTTACTAAATCAATCAGTGCCAGAGCTCGGTCGCCGCCGTATAAACATCAGATCAATAGCGAGAGTTAGTAAATAGTTTTGCTAAAAAAAGATCTAAGGAGACTACTATGAAAAAGTTAAGTTTTATCGGTATGACTTGTGCGTTAATTATATGCAACGCATGGAATGCCCAAGGGCAAATGTCTGAAGAGGCGTTAGCACAAGATTGGGATGATGACGAATGGGATGTTTACACGCAAACGCCTGAAGAGGGATTAGCAGAAGACTTGGCATTGGTCGCCAAAGCGAAAGGCTGGACGATTGAGGAAGCGGCTGCGGATCGCAAAGCAGCGGACGAGGTCGGACGCATTGCTGAGGAGCTGGCAAAAAAACGACCCGATCTTTTTGTTGGGTCAGCTGTTTCAGAAGAGCCGGGTGGGGTGCCCACCTTGTACGTTAAAGGCCCTGCTGGACCCGACGTCTTGGATATCGTGAAATCTTCGGAGATCGAAATCAACGTTGCTGATAGGCAGCCTTTCTCCTTTATGGAGCTCGAAGCTCGTCAGCAAAAAGTCAACCGTTCACTGGAAGAGTTGGGATATAAGGACTATATGACTTTCTTCAAGTTGGCGGAGGCCGGACAGATCCGTGCTAAGGTGGCCGTGGAAGCCAACCTACCTGAAACGGCTTTTGAAATCGTCCAATCGCTACCAGTAGAGCAGCGTGATTATGTGCATCTGTCGGTCAGCCATGTGCCCGTGGGAGTATTAGAGCATGCCATGGGTGGCATGCGAGCTAAGGATGATGGCGTATTCGAATGTACCACTGGCTGGACCGTAGGTGGCAACGGTGTAACCACAGCTGCACACTGTAGCGGCATCAATCAAATTGACACTCCAGGTGGAACCACTCACACCTTTCCTTATCAAAGTCAACACAAGGGACAGTGGGGTGATGTGGAATGGCATACCTCCAGCACAATTGAGGAGTGGAAGTTCTATGCCAATTCATCGAGCCAACGGTGGACCCAGCAGTTGGAGGCACGGGCAAATATTTCTGAAAATGAATCTATTTGTATCTATGGTAGGTCTTCAAATGACCGTGACTGCTCTTTAGATGTGGAATCGCTTTCTGTTTCTTGCCTCAATGCACAACGACTGGTGAGAATGGACGGTGATGCCACCATAGGTGGAGATAGTGGCGGCGGCTGGTCCTGGAATACGAGGGCTTATGGGTCCCACGTGGGTGACTGTTCTTCTAGGAATGTTTTTAGCGTCGCCGATTTGTTCGATGAGGCGATAGGCAGAACTGTTCGCCTAACTACTTGCCCCGGCGTATGCACTCCACTCCAAACCACCGGCTGTTGCATAGTTCCTGGTTGCGGTGGCTGCTGCGAGCCCGGCTTTCAGACTTGTCAACAATCAAACTGCCAGTGGGGCCCTTGTTATTAAGATATAATTTGATTCTGACTTTCAGAAGAATCGGCTTAGTCGTCGCAGTCGTACGGCCATGGCCTCGAACGCATGGTTGACGGCCCCCCCGAGCTCAGAACGAAGTTGAGCTCGAAGTGTCCTTAAAACCGCCCATTTAAGACTTGCAACGCTGATAAAACACTGGACAAATATCTTGAAAGGAACTTAAATTTTATTTATGTCTAAAATCATCTTCATAAGATGCATCAGCACCTGTAGGATCGCTGACGGTTGCACTTTGGCTTTCATACTTGCGTTTCACCTTGCGGGATGCGATCCAGGAGGCGACCCCGAAGGTGACCCCGAAGTTTTCCAAGAGATCGACAGGAATGGCGACGGTCAATTGACCGCTGACGATCTCGATCCTAGGCAGGCGGCGATCTATCTAGTGCGGACCAGAACTAGCCCTGAGGGAGATGTCACCGAAATCGAACAAGCATTCAAGAACAGCGATGGAAGGATCTCGAAGTTCCCTCACTTTACCCCTGAGAATGAGGACGCCTGGGCCTTTTCCATGCCGCTTGTTGGTAGGCCAACCTATTATGTAGCGATCATTTTCAAGAGTCCCGGGCCTGACCCAGAGCAGATAGCCGAAGGCGATGGCCAGGGATACGACGTCGGCGTCGACGTTCCCGAGCGAGAGCACGGCGGAGAGAGTCCTTTCGACGGTGTCATGCACATCGTCGATTTGGTTGGGGAGACCGCGTCGGGTAACGTGTCGGTCGGCATCGATGTAGAGATCATGAGCTACGTGACCCAGGGGCCTGTCGGGGAGACCATACGGATCGAGAGCGCGGCGTTTAATCGAATCCCCATCGATTGAGCTGGCGTTCAGCAAAAGGAGTCGAGATGTCATCAACCCAACCAAAGTTTCAGGCAGCCGTCCTTACTCTCGGCGTTGTCCTCGTTGTTGCATGTGGGGAGACCACCGGTTCCGACGATAACCAAGGTCTGAGCTACTGCACGCTTGACTTCACTAATGAGACAGGATTCTTGATCGACCACGCTCAGTTTTTTCCGACCGACTTCCTTGGCATCTTGACCGAGATCCCCGATCTGCCAATTGCGCCGGGCGACACGAGGACGGTGGCGTTGCCGGTGGGCGTCTATCAGATGAAGGTCAACAACAGCGAGAACCACTACTATTTCACTTCGTTCGATCACCGTTGTATCAAGGATCAGATCCTGGAGGTCACCGCGACAATCGAAGACATTAAGGTAGGTATGCTCGAAGTCGTCAACAAAAGCGGATTCAATGTAACCAGTGTTTTGCTGGCATCGACCGACGATCTAATTTTTGGGGACAACCTACTCGCCAGCCTGCTGGATGACGGCGAAGAGATCCTCATCTCAACCGACCCGGGTCGGTTTTACTGGCTCATCGAAGACGAAGAAGGCAACACCTACTTCAGCAGCACCCACGTCTATGGCAGCGTCGATGGCTTGGCCATTGCCCACCCCGAGTTTCAGATGGGTCGTAAGCTGTGTACCCTCACCCTGACGAACAGCACCGGAATTACGCTCGATTACATCTACATCGTTGTGCCGGGGCAAGAGATCGAAGAAGGTGTGTGGTACATCAGCCACCATCTCTTCGACAGTCGGGGCAACCTTCCCAGCTCTGAGGCCCTGGATATCCTGATAGCACCCGGGACATGGACACTGGGGGCTTACAATATAAACGAAGACGGAGACCTGTTCGAGATATCCGGTCTGGTCTGTAGCGATGGGCTGCCACTGACCGCAACGGTGGCCCCCGAGGACGTTCAATAAGATGTATATGTGGGACGAATTACCGCTTATCAAACCTCTTCTAAACCCCCAAGACACAGACCTTAAAGGTCGTCCAAAATCGCCTCGCGCTCCTTATCGGTGGCTCTCACATACCTTCCCACGTACTTGAGCCCGCTGTGGCCGAGCATGGCGGCGGTCTCTGTATCGCTTCCCGTTCGTTTTCTCACTTCAAATCCAAAGGTATGGCGCAGTCGGTGGGGCCAGATCCTCAGTTCCTCTTGGTTGTGTTTGGTGGTTTCTTGGGCCAGGCGCATGAGCACGCGGCCGATGGTGCGGCGATTGAGGGGTTTTTGACCGCGCGAGGAGAGCACGAGCCAGGGAGCGGCTCCTTCTGGGTCGTCGCCTGTCCGTTCAGTGGCCAGGTAATCGTCTAGATATTGTCGGCAGGTTTTGGAGATGTATATTTCTCGGGCCCGAGATCGCCCTTTTCTCTTGACGTTGACCAGGTGGCGGCCGGTGTACTGGTCGCGGCGCAGAGCGCTGAGCTCGGAGACACGCAGCCCGGTATAGTAGAGCAGGGCCAGGATGGCCCGATTGCGACGGGGTCGGGCGTTTTTCCGCACCTCGGTGACGATGAGGAGATCCGCTGCTTTAAAGAGCCTATTGATCTCCCGGGTGCCGAGTTTTTTTGCATCGGGTTCTTGGGTTTCCAGCTCCTTGACGCCCTGTGTGGGCAGACCGGCGACAAAGGGGCAGACCGGTTGATTTTGTACCCACCTGGCAAAGTGGCGCAGAGTAGCAAAGGTGCGGTTGATGGATGTGGCGGCGCGACCGTCCCGTTCAAGGGCGTCCAAAAAGCCCTGGGTATCCCGTGGCAGCCACTCCTCGGCGACCAAGTGACCGTAGTGCTCGTAAAACCACTTTAAAAATGCGGTGAGGTCTTTTTTCTTGGCAGAGACGGTATTTGCCGCCTGCACGCCGATGACCTGAGCGTCCATATACCGGGCCGCCCATGCGGCAAGGGTCATGGCCCTGGGGGGCAAGACAGGCGTCCCGGCGAGCTCGGCGGCGCTAGTCAAGTCCTTATGGGGCATGATTTTGGCCAGTGTGTGGGGTGCTTTGGTCATGTCAGTGCCTCTGGTTTGGAGGGTTGGTGGAGTGGTTATAGCATTAAAACGCCCCATAAGGAACTTTATGGGGCGGGTTTTGAGAGAGGGTTGTACTTCGTTTGCCATTGCCATATATTAATACATACAATGATATTGACATCAATATGGTTAAAGATTAGATTCTGTTAATGGAAGGCGGAGGAAAAGCAAGTTTTGAGTGGGATGACGATAAGAATCGAGAGAATGTAGGAAAACACGGGATCACCTTTGAAGAGGCTCAATTGGCGTTTTTCGATCCCAAGCGTCTCATCTATGAAGACATCACGCATAGCATCGACGAACAGCGGTATTTCTGTTTCGGTCGTGTTGGAAAAGATATTATGACGGTTCGATTTACTTATAGAGATGAGAAGATCCGCATTTTCGGTGCTGGGCATTGGAGAAAAGGAAGAAAAATATACGGAGAGATCAACCATGGTGGATGAACAAAAGTACACGGATGGGCCGATAGACGAAATCCGACGAGTCAAAGACTTTCTTCCTGATCCGTCCGAGCTTGTGCTCAAGGAAGAGACGGTCAAGGTGACGCTCGTATTAACCAAGACCAGTGTTGATTTTTTCAAGGATCAGGCAAGAAAACACAACACAAAATACCAGCGGATGATAAGAAACTTGCTAGACGAATATGCCGCGCATCAATCCCCGTAAAATTTGGAACCTCAAGTTTTCCCGATCATTTCGGTCAAGTCGAAACATAAAATCACTCGAAAAGCGATCTATATTTCGTTGAACAGCCCGGTTCAGGTTCTTTGTTTCTACGTCGTACAGAGTAGCCAAATCCGAATCGAGCATGACCTTGTGGCCGCGCACGATATCCGATTTCTTACTCATCAATCACTTCGTAGGGGGAGGTACTGCGTTTAAGATCACAATCTGTGATCTCAAACTCTTCAGTTCCTGTACTGTATCATCATCCGAAGCGACGCCTAAATAATAATCTACCTCGCAGTTACGGCTGTCGATGCTATGGAGAAATCAGATGTAATAAAGCCCATACCACTTGGTTCCCTCCCGCTTAAGGCAGTCAATACAGATCACCGATTCCGTATGCCAAGGCGGGGTCTTGTCCCTACGCAAATCTCGATGGCACAAGGCGCACACACCGGTTCTCGCGGTCGGCAGCGTTACTTCTTGGCTGGATTCTCGCACTAAGCGCATAGCAATGCGTAAACAGCATCCCATGCAAATCTCATGGAGTCGTTCCCAATCCTCTGAATTTTTGTGGAATCGGCGGGCGCAAATCAGGCATTCATCTCGTCTTTGTCTGGGCATCTGTTCAATCTTTCTTCGCCAAAAAAAACGGCGAGGTGGCGCCCAGACAGGACCACCCCGCCGACCACATGCGACAAGGTGACTAGCCCTGCCGTTAGTCATGCGGCAGTGCTAGTATAACTATCTGGGCCGGTTTTGCGAAAAATCCTGACAGCTAGTCAGACTGTCAGGGGTTTATTGGTTTCCTCCTTTTATGTGCATTGTAGGGGTATCGCATTTCATTTTATCGTCTCTCTAAGAAGTTTTTTGATTTCTTCCTGTACCTTAGGTGCATCAATTTTCGGGCCACCGTAAACATCACCCCTTGGCCCCACCGTCATCAGAATGACAATTTTGTCTTCGTCATAGATACTAAAAATGACGCGATATTCTCCTACTCTAAGCCTATAAAGGCCTTCGTACCCACTCAGCTTCTTTACATTTAAGGCCGCATCCCAAGGATCTTCAGCCAACCTTTTTATCTTTTCCCAAATCCGTCTCTGAGCGGCTTTGTCTATGCGTTTAAATGATCGCTTAAACCTATTCGTGCGGTAAATCGTATGCATTAAACGCCAAGATCTTTTTCTAAGTCCTCCAAGTTGTCGAAGCGTTTAAACTTCCCGACCTGCATTTCTTCGAGGGCTGCCTTTACGTCCTCTAGCTCACTATGCGTCAAATAATCAGGGTCGTCTTCATTGCCTTGAACCTTGCCAAGGGAAAAGTCCATCAGGCTATCTTTGAGCACCCGCCATCGGGTTCCCCCACGCTTGATGGCCTTTATTCGGCCATCCTTGATCGCCCGATGAACCGTTGAACGGTGGATACCTAACGCACTGGCCGCTTCTGTTATCGATATTAAATCTGTAGCCATGGCATTACCTCCACCCTAATTATACTACGACGTATGCACTGTTTGCTACATTCATTTTCTCTTTGATTTTTTTCTTACTTTCTTTATTTCTTTTCTTCTTGCACACCATATTTCTCGAAAAGCAGATCCAACGCTTCTTCGACCAGGTCCGATTTTTGAAGCTTTTCGTTCTTCATTTTCTCCCTGAGATACAGCTGCATCAGCTTTGAACGGTATCCCGCTCGATAGGATAAGGAAAACTTCTCCCGCGCCCCCTTTCGCTTTTTTGTAGGCGCTGGAGTTGCCTCGGTATGCTCCTCCTCACCTCCCAAAAGGCTAGAAACACCCCGGGGTAAGGGTTGATCAAACCCCTTGGGGGCAGGGCGTTCGAAGACATCTTTTTTCTTTGCGGTCATGGTCTACTCCGTTAGGAAGCAATCGATCAGCCCCTCATAGACACTCAAAATATGGGCCTCGTTGGGACGCGGTTTCTTGTTGTTCTTGAGTTTATCGGACAGGGACACCCCTTGGGTCATGGACTCGATGAGCCCGGTGCATTCCCCGATGGGGCCAGTGACATATTTGCTAAACTCCTTTTGCAAAGTCTCCAAGGCACTCTGCTTGGCTCTGGACCGTCCAAACCAATAGGGGATCACCTTATTAATTCTGAGCGGCGGCTTGCCCTCGTGTTCCCTCAAACGGGGATTCACGCTGTCGAGGAGATCTCGAAACTTCAAGATCTTGTCCACCCCTGCCCGCTTGGTCTCGATGGGGGTGATGATTGTGTCGGCATAGAACAGCAAAGCAAAAAACAGGCGTGAATCTTCTGCCGGGGATGTGTCGATAATAACAAAGTCATATTGCTCCTCGACCTCCCCCAATTTCTTCTCAAAAATAAGGAACGGCGCAATTTTGTCCCGGGACAGGATGTTTTCCGCTTCTATCAAGTCCCCGCCTGGCAGAAATATAAGGTTGGGTCTTATCTCTCCGGTCAAAGTTTCGGCCGATGTTCCAGCGAGAAGCTCACTGATCCCGTACTCGGCCTGCACGTTGAAATAGATCTGCAATCCCTTAGATGAACAGGCATCCACGGCAAGGACACGATGTCCCCTGTCAGCCAGCATGATAGCTGTATTGGCCGCAGTGGTCGTCTTTCCCTGCCCACCTGCTGGAGAATGAATCAAAATGCGCTTTGTTTTTCTCATTTTCTTCCTAGAAAGAAAGCAAGATTATCCTTACAATATCTTGCTTTCATGACTTCTCCTTTGACTGATACTCTGCCATCGAGAAATCTTCTCGTCAATTTTTCTTATTTTCTTACTATCTGGATTACTGCTTCAGTGGATTAAACCCATGTTTTTTTATTAGCGCTTTTTCCAGTTCTTTTTGCGTGGCGTACTGGTTGAACCGCTCTAGGTCAATCATGCCAGCACGTTCCAGTTTGAGTTGCTTGAACTCGATACGCACCAGCGGTCCGATATAGGTATCCCTGGCATTGGCCGGAACTGTTTTGGGTAGGTTCACCCTTGCGCGTTCCTCTGCGTCGAGAAGGATTGACTTCTCCTCGTCAGCAGTCAGCGTTTCTTCGAGCCTCGAAAGCATCCTCGCTTCGTAAATATCCCACTGTTTTTCCCGATCTTTCTCGATAATGAGTCGCCGTTGGCCTGCTTTTTCTTTCTGATAGGTTTCCCAAGCCGAGGCCGCCGCCACTTCGTACGCCTCAAGGCCTTTGAAATAATACATTTTCTGATCAGACCGAGGACTCTGTGCGTGAAGTTCCTTAGATTTTTTTACCATCCACACGGCCTGATCAATGCTGTAGGCTTTAATCCATTTTGAGGCAAACTCGATATCGGCTTCTCTAAGGCGTCTTCTTTTGTCTATTGGGATTCCGTGGAACTGATGTTGAAACTCGGCCACAAGTTGGAGTGAAGGATTTTTCTCGACTACCTCATTTGTCTCTGCGGTTATGCGTTCAAAGAGCAGGGTATAGTCCGGTTTTGTTTTGTCTGCTGTCATCCTGACAGGAAAGCCGATACCGTTTAGCCGCATTAGAGATGCTTTCAGCTTATCTAGGATGTAATTTGAAGCTGTTCTCCGGCCCTTTTCAATGATCTTTCCCTGCATCAAAAGCTTGTACTTGCCAAATCGCTGTATACTTTTAACTTCGATGAAATTTTTTGCAGATAGGTGTCTATCAAGCCAACGAAAAAACCTGCGATCAAGGGGGGATTCAATTTGGAGATAGAGCTTGGCATTCAGATTTTTTGTGTATCGGTCCCTAACGCTTTTAAATAGCTCCCTACCCCAGGTGATGCGCACAACACGCGCTTTCCTCTTTTCCCTTTCGGCAGGTGCGTTTATATCGATAATGTTAAAGGCTACTTCCCGATGCTCGTTCCATTCTTTGTCCCACCATCTATTTGAGTAGATCTTAGTAAATGCGACGCGCCATAGTTCCTTTTCGACTGCTTTTAAAAGTTGGCCGCTGGCATGGTGATTGGCATACTTTCCAGGATACATGTAATCTTCCACAAGTTCTCGTATTTTCACCTCACACGTTTCTGATTTGAATCCATTCTTATCCTGGCAGTACCACATCAATCCCAATATCGTTGGTTCAGCAAGGGAAGTCGGAAAGCCGAATTTCGAATTGGGATCAATTTTTAGGTACTCTTTACCGCCATGTGAGATTGGAATGACAGAAACGTCCTTGCTTGAATTTTGCAGCAGACAGAACGGTGTTTCAACGAGGTTCATCTCGTCAAAAGCCAGTTCTTGTATTAGTTCTAGTTGTGGATCTGCTTCATCTTTCTCTAACTGTCTATTTTTATTAAGTAAAATAACATTTTCTCTCTTTTCGATGGGTAACGGCATCTGTTGCTCGGTTCTTTTCATGGCCAATAGAGTTTAAAACATTTAAAACATTTAAGACATTTAGGGACGAAATTCCGAAATGATTTCGGTGTTTTAGGCCCTAAAAAGTCAACTGCCCTCTCTTAGTTTTTCAACTGCCCTCTCTTAGTTTTTCAACTGCCCTCTCTTAGTTTTTCAACTGCCCTCTCTTAGTTTATAAAAAAAATGAAAAATTTAAGATTTTTGAAACGACCTAGAATGATTGGGCTTTTTCAATTTTTCAACTGCCCTCTCTTAGTTTTTCAACTGCCCTCTCTTAGTTTCCCCTAAAAACGTTAACTGTGTTCTCTTAGATCACGGTTTTACTTGGGAATATGTTCAGTGTCAAACACAATAATGCTTACAGAATGAGTGGCATATGTCTTTGGGTAGGAAATAACTTTCCGTTTTTACGGCCACCAATCGATGAACTAAGAGAGGGCAGTTAAGAGAGAGCAGTTAATATTTCTGATCCCGAAATATTATTTCAAATATAAATTTTGTTTTAGATAGTAAAAAGATTGTCAACTGCAAGCACTCAATCATTCAACCGCAAGCACTCACGTCGACACTAGAAACGTCAAAAAACTTCAACCAGGGGCACTCAATAGCCAGAAGTGCACTCTAAATTAAAGGTGTCAATCGAGTATAGCGGCCTTGTGAGTGCTCGCAGTTGAAGTCTACAGGAGGTTTTCCTGTGTGCTTATCTTGTCGGTAGTCCGTTGGGTGTCAGAGTGTGAGTGCTTGCAGTTGACAATCTTAAATATCTATATCTATTTCTAATTACATATTACATATTTGATACGAGTGATGGATATAATTTATCCATTGCATATTTTATCACATTTGCTTAAGCTATGTTTCCTGGTTTTTTGTGGGTTTATTGTGGCCTTTCGTGGTCTTTTTAGGTGCCGTTGAAGGTCTAGGAGAGGGAAACATGTCTTTTGATGAGGTTTCATTGCAGGAAATCGATGAAGAGGTTGATGAAAAAACTTACAAATTGTCCCCAGAGGAGATGCTTGCCGAGGTGGAAGCAGGGCAACGGGTCAGTATTTCTCGCCACCAGCCCAAATGGGCGGATACAGGGTGGTTGGAAACCATACCGGTGCCAGATGGCATGCCCATCTCCCTCGAAACCATCGACAGTCGGTGGGGGGGCGGGTACTATGAGATCCGGATCCTTCGCAACGGCAAATACAAAAAGTCCATTATGGTCGAGATTGCCGGTCGTCCGAGAAACAAGGATGGTAAGCTCGCAAAAAATCCCGATCTCGAAGAGCAACAAGATAAGGGATTTGGCCGGATAGAGGAGATCCTCGCGTTGGCCAAGGCGCTGGCGCCGACCCCAGCCCCCCAACCGGCCAGCGATATTGGCGTTATTTGGAAGATATTGGAATCTGCAAACGAGAAGAACACCGCGTTGCTGCAACGCATTATCGACCAGAAGGCCTCAAATTCGCCTGGGAGCCCGTTTGACCTGGGCCAGCTTGCAGAGTCTGTAAAGCAGATCAAGGAGCTCTCCGGGCTGTTTGGGGGCGCTGAGGACTCACAAATAGAAGAAGACGGCGACCAGTCATGGGATATGGTGAGTCATATTATAGGATTACTGGATAAAAACAGTAAAAATAAAAAAAGTGACACATTTGAAGACGAGGAAACTGAAGATGACGAGGAAATGTCCGTGGAATCAATGGCGACGGCGTTTCAGGGGCTTGAATCTGAAGAGCGTTCAGCCGTAGTCGGCGCGGTGCTACAGTCCATGACCCCTCAAGAAAGAGCCCTTGCAATTAGGCTGTATAAAGGTGATGATGATTCCGAAACGGAATCCAAACCAGATGAACAGCCGATCGATATCTCGTGAACCGATCTCGGCGGTCTATCTCAAGACGCGCCATCCAGCAGAACAAACCCTTAAAACTATTAGACTAATTGGGAAGGCTATCCAAGAGGGATCGCGGTACGCGCCGCTGATCCTACACGCGCGCAAGCTCGCTGTCAGAGCGCCGCCTAAGGACTATCTCGGTCAAGTGCAGCATATTTATGACGATTTTGTTAAGAGATGGCGATATACTTATGATCCGGTTGGTCTTGAGACAATTGCGACGAGTCCTAAGGCGCTGTTTTCGTTGGTAATTGCTGGCGACGGCGTTGGGTTGGGAGAGGGGAGGGGCGGCGGTGATTGCGATGAGGCCGTGGCCGGGATAGGCGCACTATTACAGGCCGTGGGGTTCAGGGCGCGGCTCGCCACCACCAGCCCGCCGCATGCGGGTCCAGAAACATCGTATACACATATATTTCCACAAGCATATGTACCCACAGTCGGCTGGATGACCGTAGATCCGGTTTTATATCCAAAAAATAGTTGCGGAACAATTGCACCTCATAGTAAGGTGGGGTATTGGGATTTGAACGGTAGGTTAATCGCACGGGATGGGGCGTTACCAAAGTATTTGAGGCGTCGCGAAGGTGGTTTACTCATGGGATCTGCTGAGCAATGGCAGGATTATGGGCTTTCCGGCACGGATTTAGAGTATCCCGACGATTGGCGGGAACTGATGTCTGGTTTTGGTACGTATGTTGATACGATGGGGTATTCAGACGGCGGAGATTACAATCTCGTTGCCGAAGTCGTACCGGATGCCGATGGATTTGTGCGATCACCGATGTTGGAATTTGCAGCTGATGATTATGAGTACCTGCGGTATCGGGGACGTCCCTATGATGGCATGGTGGCACTGGGGGATGACGGTGAGATCTATCAGTGGGACGGCAATCTAGGGTTTTTCAAGAGGTTGTTTCGCAGAGTAAAGCGCCGGGTCAAAAAGGTCGCTCGCAAGATCGGTCGCGGGGTGAAGCGGTTTATCAAGAAACTTCCCGGTGGAAAGTACTTGGTTCGCCTTGGCAGGAAGATATTAAAAGTTTCGATGAAATTGGTTCGCCCACTGGCAAAGTACGTGGGCAAGTATGCCAAGTATCTGGCACCGGTGGCAGCACTGATCCCGGGTGTGGGACCTGCAGTGTCGGCCGGTCTGTATACAGCTGGCAAGGTCGCCAACCTGATGAACAAATACGGGGTGCGGTTTATCCCTGGCCCCAAGGGTGTCAAGCAGCTCAAATTTAGGAAACCTTCGCAAGCGGCCGCGTTTAAAAAAGCACTCAAACGGGCAGCCGCTAAGGAGCAAGCGAGGCGGGTTCGCCGTCCCAGACGTGTGCGCGGGCGGCGATTTTCACGGCCTGTATTGGGTGAGGTCTATCGGGCCGGGACTCCTGCCCATGCCGCGTACATGAGGGACATGATCCGATGAGAACAGCCGTACCCATGGCTTACAACGGTCGCCAGAGTGCGCGATATCGCGCGCGCCAGAGGTGGCAGATGTTTGGCTATGTGGCGTATCGCTATCAGCCCAAGCTCGGGGATTTTTCTACAGGTCCCACAGCCAAGCGATTTTATGAGGTCAAGAGCGGGGATATCCTCACGCGGATCGCCAAACGGGCTTACGGGTCAAACAATATCAAAACCGGCGTGTATGTGATTGCCGGGGCCAGTTGGAACCGAGACAACAACAGGTACGGCACCAAGAACTATGAAGTCTACAAAATCGAAGGGCCGCAGCTAAGGCCTGGAGATACGCTGTGGATTCCCGCGCTGGGCACGCGCGAGGAGCCCGAACAGATATACGGTCCTGTGACAGGGGAGACCGGTCCTGTAGGGCCACAAGGTCCCAAAGGAGCTCGGGGGGATCCTGGCCCAGCCGGTCCGCGAGGGCAGCGAGGTCCATCTGGACCTAGGGGAGAGCCGGGCATACCTGGTGCGCCCGGACCCAAGGGAGAGCGCGGTGCGCCTGGTCCGCCTGGGGAAGCGGGCGCACAGGACATTCAGCGATATGTCTTAGAGTATTTAGAAGCCAATCCACCGGTGGGTAAACCCGGGCCACGCGGGGAGCGGGGACCGATTGGCCCTCGTGGAGTGCCGGGTATTCCTGGTCCACCCGGTCCTCGTGGAGAGCCAGGCGCGACCGGGGAGGGCATCAATCCCGAGGCGTTGCGTGCGTTGGTACGCGAGGAAGTTGCCGCTCAGATAGCGCAGATCACCTCGAATGGAACGAGCAGCGGGGACGCTTGGGGCGAGCTCAAGGCAGCTGCGCTTTGGGCGCTTGGCGTGTCGTTGGGAGGATAAGCAATGTCAGATACCCGATTTCCTACCAAGGCAGAGCTGGCGCTATACAGGCGCACAAAAGCCCGGGTGGATCGACTATCCGACCTTGCAGACGCGACCGCGTTGTTGGTTATGAATGTGCGCATTGCCAACGATTTCGCCCAGAACAATGGATTGCCGCGCAGGTTTGCGGAATTATCGTATTTCACCGAATTCGACCGCTTACTGAGAAATACCCTAAAGCTCAAGGCTGCTTTTGACGCCGTCGAGCAGCGAGAGCTATCTATTCGGTTTCACAACAGCTCAGAGTTTGACGTGGTGGGGCCGGAGACGGAGACTCCCGGGCAATATGACAAATACCGATTTGGCGCATTGCCCCTAGTCGCTGTCGCCGTGGCAGTTGTAATCATCAGTGCCGTCGTTGTGACTACGGCCGCACTATGGCGGTCCGTTCAGAAAATGAAAACCGATGCGCAGAAACGGACGCGGGAAGCAGAGCGCTACTTTTGCGCGGATCAATCATCCGATGTGTGTAGACGCTGGATGGAGACAGAAAAGAAGCGGGTGGACAACAACAAGAGCCTGTCGAGCAGCCTGCTAGGCGGCATGGGAATGGGTGCGGGCGGGGTCGGCGTAGTAGCTGCTATCGCACTCGGGATATGGGCATTTTCAAAGATGGGGAAGAAACATGCCTAGGAAAGTCACCAGAAAACCGCGCATCCAAAAGGCAAAACCAAAGCAGACTCGACTGCCTGCCAATCCAAAACAGAGGAAAAAGCCCGCTAAGAAGACAACCAAGGGCGTGAAGATACCGCAATATCTCGTGTATTGCGGCAAGACCCTGTATCTCGTACTGAACAACAAGAAGATCTCGTTTCCCAAGCGAAAGACCGCAAAAGCCCGGCCAGCCGCCTTGTTATCTGATGCCCGGGGCCGCGTGCTGTACGTGGTTCGCTACGATCCGAAAAAGAAGACCAAGGCCGTGTGGTCAGGGCCTGCGCGGACCTATGAGTCATTGGCCAAGCAATGGGCGCTATGGTCGGGCTCAACCGACGATACCGCATACCGGTTCGATAATGTGGATACGGACAGTGTTCTTGGTCGGGTGGGGAGCGCGGACGAGATCGCCTATCAGTGGGTGACCGATAGCGCGGACTACTATCACCCATTCGACCATCCAGCGACCGTGTATGCCAACCGATCCCGCTCAGTGTACGCGCTAAAAGGTCGGGGGATGAGAATCACGAAAAAGGGCATCGAGGGCTAATAAATGGGCACCATTTTGGCACTGAATCCCCGAGTCAAGGGGCGAATACAGAAGAAAAAGAAGGGAGCGAAACAGATGGCCGCAAAAAAGAGAAGGCGCACCCGGAGAGCGACTACTACCACCAAGAAAGTAAAGCGGAATCCGCGCAAGAGCGTTGCTAAGACAACCTACCGGCGGGCCAAGAGCGCGCTCGAAAAGGTGAATCTCGCCGCGTCTCTCAAGAAACAGCCTGCCTTGGTAGGCGGGATATTTGCAGCGAAATTCGGTGCCAACAAGTTTTCAGATTCCGGTGGTGATCTCGAAGACTGGGATATGAAAGCCTACCTCGGCGCGGGACTGGGAGCGTATGTGGGTGGCCTGCTGGCAGAGAACATCAAGGCTGGAGCAGGTCAAAAGGTGCTCGATGCAGGCCTGGCCTACACCCTTTTTAAAGCATTGCGCAACGAGCTGATAGGCCGGTCAGAATGGGCCACAAAGCACTTTGGACAAGATGAGCTGCACCCGGATTATTACGAAGGCGAGGAGTATGACCAGCCCGGGGACGTCCTGGTGGGCAGGAGCGGGGAACGCCTTGTATTGACCGATGATGGATGGCGGGAAATGGACGAAAGCGACCGCATGATGGGGCAAGCTGTGGTACCGGCAAGCCCTGTACTCGGTCAGGCCGTGGTACCGGCCGACGCACGACTAGGCGCAGACGATTCTGGCGGTCTTTTCCGGCGAGGCGCGCGCCGTTCAATCTGGCACTAATAAGGAGCAAGAAAATGGCAACGAATCGGGTCATCGAATCGTTTCCCCTCTACGATACCGTGCTGATCAGCAAATGGGTTGACGACCAGGAGGGGTGGTTTCAGACATATCAAGCACTAGGTCAAAAAAATAAGGTTTCGTTCTTTGATAAGCGGAACTCCTCGGATGTTGGGATGGCTTATTGCAATCTCGACGCAAAGGAAAGGTTTCCGTACGGGTACATTGCATACTCATTTGGCGTTCTATTTCAGGGGCCTGCGCTCGGCGATGGAGAGCGAGATACCGAACGAGCTACGCCACAATCTCGGGCAGACATCTCCCATTTATGGACGTTCGAGCTCCCCAAACACGTCGCGGTGAGAATAAAGCTCGGTCAAGATTACATTTTAGATACGAACGTATTGCATTCGCCGAGCGGCACTGCGGCTAAGGGGAGCAGCACGTCGATCCAATCGGGCGGTGGTTCAATCCCCATATTGGGCATTGCGACCACGCAGACCGGTGCGTTTGGTGAGCCCCAGCTGGTCAATCGATGGGAGTTTCCAGAGCCTTACCTGAGGATCCCGAATAATTCGGTGTTTTCAATCGAGCTTGAGTTTTCCGATTATGCGCGGGAAATACTCAAAGCCGTCCCAGGTCCAGGAGACTACTATTGGGGTAGGCCTGTTCCCAATGGAACGTTCTATCAAAGCTTTCCTGCGGCATCGATGATCCAGGTGGGCCTTATCGGCAAGCGGGCTGTGGCGCAGCGCGGGGAGCAGGCCTATATGCCCCAAGTAGCCCAATAAGAGTGAGAGATGGAACCGAAACTTTGGAAGCCCCAGTACTATCCGGTCACCATCGACGTGCCCACGACCCAGAACACGAGCGCGCAAGCCTCGGAAAAGATCAATGCTGAGCCGTTTTTGCTTAAGCTCGTTACGCATCAGATCCTCGGTGCCACGCTCAACGTTCAGGCGCCGCCCGGACCGGGTGTGATTTATCAAGACGGGCAGTATCTCATTTTTTTTGAAGATGAGCGCACCCATTGGCAGAAATCGTCCATGGTGGCGGATGCGGCGTTTGGGTCGGTACGGCATGGGCGCTGGATCCCGCTGCAAGCGCCGATAGCCTTTAGGGGAAATCAAAACATCAGAATCCAAGTCGTGAATTTGACCGACCGCACCGCATCTGAGTTGGATTTTTTCAAGGTGCAGATAGTGCTCATCGGTGTGGAAAACCTCCCTGTTGAAACGTCGGCTGAGGCTGGATGATCAGCGGGCTACAAAAGCGCCTTTTGGTAGATAGCCTCAAAGACGAGCAGTGGATAGATCCATCGGGTTACGATGCTGAGCCAGATGACCTGGCCTTGTTGGACCTGGTCAATAAGCCGCCGTTAAAAGACCCGAGGGAATGGCCAACGAG
>JASJCT010000125.1 GCA_030065855.1 Myxococcota bacterium
AAAATCCCCTGAAAACTGGCTGCCTTGGAATTACAAAGCCGCCATCGAAGCACTCCATCGCTAGACACTACCCGAAACTAATCATCACCTGATCTTTTTTTGGTTTATGCAGCTCTGCCGAAGGCACACGGTCTCTCGCTACGACTTCAAAACGAAAAACACATAGCCGAAGAAGTCCGCATGTTTTCGACACAAGTCGATTTCTAGCTGACATCTCGATGCCACTTCTAGGGCTTCAGCATTGCCAGCGTATTTCTTCCTGAAACGCTCCAAAACATTGCCAAGAGGCACATAGAAATTTTCCCACCAACCAGCGGCAGGCAAAACAAATTCATCAACCAGTTTATATCCCTGCGCATCAATGTCTTTCTTTCGAGCCGCTACGGTTCCAGCCTCCGGGCACCCATCAAAATGTAATTCAACCAATTCCTTTGGAGGATTCTCCTTAAACCAACAATACTCGGAGATGACCATGTGCCCACCGGGTTTTAGCAATCGACGCCAAGACGATAGCCCTTGGGCAAAGCCGATGATGAAAATCGCTCCCTCCGACCAGACAACATCGAAAGAACCATCGGGAAATTTCAAATCAGCCATATCCCCAACTTGTGCCGTGATTTGCTTATCAAAGCCGAGTTCCTTAGAACGTTTCACAAGCTTGTCGATGTATGGCGGATGGTTGTCGATGGCAATGATGTAGGCATCGGTTGAGCCGGCCAAATCGAAGGTCTGTGCTCCAGTCCCCGATCCGATATCCAAGATTCGATTTTCTCTATTAAGCAGAGGAATGCGCTTTAACGCACGTTCGGTACTCTCACGAGTGCCAGGACCTTGACGCGGTATTTCCCCAAAAATTTCGTGGAAGTATTTCCAAAAATTATCTGCTGTTGACATGAGATTGATCCCTTCCGCGGGCATACGACTCCCCGCATGAGTGAAAACTCAAACAATTGAAATACAAAAGAGATCTACGCGACAAGTTCCATCTACTAGCGAACCTACAAAATCAAACCCCATAAGTCAAACGAAGGTCAAACGAAATGGGAGCATGCGGTTTGCATCGTAGGATAAAGTGGAAAGTATGCAAACCTCATACGACCCATCTCGTATGCGCCCAAGCTCTTGACTTGTCGTGCCAGAGCCCACACCATCGAACTATGGCTCACCAGGAAAAACAATCCAATATCTCAGCTGCGATCCACATCTCGATTCGAAATTTGCACAAAAGCTGGGGCAAGAACCACGTGCTAAGGGGCATCGATCTCGATCTTCTCAAGGGGAAAAAAAACATCATTATCGGTGGATCCGGTGCTGGAAAGACCGTCCTCATGCGGCAAATCGTCGTATTGGATCGCCCGGATAAGGGCTCGATAAAAATCGACGGTGTGGAGATCACGACGTTGAGCGAAACCAAACTCGCCCATATCAGGGCCGGATTTGGCATGGTGTTTCAACTCTCGGCCCTGTTTGATTCCATGAGTGTCTTCGATAACGTGGCCTTTCCCTTGCGGGAACAAGGAGACCTTTCCCGAAAGGAGATCAAAGAGCGGGTAATGGCCAAACTAGAGGCGCTCAATGTCGCAGATGCAGCGGACCGATTTCCCGGTGACCTGTCCGGTGGCATGAAAAAACGGGTTGCAGTGGCAAGGGCCCTGGTGAGGGAGCCCAAAATCCTCATCTACGACGAACCCACGGCTGGGCTCGATCCACTCGGCGCCAGGAATGTGGACCGATTGATTCTTGAAATGGACGACGTCTTCGATGTCACATCCATTGTCATCACGCACGACATGGCCACTTGCATCGATGTGGGTGATCAGGTCAGCATGATCCACCAAGGAAAGATCCACGTCACGTGCAAGCCGAACGAACTCGCTAGCAGCCGAGATCAGGTGGTCCGCACGTTTGTGGAAGCGTCTGGCGTGAAGCGGGACACTTAGCCAAATGTGTTATCTCGGAGATTCCTGAGTGAGGGATACGAGATAACGACCATAGGCGTTCTTCATTAGCGGCTGAGCCAGCGCTTTTAGGTCGGCTTTGGTGATCCAGCCCTGGCGGTATGCGATCTCCTCGGGGCAGGAGATCATGAGTCCCTGTCGCTGTTCGATGGCCGCCACGAAATTGGAGGCCCGGAGCATGGACTCGTGGGAGCCGGTGTCCAGCCATGCGAAGCCGCGGCCAAACTGGGTAACACTGAGCGTGCCCTGCTCCAAATAGAGGCGGTTGAGGTCTGTTATCTCCAACTCTCCCCTGGCCGAGGGCTCCAGGGTTGTTGCAAATTCTACGACTTGTTCGTCGTAGAAATAGAGACCTGTAACCGCGAAATTGCTCTTGGGATTTTTGGGTTTCTCCTCCAGGCTTATCGCCTTACCAGCCGCGTCAAAGGCCACCACACCGTAGTGCTCGGGGCTTTCGACCTGGTAGGCAAACACGGTGGCGCCTTTTGTCTGCTTGGCGGCGTTCTTGAGCATGTCCGGAAAGCCGTGTCCGTAAAAGAGGTTGTCCCCAAGGACGAGGGCGCAGGGATCCCCATCAATGAACGACGCGCCGATAAGAAAGGCTTGAGCCAGGCCGCCGGGGTGTGGCTGGACCTCATACTCGATTGATATGCCCCACTTGGCCCCATCCCCCAGGAGGCGTTTAAAAGCATCCTGTTCGTGGGGTGTGGTGATGATCAGCACGTCGCGAACATTGGCCAGCATGAGGGTGGACAGGGGATAGTAGATCATCGGTTTGCTGTAGATGGGGATGAGCTGTTTGCTCGTTGAAAGCGTAACCGGATAAAGGCGCGTTCCCGATCCCCCTGCCAATATAATGCCTTTTTTTATCAAGTTTGATACCTTTTATCTCAGTGGACAGCAGTCCAAATCTTGCATTCATCCAAAATCAAAAATCAGGCTTATCATACATCCCCTGCCGTCACAATGGGCCGCCTTGCTGCTTTGAATCTGACAAGGAATCTTTGTTCGCTACGGCGTATATAAAACCACGACGCATCGGGTTTTGGTGTTAGATCGACTCTTTAGTTTGTGGGGTGTCTCAGCGTTAAAATGGATCGATTCACCCGGCTTTAAGAGGTGTGTTTTTTCACCCAGCGTGAGTTCCAAATCCCCTTCTTCCACTAAGATGAATTCTTCCCCTTCGTGCTTGTAGGCGACTGGCTTGTGGGCTTGCTTGGGTTCGATCTCCACCATGAAGGCCTGCAGGTGTTCGCCTTTGGCTTCTGGCGTGAGCGTTTGATAGGAGTAGTTTTGGGTTCTGGTTAGATACGCCTTGGTTCTTTCATCGCTTAGCTGTTCTTTTTGCTGTTGGTGTAGAAATGCATCAGGCGCTAAGTCAAAGACTCTGGCAAGACTTAGGAGGAAGGCCACCGAAGGCGTCATGGCGTCGGCTTCAACCTGTTGGATAAACTCAGGTGACTTGCCAGTGGCTTGAGCGAGCGTTTCCAGGGTCCATTGCTTGGTCTGGCGCAGCTGTTTTATTTTTGCGCCCACACCTCGTTGGCGATCATTGGTGTCGGAATGACGGATGGTGTCTGCCACGTCCCGCATCAGGGTCTGCTTGAGCTTGGCCAGCAGTGTTGTTAAAAACTGTTTTGCATCGGCGACAATGCCCACGTCTGCATAATTGAATATGGGCGCATGGGGGTCGCGATTGATAGCGATCACGGTCTTGGCCTGGGAAATGCCGCTGGTATATTGGGTCGCTCCAGAAGTGCCAATGGAAAAGAGGAGGTTTGGCTGGACGCTTTTTCCGGTCTGACCTATCAATCGCTCCTCTTCTGTCCAGTGCTGGAGCACTGGTGGACGCGTGGCCCCCAGCTCGCCTCCCAACATTGCCGCCAACTCCCTGGCCAGTGCAAATCCCTGGGCGTCCCCTAGACCAGCCCCACCCGCAACGACGATTTCGGCATTTTCCAGTTGCTGATGCAATGCCCTGTCTCGCTCGTGGGATACAAATTTAATGCGGTCCTCGAGTTGGAGAGCCTTGAGGTCGATCTGAACTGGGGCGCTGGTGCTACTTGTCCGCCGGGGTTCGGGCAACGTGGCAGTGACCACGGTGGCTAATTTTAAGGCTGATCCACTTTCTACAAATTCGATTTCTGCGAGGTATTTACCCTCGCCCGAGGGGCACGTGGCCACTATCTTGTGGTCGACAATGCGAATGTCCAAGCACTTGGCAATGACCCCGGCATCGAAAGCGCCGGATAGACGACCTGCGAGCTCCCTGCCCAAGTCGGTCAGGGCAAAGAGAAGCAGCATTGGCGGGTGTTGCTCAATGGCGTGGATCAGGATTTGTCCGCAGACGTGCGGCAGCACTGGTTCGGCAGCGACGTATTCGGCCAGGTACACGGTGTCAGCGCCGCACTCGCGACACTGCTCAGCAGCCATCTCGATGGGTATGGGCTCGGTTCGAGGCTGTCCTGGATCGCTAGGATCCCTTGCACCGATGATGATAGCTCCGGCTTTTTTTTGTGCCGACTGCGCCAATGCATGGGCTTGGCCCAGCACTTTGAGGCTCGATTTAAAGAGATAGTCGTTCCTCAAATCAATGTACGCCCAAATTTCCCTATGATGTTTTTCGATTTGCAATCGCTACCTCAAGGTGCCTTGATGGATGTAGTTCTTAAGGAGGGTTTCGGTCTGCTCTGCCACTGTGCCGTCTAAGAATTTGCACTCCCTGTCAGTTGATATTTCGGATATCGATTGCACTCTGGTGGGAGAACCGCTGTCGCCGACGCGGTGTTCATCAAGGCCGATCTTGTCCAGTGACCAATGCGCAATGGGAGCGGATTGATACGCCATTTCAAGTCCCAAGAGGGATGGGCATGGCGGCTCAGCAGCGCTGGGATGGATGGTAAGTACGGCCGGGGGTGCGACGTTGTAAACCTCTCGAAAACCATCTGCAATGCGTTCTAAGCGAAGTGTATCTCGCTCCGGAGCAATCGATTGTACCCGGGTCACCAGTGGTAGATCCAACATCACTGCGGTCTGTGGACCCACTTGGCTCGCATCGCTGTCCGAGGTCTGTGTGCCCATAAAGATCAGATCAGCTTTAGGCAGTTGCTGTATGCCGGCAGCCAGTACCCGCGATGTTGCAATGGTGTCTGAGCCCCTGATCCGCTCGTCGCAGATGAGCACCCCCTGATCGCATCCCAGGGCCACGGCTTCGTACAGCACAAAGTCACAGGACGCGGGTCCTATGGAGAGTGCGGTGACGCTCCCGCCATATTGTGATGTTAAGGCAAGGGCCAGGTGTATGGCCTGGCGATCAAATGGATTGAGCTCGGTGACGTGCTCCGAACGGTTGACGTGCGCATCGGTACCGCCTTTTATGACCGCTTTAATACAGACGATTGCATTGAACATTTTCACGCCTTCTCTCTACCCGCGCATCACATGCCGGGCGATCACCATTTTGTGGATTTCAGATGTCCCCTCGTAGATGCGGGTGACGCGGGCATCTCTGAAATAGCGCTCCACGGGGTAGTGTTTAGAGTATCCGTACCCCCCGTGGATTTGTACTGCCATGTCAGTGACCTTGCTCGCTGCCTCGGACGCGAACAGTTTGGCCATGGCCGAGGCCAAGGCAAACGGCTGTTGCTCGTCCTTAAGGGTGGCGGCGCGAAACACCATCAGCCTGGACGCAGCCACCAAGGTCCCCATATCGGCCAACATGGTTTGTACGGCTTGGTGCTCGGCAATGGGAACGCCAAACTGACGTCTTTGCTTGGCATAGGCGATGGATGCTGTGAGCGCGGCTTGGGCAATGCCCACGGCCTGAGCGGCGATACCGATGCGGCCCACGTCCAAGGCGGCCAGCCCGATGGCCAGCCCACGGCCTGCTTGACCGACGGTATTTTCTACCGGTACCTTGCAGTCGTGCAGCCGAATTGAGCAGACCGGGTTTACCCGCATGCCCATCATATCTTCCACATCACTGACATAAAAACCGGGCGTGCCCCGCTCAACTGCGATGACGCTGACACCCTTGGGGCCGGCGGTGGGATCGGTGCGCGCGAAAATCAGGCATACATCGGCGATTTTTCCGTTGGTTACAAAAATCTTATTGGCGTTCAGGATATAGTGATCCCCTTGCTGGATCGCTGTGGCCTCGATGCCCGAGGCGTCAGATCCGGCGTTGGGTTCGGTGAGGCAAAATGCCCCAATCCTTTTCCCCGCAGCCATCTCCGGCACAAAGCGCTGTTTCAATGGGTCAGAACCGAATGCCAAGAGCGGAAATACCGCCACGCTGTTGTGCACGGCCACACACAGGCCGAGCCCAGCACAGGCCTGGGAAATCTCTTCGATGGCGATGGTGTAGCTCACGGTGTCCATGCCGGCCCCCCCCAATGTTGCAGGGGCCTGGACACCAAAGCATCCCAACTTGCCCATCTGATCCACCACCTCCCATGGAAACCGACGTTCGTCGTCCAACTCCTTGGCAATGGGTAGAATCTCGGTGTGACAGAACGAACGGATGGATCGTCTCACCGCGTGGTGTTTTTTGGTCAGGTTAACTTCCATATTGCTATCGCGTCCAAATCTCGATGTTTGCCACCTGCGGCATCGATATTAAATCGCATTTTTCGGAAAATTAATATAATTTGCTGTATAAATATTCAATATGCGCCACTCGGCGGATAGAAAAGGAGTGGATGGTGACCGATGAAAAACCCGCGACCCTGGGCAAGCGAATCCAGCGTCATCGAAAAAATAAAAATATTACCCTGCAGCACCTTGCCAACGAGACCGGCCATGCCACCCCCTATCTGGAACAACTGGAACGAGATGAAATTATCCCGCCCGTGGCCGTGCTGCTCAAACTCAGCCGCGCATTGGAGGTTAATTCAGGTGAATTTCTCAAGGCTGAGGCCGAGACCCTCGAAAAAAGGGCCGAAGCGATCCATCGCAGGACAGATCGGTACGCATACAAGGTGTTGACGCCGGACAGTCTGCACAAGCATCTGAAGGGGTTTTTAGTAACTATCGATCCCACGAGTGACTTGGACGGCGCCAGTTATCAACACGAGGGGGAGGAGCTGATGTACGTGTTGAGCGGGGATGTGACGGTATCGGTGGGGGAAACCCAGCACGCATTAAAGCAGGGCGATTGTCTTCATTTTAACTCAGGCCTGCTGCACAAGTTGACCAACAGGGGGGATGTTTCCTGCGAGCTTCTCGTGGTGTTGTACACGCCCTGACCGGTCAGACCTTTACTGCGCCACCGGTCATGCCTGGGGGGACATACGGATCTCCTGTGTGCCTTTTGGATCGGCTCAGTACTTGTTGTTCTTCAGGGGTGAGCTCTCGCACCTCGTGGATGTGCACGTCGATGCGTATGGACTTGCCCGCGAGGGGATGGTTCAAGTCGATCGTGACCGAATCCGGTCCGATGGATGTGATCGTGAACGGCACCTGCCCGTGATCGCTGCCCGTCTGATAGGTCGCCCCCTCCTCGAGCTGGACATGGGGCGGAAAGCTATCCCGGGAGCGCACCCGCTCCTTGGCCGGGTCTCTCTCTCCGAACGCCTCGTTAGGCAGTAACCAGAACGTTCCCTTTTCGCCGGCCTGCATGCCCAAAAGGCGATGCTCGACAAAGGGGAGCATGTGATCGTCCCCCACGATGAAACCAATCGGTTTGCCAGACTCGGTACCGCCGATATGCTCCCCGGTGTCGAGGTACATCTCGTATTCAAAAATCACATATCGCCCAATTGCTATTTTCATTTTTATCCCCTTGCTTGGATAGTAGGGCCGGCCTATCAAGAGCCAGTCTTGATGAATTCATCGATGTCGATGATCTCCTTTTGAGCATCAGGTGCCTTTAAAATGTAAGGTTCGACATTGAACACGCCACACACGCGGTGATTTCGGAAAAATCCCCATCTCAAGTACACCCGATTGTTCCAGGACAGTATCTCCTTTGGCGGCTTGGGAAACGGGGATGACCGGTACACAGAATCCACAGCTGCTGCGT
The DNA here is from genome assembly GCA_030065855.1 of Myxococcota bacterium. Lineage (GTDB taxonomy): Bacteria > Myxococcota_A > Polyangia > JAAYKL01 > JAAYKL01 > JASJCT01. The sequence continues at coordinate 7,981 of JASJCT010000125.1, forward strand.
CAAAGACAGTATTGCCCGACGGTTTGACCACCCGGATTTCACTGACATCGCCGTTGGCGAGTATCTCGAATTCAGCCCATGCGTTCAATGACCAATCATTGAGGGGATGGGATTGATCCAAAGCCGGGAGTGACTTCCAAAATCCCTCGGCGAACAGGGGATGGATATTCTGTTCGTGAATCATGTAAATGTACTGGTAGAATATTTTCTTGCGATCCCCAAGGGGTTCCTGATTGCCCGGTTGCACCCATCCCTGGCTGGTTCGCAGGGCCTTTTGAACCCGGGCCGATAACTGGCCGTATGACCCGGTCTTGCGTCGCCGATCCAGGGAGTTTTGCTGGTATGCCTCGCGCTCGAGCCTGGCCTGCTGACCAAAGGCATGTTCGAACGTATGCCAGTCCAAGTCCAGCTTGAGTTTGGGTGGGGTAGGGTCGGGCGCAGTGGGACCGACTGGCGGTGGCGGGCCGGCTATTTGCTCGGGCGGTGCCACATCTGGGATTGCCTCATCAGGCGTGGGAATATCTGGTGAGGGCGTGGGCGGCTGCGGGGCAATCTTTTTTTTCACTTTGGGGCGCGACTTGGGGCTGGCTGTTCGCTTTGGTTCAGGTGTCTTGGGTTTGGGGCTGGGCAGTATCTTTGGGGGTGGCGGTTTGGGTGCGTCCACGAGCACAATTTCCGTGGTTTTTTCTGGCGCTTCATCGAACGTGGGAAAATATTCGCCTACAATCGTAATGATGACCTGATGCATCAACAGGGAAATGAGGAGCGCTACGAGAATGGGTGAAGGCCGTCTGGGGTGTTTTGTGCTCATTGACTACCATTACAAAGAATACACGATCTTTAAACGAATTGCTGCGAAGAATGCAGACCCGTGCTATGGTTGCGCTTTGGGGTTGGGGAGACATGGACCCGGAGAAAAGCTCGCGATGATGCACGTCCTCGATCAATTGACCAAGTTGGCTGAATCGGGCAAGCGACTGATTAATGTCAACAGTTTCAAGAATTTATACGAAACAGTGTTCGACTTGGTCGAGGAAATCTTCAACAGCGATACTGCGGCTATTTTATTGAAGAATACCAAAGACGGGGCCCTGTCCATCGCTGCTGCACGCGGGTATGATCAAACCGCGGTGGAAAAATTTAGCTCCACTTCTCCTGGGCGGGGTGTGACCGGATACGTGTTTGAAACCGGTGAGCCCCAATTGGTTTCAGAGACAGTGAACGATCCCCGATACATCCGCGGCGTTGCCAATGCGGTCTCGGAAATGGCAGTGCCGCTGCATACGCCGGACGGCATTATTGGCGTCCTCGATATGGAGAGCCGGCACGGTCGATTCACCACTGCTGATCTCGCTTTGTTTACCGCGTTTGGGGAACACGTGGCCATCGCCGTTCGCAACCTTCGCCTCCAGCAGCGGCTCGAAGAGCGGGCGCGGCGACTCGTCGTTGTGTCAAAGGCCGGCCAATCGATTACAGCCATCGACGATTTGGATGCATTGCTTTCTCGCATCCTATTGCTGACCTCCGATGCTTTGGACCTGGATACCTGCGCGATTCAGCTTTGGGACGACAGCAATGAAAACCTCGTGGTAACCGCTGCCAAGGGGTATGACAGCAATATCGTCGGCCTGAAAGTACCGCGGGGACGCGGGGTCACGGGTCGGGCAGCAGAAGAGGGGCGGCCTTCTGTAATTCCAGATATCAACAAAATCGACGACTACATCCCCGGTCTTAAGGGCTGTCGCTCTGAGATGGCAGTACCCATGGTATTTAGAGGCGCGGTTATTGGCGTTCTCAATGCAGAGCACAAAGAGGCGGACCGGTTCGACGAGACCGACCTATTGCTAGCTACGATCTTTGCGGATCACGCGGCCAGCGCAATCGGAAACACCCAGTTCAGGCTGGTGCTCGAGCAGAAAAACAAGGTGCTCACCGCGCGCAACCAGGTATTGACATGCCTGGCCAAGGCCGGGACCAAAATTCATCAAGTCAGCGACGTGGCCGATCTGACAGGCGAGATCCTAACTGGGACAGCACAGGCGCTAAAGGTGCCGCGAATACGCTTACTGCTGCCGAATGCGGCGGGGGCTGCGCTCGAGATCCACAGCGCCCATGGGGATTGGCACAAAGCAGACGATCCGTCGATGCCAGAACCCCGGTCTATTGTGTTTGAGGCCTATCGCACCGGACAGCCGGTACTCGGGCCAGGCATGCACATGCCTCCTGAGCAGAACCCCGGCAACGCCCCTGTCCACTGTGAGATCGCCATTCCCCTAGCGATCGGTAAAACCGTGTTAGGCGTGCTGCATGCGTCATCTGATACCAACCGGCAGCTTGCGAACGAGGATCGGCGCACACTAGAACTCACAGCAGCGTGGCTCGCACCCTTTTTTAACCACTAAGCAAAATGAGTGTGCCAATATCCACCCACCGCAGAACGGGGACGATGTTGAGCATCGCGATTGTAGGTGCATTGCTCGCCATGTCCTGGCTCCTCGTTTCCAAATACTTCACCCTGACAGACATCCAGCAAATGGCACAGCAGGCCGGTCGCTCGGCGGATGTTCACCCGGCTCCGTACGTTGCCCTGCTGGCAGTTGCGCAGGCAGTGGGCATGGCCTTTTCCCTGCCGACCAAAGCGTTGCTCACGGTATTGGCCGGAGCCCTGCTCGGCAATGTTTTAGGCGCTGTTGCCACGGCCGTGGGCGTGCTCACCGGCACCTCAGTGCTTTTTTTTGCCACCCGTCGATTGCTCAGGCATCGGGTAGCAAAACATACCGTCGGCCGGGTCTCCAAGATTGAAAAGCGCATCTCTGAGCGACCCATTCGCACCATGATCGGTATGAGGTTGTTTATTGCGCTGCCCTTTGGCCCGTGCACGGTAACCGCAGCCCTCTCGTCGATGCGATTTCGAGATTTTCTCGTCGGCACATTTCTGGGCGATATCCCCGTGGTGGTGCTTTATGCCATTGCCGGTAAAAAAATTTTCGACCTTACCACTACCAGCGAGATTTTGTCGTGGCCGACTGCCCTTGCCCTGTTGGCTGTTGGCATCGTTTTTATCGCAGGTGTGGGATTTGGTCGCCAAAAGGACGCACAGGTGGAGGGTTAGCTTACTGTTTTCTTTTGATTCTCAAGCTGAGAAGGACGAGCCCCAGGAGGCACGTGCCAGCGTGAAGGCCGATAAATTTCCAGTTTTGAGGGGCCTGGAGCACCACGTCTGGAAATCGCGCTTGCGCGGCATGGTAGACAAAGTGCAAGATGTTGACAGCCCCAGCCCCGATGAGCAATAGGCCGACTGCCAGGAACAACCGGCGGATTGCCGGCCTGCCAGCGAATGTGGTGAGTCGACTAGCCACCGTGCACCGCCAAATTGGCCAATTTGATAGCGGCGATCGCGGTCACCCCGTGAAACAGAATGGCTGTGATGACATCGCCTGAAAGCAGGCGACTGCGACCGCGGGCCACTTCGATAATCGTGGCGACGATAGTCCAGGCCGATAGCACCCAGGCGAGGGCTGCGCCAATCCAGAACAGAACCGGATATACATCCTGAGGATCTATCTTCATCATAGTCCTCCTTTTCAGAGCCGAAATAGTACGCCAGTTCGGTTGTTTTACCAAGGCAGATGTGGAGACAGAGGTGCTTTGGGAGACAGCCACCAAAATGGTTAAGCACCCTGGACACAGCAATCTAAGGACGACACGCTTATTTTTTACGGATCAGGTACAGCGCAGGAGCGAGAAATGCAGCGTGATTTGAAAATGCCTGTATCATTTTCACGGTTAGGGGATGGTATCTGGCAATGGTGATAGCGGTCCTACCTGCTCTCTGGCTTATTTTTTTTGGTGGTCCCCATCGCCGGTTAACCATGAAGATCGATAGGGGGGTTAAGCGATTTCCATAGGCGGGACGCCAATCATCCGAAGCTGATGCGCGACGCACAGCCGTGAGAAATGCCAGTTCTTTAGGGGTAAGTGCGTCATCAGGAACAGGCGCACCGCTCAATGGATAATAAACCGAGAGGCTGCTCAGCACCCGTCGCATCTGAGCGATGGGCCGCAGATACAATCCCTTTGAACGTATCCTCGGTGGCGGCGTGGGAAGGTCCTCTTTTAGTACTGACCTCAAAAATCGCCGCTGGGCCTGATCCAGCCGAAGCACCCGCCGATCCCCAGTATCATAGTCCTCTGGGGCAGCATCCGAGTCAATGGCGTACAAGTTGTCAGTGGATTTTCCGGTTTTGACCTCAGAAAGGGTGAGGGGCGGGCCTCCAATCTGATCGAACGCGCGAACGCCGGCGATCAAATGTTCGTCACCAGTACGCGTGCAATATTCAAATAACAGGGATGTGGCCCGCTTGCGCAAAGGAGGGTCTAATGTTGCGTGCAATGAAGCCAGGCTGGCATATAGGCGACGGCCCTGCTGAACGAGCACCTCGGCAATGTCTCTTGACGCCTGTTTTTTGTCCTCAACGATCACGTCGAGTGCCATACCGCTGGTAGACGATAAAACCACTTCCCGCGTCACAATGCCGCTATTAAGCTCGGTAATGGCGATAAGGTCCCCCTTGACCGGCACGCCCACTTCTCCGATGAACCCTTCCCGCTCCAGGCGCTCCTTCACCAGGCAGTTATCTAGACGGGGCGTCTGACTGATGCGCTTGCCATTCCGCCGTAATGGGTCAGGTGAAAACCGGCATCGGTGCGCTATCAGATCTGCTTCTTTGCGATAATGGCTTCGCCACCCGGTTATGGCAATGCCAAAGCGAGCCAGCCGATGTGTCGGGCGATACCCTTTCGGGGTCCGACCCTTGGTGAATGCCAAACCGCGAAGCACACCGTCGGCAGTCCACTCAAAAGTGACGCGAGATGGACGGCTTGCAAACGCGGCGAGCAATGCCAAACCACCGGCTTTTTCCAACGCGACAAGGGCGCGGTGCCGCGCATCCGGTTGTGCGTGGGGATCAAACACCGTTGCCAGATGATCAAACAGGGTATTCTCAAGTGGTTGGCAGTCGCTTTCGATAGCCAAGTAGCGGCGCCTGTGGGTAATGTCTATTTTTGTCGGATTGTGGCGCGACACAAAGACGACCAGATCAATGGCTGCCTCCCCATCTGTTTTAAATCGACGGCTAACGAGCTTTTTGATTTCAGCATCCACATCGATTGCAAACAGGTCGGTAGGGCGGTCCACGCCGCGGTTCTGTTGGTGCGGGCGGCTCATTGAAATGCCTCGATGGCCTGCTTTGCTGCCAGTGCCAGTATTTCTCGACGATGGGCAGTCAAATAGGCGCTCTTGGGCACTATCGATGCCAGTGCGGAAAATACAGCGAGTCCAGGGTATTTATTGTTGAGTGTTGCGTTTTTCTGCAGCATTTCCCATGTGGGCATCACAGCCACAAAGCGGATTGGTCCGCGGGATGCTTGGGGCAGGCCCAGCCCGGACAGGTCCACATCTCGAACTGAGCTGCCGGCCAATCCAGTGCATGGCAGGATGTCACTGCCGTTCAGGCCAGCGCGCCTGAGGGTGGCGTTCATGGTCGAAATCAACTGACCAACTGGGGCTAGGGGTTTGTCGAGATCCTGGGGCGCTACCGGGCGAAGGCAGGTCAGGTCATCCACGTTCGCGATGCCAGGCAACCGTTTTATCAAAGGTTCGAGGGTCGGGTCTGACCCGTCGAGTACCCTCGCGCTGTTTTTCCCGACTAAATCGATCCACCCAGCAGCATCTTCAGTGTACCAGAGACGTCTCTGCTTTGAACGCCTGAGCGCCTCTTTGAGGGTCATGGCGGTTTTTGATCCAGCCACGGGGAAGATACGGACCTGCTGAACACCATTAAACACTTGCCCTGTCTCAGGGAATGCCAGGGTATTGAGGGCCATCTCGGCTGCGCGGCGGCGATGGTCATCGTCATTTTCCGCAATATGAATTGTTTCCCGGCGCTTTTGGCCCGTCCACATCAGCGATAACAGAAAGACCCCAGCCAGGACGGCCAATGCAGCAGCGGCAATCCCGAGGACCCCAGCGTAAGTAGTGGTCCATTCAGCCCACGAGGAACGACTTGAGGGGCTATCTTCAGGCAGGACCGGCAGCTGTGGGTGGTCGATATTGACCCCAGATGGGGCCTGTCTGCCCTGGGCGCTGCCAGTGGCGTCCACGTGTTTCCAACCCCGGTTGTAATACTCGACCCAGGCGTGCATACCCGGAAAGGTCTGACCATCCGCGCCGATAAGGCCGACTGCCAGGCGAGCCGGGATGCCAATGCGTCTCAGGGCGACGATGAGAACGGTATTTTTGACATCGCAGTCGCCAAGACCGTTTGCCAGCACAAAATCGAGCCACCCGGTCATGGGTTGGGTCGAGACAAAGGCTCTATACGTTGCCAAGGCTGCTTGCGAATTGTCGTACACGATGCGTTGTTGGACATACGCTTGCAAAAAGGCCACCTGAGACGCCCGGGTCGGCTGCCTTTTGGCTGTGCTGACAACACTGCGGAGCTCGTCTGGAAGGGTCATGGCTCGGGGCACAAACAGCAGCCGATCCCGATGTTGTGGAGACAGCACCCCTGCCGTGGGATCAGCGCGGTATGTCAGCGATCCGCTCATTTTTTGCTTAAATACGAGGGCGGGTTCATCCGCATGCGTGCGCCAGGTTCTTTTAATGGGTTGATTGTTCAACCTCACCGGACCGGACGCTAGGCGGCCACAGGTGGGTACAGGCATCACAAACGGACCTGGTTTGACATCGATAGCCACCTGAATATCAACGCACGTTTCGCGGCAATGGGAACTCTGGGCTGCTGGAACAACGGTCGGTGCTGCGCCGACAATGCCCAGGCCTGGATGCAGCTGTTCATAGGCTGCGATGCGAAAGAGCATGGGCATAGGCGGCGCATAGGTAAGCCGGACGCGGTTGGGTTGAAATTGAGGGTCGATGATGGGACCGCTAAAGGGCAAGGCATTGCCCAGGGGTATATCCGCCTCCTGGGAAGGTGCCTGATGCGAAACCTCAGGGGGTGGCGCCACAGCGTTTTGTGAAGTGACCTGAGAAGTGACGCCTGGGATGTTCAGGTCTGGGGTCGGCACGTTCCTGAGGACGCGCGGTATGACGGCCATGCCAATGGCGACCAGGACCATCAGCGCCACACCGATCAGGAGGTACCGATGGTGGTCACTCCTAAGCACATCCTGAAACAAGGTGGTGACCCGATCGATTGCCCGTTGCCACAAAGGGCGAGGGGCGATCCCGTCCAAGTAGCGAAAGACCAGCTCCCGCATGCGCTGTCTGGCGACCCGTCTGACCCGAGCCAATTCCTTATCGTCGACAACAGCGCGGCGATCCAGGGTGACGCTGAGATGATTTCCACCGAGCAGAAAGACTGGGGCGAGACCGTCTGGAAATTTTACTGTTTCACTTGGGGAAGCTTTGTACCTAAGTTCTTCGAGCACGGAGCCGCGCCAGACCAGTAGTCCCCGAGCGTAGAGCGACACAGATGGCCGGTCTCCCAGGCCCACAGCGCCTTCGACAGCGCCGTTTCTAAACGTCATCCAGCAGGAACCATTGAGCGCGTATGGCCTATTGACTACATTGCCATCAAACACCAGGGGCAGGGGCGATGCAGTGGCATCGTTGCGGCGCAGGTAGCGGCAGTATCGGGAAAGTGCGCGTTGTACTTTCTTGCGCAGGCGTTGGCCCTCAGCAGTAGATTGGATGTTTTTTTTCAGGACGATGCGCGTGCCTATCCCGACCTGTGTTTCTGGTTTTTCGGTGATCACGGGATTTGTGAGATCCCCGGTCAGCGACACGTGCCAGCCAGAATGGCCGTGGGTGCGGGATTCTATTTCGATTGACCGGGGATCAAAGAGCAGGACCGACCAGAACCCCACGCCGAATCGTCCGGCGCTTTTTGTCTCCCGTTCCTTGCTCGACGAATAGAGGGTAAACAAAAAAGCGCGGGCCTCGTCAAAGCGCATGCCTGAGCCATTATCTCTAAAGACCAGCTTAAAGGTATCGTGGGAAATGGCGGTCGAAATGACGATCTGCCTGGCCCCGGCATCCCGAGCGTTCTGTGCGAGCTCTCGCAAGAAGACCATCTGGTCTTCTCCGTATCTCAGTCCCTCGTGCAGGGCCCTATCTCTAAACTCGCCGACGCGCATTGCATACAGAATAGCGCAGCAGTGCGTCTTAAGGAAATGACATCATTACATTTACGTATAAATGCCCTGGTATTCCGCATTCTCGTTTAAATCCCTTGCCCCAGGGCCATGGCGTGTCTATATTCCGCAGGGTGCGTAGGATCTTTGAAAACAGGGGGCGATACGGTTTCGACGGGTGTTAATGAAGCGAGGGCTGCGTGGCGCGGTTCCATGTCACCGCGTTAAAACGGCGTGAACACACAATTGCCAACAACAGCAATTACGCTCTAGCCGCATAAATAGGCTAGTGTCCGCGTAGGGAGGGCCTGCGTACCTACAAGGGCATCATTTCAGCAGGACCGCCCAAGGGGGATGTTCGCGACCCCAAGGGTTAAACTTTTGCGAAATCGCCGCGCAGATATCCTGTTCGTCGGAGATCTGCGCTGCTAAATCAAAAGACGACCTACCCACGTAGACGCCATCGTGGATAACATTCGGACCCGGGTTCGACTCCCGGCGCCTCCACCATCTAACTGTTTGATAATGTTAGTCTTTTTGAGACGGACCAAACGAGGTCCCTGAATGAGGTCCCTGAGTTGGGGGTGGTAAATGGATGTTCTTGATTGGCTAACAAACTATCAAGAGGCGTTCAATCTGGTAGTCTGATGACGGGTAAGTTCAAAACCCTGGATTCATTTCCAATAAACGATATACGCACATCATCTCTCGTTAAACTACATAGCCTCCGATGAAAGCCGGGAACTCAGAATTTTACGGGCAATCTTTCTGAACAGTCAAAATGAACGGATAACTTATAATGACATTTCTATTGTCTTTTGGTTGCGGGAAACTCCAACGTTTCACTGCGTCCGTTATGCAATTCTCAACGGTAGAATTATCCAACGTTGAACTTTTAATCATTACCATTGATACATCTCCCGTACTAGCGACAATGAATTTCAATACCAAGCGACCCGTTAGATTAGGCTGTTTGATGAGTTCCGTTTCGTAGCAAAATTTCACTTCGTTGATGTGCCTACTGATAATTCGCCGGACGACATCCCTGGACATGGCCCCCTTGAGCATCAGCGCTCCTGAGCGAACGCGAATACAGAACCTATTGATTTCATCTTTATATTCACACCTACCAACCGTTCCTTCTCCAATGTCGCCACAACCCCGCGCTTTTCTCTCAATTCCCACGTTGGGGATCCCAAAATAATCTTCAATCGGACCACTCTTGAGATTTCCTAGCATACTCAATGGATCTTGGGTCTTTGTTTGAGTGTGATGCTTCTGTTCAAGATCCTTCTCCGTAACGGATATTGGCGTCTGCGTCGAGCAAGAAATTGCTACCAGACAAAAAACAAACAAAAAGAATCTCACATTAATAATAGTCTCCTGCTTCATCACAAAGAATGGACAACTTTAGCCTAAAAAGGTTCCTCTGGACGAATTTCTTCTTTTGTTGGGAGATCCCTAACCGGGTTGAATTAGAAGATGCTCATCAAGTCGATATATGCCGCACCGACGGCAATCCAAGAACCGGCACAAACCACGGGGATCGACCTAAAATCATTGGTCCCCAACTGATCGTGCCCATCGGACCTCTACAACTGGCTTGGGGGGGCTTTCCCAACTCTGGAAACAATCCAGCTGAAATTATTATTTGAAAACGACCTTATATACTTTAATTGATCGACTGCAAGCCACGGTGCTGAGTATATAGAGTTCCTTTTCCCCATTTCCATCGGCGTCGTGTTCTATGATTGAAAAATTGTATATATCTTTCAGTCTCAGCCTTCCTCCGCGACGATCTTTCACAACCACATCATGCACTGTTGTATCCATGCATAGTTCTTTTACAGGTGTGACTTGAACCATGCTCTTTCCAAATCTAAATCTATATCGTCGTTTTTTTTTATCGTATTCGTAACTGCAAGTGCCACTCTTACACTTTACTTCGCTGCCGTCGCGATCAAAGACCGAATAGTGGGATAAAATCGCATAATATCTAGGTGTATCATGGCACGGAAGCTGCTGGAAAATTCCATATTCGGCATTGTCAGATCCAAGAAATAATTTCCCGCCCAGCACCAATCCATGTGTGTCGAGGGCACACATACCTGCAGCCGATAGTGCGTACCTATCCCCCCATCCGTAAAATTGAGCTGTATTTTCGTAGTCTGAAGCGATCTCTTCGGATAATTTGATGGCCTCTGTTTCTCCACTTGAGTCGAACATTAGGAATGCATGCCCACTGAAATTCCTGTTTTCGACGAATTTCCTATTTTGAGCAATGTCAAGGGCTATCACTGAACCAAATACTTTGTGTATCGGAACTTTTGTCCAGATTTCAACGCTGTTTTCGATCCTCAAATCCGGAATGGAGGCAGTAATCATGGCATATCCGCCCACATCTTTGGAAGCCACAACCAGGCCATCCTTCGTAACAGTGGCAACGTTCACATTCCACCTCGACCACTTTGATACGTTAGCCTCTGGATGAGTGTTTACTGACCATTTGATATTAAAAAATCCGTCAGTCTTCTTGCCTTCTTTATCTACAATTTGCGTACCGAGCTGTATGCTTTCTCCTCTGGCAAGGACAATCCTTGATGGTTTTCCCTCCACCCATTTAGATTGACTCTTTGCCCGTCGGGAGTCAGGAGACAATTCGGATGGACGGTATTCCGGATATATCAACAGGTGCTTGGGTACTGCCTTGGTCGCTATCAAGGGGTCCCCTTCTCCGAATGAAGTCTCCTTCTCCCCATATTCATTTTCGAGAGTTCTGATCAAATCATGAATCGATTCATCTTCAGTCAGGTTCTTTTTTGTTGTTGGATTCCCGGCACAGGCAATGGTGGCCAACAAACAGACGACAATTGAAATTTTAGCCCAAATGGATCTGTACCTCATGGAAAGTATTATGGCTCTCCTGCATTCGTAGTGGGTAAAATGAGGATGACGAATGGATAATATTTGTTTAAAAACGGTGAGTTGCGCCCTCAGCCCGTCGCCGAAACAAAATGCCGCAGTTCTCACCCGCGTCAAGGGTACGCTTCGCCG
>JASJCT010000126.1 GCA_030065855.1 Myxococcota bacterium
GTTTAAAAATCCCCCTAACCCCCTTCGTCGAAGGGGGAATACCTGCTCTTGCTCCCACTAATCACTGGCGTAGCCATTGTTCATACCACTGGCAGGCCAGTGGTTTACTCCTTCGAATTAGCATCTGTATATTATCTGAAAATAACCTCGATCTGGCCCGTGTTTTTTACTATAGGTGTTTAGAACCGGATTCAAAGGAGGCGCATTTTGAGTGGTAAAATAGTTAGTTACGAAGACTTAACAGCGTATGTGGCAAAGATATTGGCGGCCTTTGGGTACCCCTTGGATCGGGCCGACATTACGGCCAGGGTCCTGGTCGAGGCAGATGCCCGGGGCGTGGCATCCCATGGCGTGGCGAGACTCTCTTTCTACAAGAAAAATATCGAGGGTGGATTTGCCGTACCTACCGCAGAACCCAGTGTTGTCCACGAAACCCCCATGTCCGTGGTGGTGGATGGCAACCACGGCGTGGGATCCTATGTGGCTGATTTTGCGATGCAAAAGTGCATGGACAAGGCAGCAGAAATCGGCGCGGGATTTGCCTCGGTGCGCAACTCAAATCACTACGGCATGGCCGGGCTGTGGGCAGAACAAGCGGCAAAAAGGGATCAGATCGGCCTCTCCTTCACCAATACCCGGATCTGCGCCATTCCCACCTATGGCAAAGAGCGCATTCTAGGAACAAACCCGATCTGTGTGGCTATTCCCCAAGAGGGAGATGATCCGTTTATGGTGGATATGGCGACCACGACAGTTGCCCACGGCAAGATAGAAGTCTACGAACGCAGGGGGTTAGACATGCCCTTGGGGTGGGTCGTGGACGAGGAAGGCAAGGGAACGACCGACACGCCACACTTTCAAAAGCTCTTTTGGGGAGCGTCGCCCTTTGGCGGCCACCTCTTTCTGGGCGGTGAAGGAGAGGAACACGGCGGCCACAAGGGGTATGGCCTCGGTTTGCTCGTAGATCTCCTCTGCGCTGGCCTCTCAATGGGCCGGTGGAGCTTTAAGACCTTCAGCGGCACTGGATCTGGGATCGCCCATTTCTTTGGGGCCATGCGCATGGACCTGTTTGGCGACCCCACCGAGCTCAAGCGCCATGTCAGCGGCATCCTCGAAGAAGTCCGAAATTCAGGCAAGGCCGAGGGGCAAGACCGCATCTACATTCACGGCGAAAAAGAAACAGAAGCCCGTGCCCGCAACATGAAACAAGGCATTACCCTAGACGAAGCCACCTGCACCCTGCTGGACAAATACGGCACGGCATTTGACCTCGGCAGTCTGTTCTAGAAGTCGTCCGCTACTGATCAGGGTGCCTTTTTGGTTAATAAGCGCCAAAATAGACCCCATTTTTAGGCACAACCCGCCCGTTTCAGGCACCAAATTTGGGATATACTTGGTTAAACCAGTGTCCGTCCCGAAATAGGGGCTTTTTGATCAAAATGTAGCTGCGGGGTTTACCCCCGCAGATGGAACGGCCTAGAATTACACAGCTTTTCACCGTGGGGATAAACCCCACGGCTACAACACGGTGCTGTGAAAGGCCACGCCGGGATGGACACAGGGCTGCTGTCTATAAAGTTCAGATTTGAAGGTTTTCTCAAGCACAGCCCATGAAGAGTATGGCGAGGGTGTTTTCTCCTGATTCTTGGTATGTCCCAGCCGCGTACCGGAGACTGCCACCGACTTTTTTAAGACACTCGATAATGAATACTTTTCACTTGCAAGGATGCCAGGTGGTATGGATAATGACTATAATTGTTTTTTGGTCATATTATTAAGGCCAATATAGGGGAACAGGGCAAAAAAAATTAGGCGTGGGCATGCGGTATCAGGCATGCTGCGAAATCGGGATTTAAAAGGAGAGTCAAACGATGCGATATGGGGAGACAGGCTATCATCTAGAAATTGATCTCGCCACAGGGAACATCGAGCGGGTAGAAACCGACCCTGAGATCACCCGGCTTCATCTCGGCGGGCTCGGTACCAGCGTTAAGATACACTGGGATAGGGTCCCCCCTGAGACCAAGCCGTTTGATCCTGAGAATCTTTTAATATTCAGCACTGGTCTTCTAAATGGCACACCCGCTTTTAGTGCCAATCGGACGGTGATTACCTTTATCTCACCCCAGTCTGAATTACTCGCATATCCAATGATGGGGGGATTCTGGTCTGCTGAGTTAAAGCATGCCGGCTACGACAAGGTGATCTTCAATAATAAATCCTCCAAATGGGTCTACCTGTGGATACACGACGACAAAGTAGAGATCCGGGATGCCGAGCATTTGAAGGGCAGGGGCGCCCTTGAGACGCAAGACCTCATTCGAGACGAGTTGGGTGAGCCGAGCGCTCAGGTTGCCGCCATTGGGCTCGCAGGTGAAAACCGGATCTTTACAGCGTCCATCGAGCAGTCCAGGTCGAGCGCCAGTCGGCTCGGTGGCGGCGCTGTCATGGGAGACAAAAAACTCAAGGCAGTGGCGGTCCGCGGTACCAAGGACGTCAACCTGGCCCGGGGGGCCGAGTTCATGGAGCACATGTATGAGGTAATGGATTACATCAATTACCGAAATAACAACCCCATTCCAGACGTCATGACCATCTTATCCGGCATTGGGTCGCCCCAGGAAATGGTGCACACAGATGAGAAGTGGCACACAGAGAATTTCATGTGGGGCAATGCCCGCAAGCGGAGAAAGGGATTTTGGACCGATGAGATAGACGAGGACTGGTCAAAAACCCAAATCGGTGCGATCCAGCGGTTTATCAGCTGTTATAACTGCCCGCAACATTGCGGCGCATTGATTAACTACCCCAACGTCCCAAGATACATGATGAAGTGCTTCTCAAAGCTCACCTACTCAATGGCCGCCTATGTGGACAACCTGGATTTTGGGTTTCAAATCGCCCAGAAAGCAACGGAATACGGTGTAGACGGATTCTCAACCCCGCAAATTTTGGCCTTTGGCGTGGAGCTATATGAAGCTGGCATCCTGACGGATAAGGATTTTGAGGGATGTCCCAAGGACAACGAGGGGCGGTTCTTCTGGCTTCTCGACCGGGTTGTCCGACGGGAGGGCATTGGCGATGTACTGGCCGATGGCACCTATTGGGCAGCCAAAAGAATCGGCAATGGGGCAGAAGAATACGCCCACAACAACATCAAGAAACACGAGCAACTCCCGCTTAAGTTGGGCATGTTGGATCCCCTCTATTTCCTGATGTATACCACCAACGAGAAGATAAGCATTACCCAAATCGAGGGGAATTGGCCCCAGGCCGCATTTCCAAAAATGGAACAACGGGAGCGGTTTGTTCAGGATTGGCCCCAGCTTCCAGATGAGAAGTTTAAGCAGATTCTACTGGACTGGGAGCCGCGGGGAGAAAAATCCATCCCCCATTTCCCGACCCCGCCAATGTGCAGTGAAATCGTGGATTGGATGGAGATGCTGCACAACATCGACGACGCCCTTGGGCTGTGCGCCGGCATGGCATCGTTCTGTCTAAAGCCGCCCTATCACATTCATAACTATCCAAAGATAATTTCGGCCGCGTCCGGGCTGGAGATGGATGAGGAGATTCTCAAGAAAACGGTCAATCGAAGCCGAAACCTGCACCGGGCCCTGAACAATAGACTGGGCATGACCCGGGCCGACGAAAAGCCGCCCGAAGACCATTGGAAGCATCGATTTCCCGAGCTCGAAGAGGAGCTCTTAACCACGTATTACGCCTACAAGGGATGGAATTACGACGGGATTCCCACGCGAGAGAGACTAGAGGAATTGGACTTGGGATATGTTGCCGACGACTTGGAAAAAAGAGGGATATTGAAAAATGGCTAGGGTCAAAAAGAAGATCAAGACAATTAAGATCGACGCGGACAAGTGCAATGGCTGCCGGGCCTGCGAAATAGCCTGCTCCAGTTTCCACGCCGAGCCCAAGTACAGCAGCATTAACCCGGCCAGATCCCGCATTCGGGTGATCAGCCATCGGCTCAAGGACATCTGGCTGCCCGTATTTGCGGGTGAATATACGCCGGCTGAATGCGCTGGCAGAGACATCTACGTGATCGACGGCAAGGAATACGACGAGTGCGGCTTTTGCCGGGCATCCTGCCCTTCTCGAGATATGTTCAAAGAGCCGGATTCTGGCCTCCCGATCAAATGCGATATGTGTGAGGGCGAGGAGCAGCCCCTGTGTGTGAAGTGGTGCCTCAACGATGTGTTGATTTACGAGGAGCGGGAAGAAGAAGTCGAAGAGACCCAGGAGCAGGAAGACGTGGAGATCGGCTTGGAATTTCTGGCCGATAAGTACGGCCTACAGAAGGTCATCGACACGATAGAGCGAATGTCCAAAAAGGATTGATAATGAGAACCATGTCAACCCTATTCTGGTGGACAAAATCGAGCATTCCCCCTTTGAAAATGGGGGTTAGGGGGATTTTTAAAACCCGCGGGGATGTTGACGAAATCCCCCCAGCCCCCTTTTCAAGGGGGAGTTTATCACCTGTCGTCAATTACTTGGCGAAGTACTAGGAAGCTAGAGAGCCGTGGAAACTGATGCAATAGCCCCTTTTTTCGAAGTCATCGAGGAGATCAAAGCCGCTGGCGGCGACGTCTACAAATTCTGCTATCAATGCGGAAAATGCGATGCCGTATGCCCGTGGAACAACGTGCGCAACTTCAGCATTCGCAAGATTATCCGGGAGGCGGCCTTTGGGCTGACCGAGATTGAGAGCGAGGATATTTGGCGCTGTACCACCTGCGGCAACTGTCCGGAGAAGTGTCCGCGGGGCGTCAAGCAGATAGACCTGGGGGTCTCCCTGCGCAAGCTGGCCTCGACCTACGATGTGTTTCCCGCATCGGCCCGCCCTGCCCGCGCGGTGCGGGGGAGCCTCACCACCGAAGGAAACCCCTTGAACGAAGCCCGGGCCAAGCGGGCGGATTGGGCCAAGGACCTGTCGGTCAAGCCCTTTGCCGAGGGAACCGAAGTACTCTTTTTCGGGTGCTGCTACTTGAGCTATGACCCGAGGATGAAAAAGGTGGCCCAGGCCACCGCCCGGATTCTGAACAAGGCCGGGGTGGATTTCGGGATCTTGGGGTCATCGGAGAGCTGCTGTGGCGAGAGCATCCGCAAGACCGGTGCCGAGGACATCTACAAGGGCCTGGCCAGGGAAAATATCAAGGCGTTTATCGACCACGGGGTAAGGAAAATCGTCGTCTCCTCCCCCCACTGCTACGAAACCTTTAAAAACGAGTATTCGGATTTTATGGTGCATTTCGAAGTCGTGCACATGACCCAGTTTTTGTCCGAGCTGATAAGAGACGGCAAGCTCGAGCTCACCGGGACCTACGACAGGCCAGTGACGTATCACGACCCGTGCTACTTGGGCCGGCACAACGACATCTACGACGCACCCCGGGAGATGCTGCAGCAAGTTCCCGGGTTGACCCTTCGGGAAATGGCCGATGTGCGCAACAACAGCCTCTGTTGCGGTGGCGGTGGCGGCCGGGTCTGGATGGATACGCCCAAAGGAGAGCGATTCTCGGACCTCAGGTTGGATCAGGCGCGAGACGCAGGTGCCGAGGTGCTGGTCACCGCCTGCCCGTACTGCATCACCATGTTCGAGGATAGCCGATTGAACCTCGAGTACGAGGATGTCTTAGAGATCAAAGATATTACCGAAATCATAGCTGAGGTGATTTAATAAATGGGAACCGTTCCAGCACAGGGAAATTTTGGCGATGTCATGGTGGTCGGCGGTGGGATCAGCGGCATTCAAGCTGCCCTCGATCTCGCTACTGGTGGGTTTAAGGTCTATCTCGTGGAAAAAGGTCCGAGCATCGGCGGCCACATGGCCCAGCTCGATAAGACCTTTCCCACCAACGACTGCTCTACATGAATCCTCGCACCGAAAATGGTCGAGGTCGGCCGTCATCCCAACATCGAGATATTGACATATACGGAAGTGGACAGGGTGGAAGGAGAAGCTGGAGATTTTCAGGTCTCCCTGGTTAAAAAACCCAGGTACATTATCGAGGAAAAGTGCACGGGGTGCGCGACCTGTGTCAAATACTGCCCCAAAGAATACCCAGACCCGTTCAATCAAGAGATATCGACCAATAAAGCGGTCCACGTCTACTTTTCCCAGGCCATTCCCCTGGTGGCCTACATCGATGAGACCTGCCTCTATCTCAAAGAGGGCAAATGCGATATCTGCCGCGGTGTCTGTAAAACCGAGGCCATTGATTTTAGACAAGCCGAACAAAAGATAGACATCAATGTGGGCGCGGTGATCCTGTCCGCAGGCATTGAGCCTTTTGATCCCAAGGTGGTGGACGAGTACGGCTACGGCACCATGCAGAACGTGGTCACCAGCATGGATTTTGAACGGCTGCTATCTGCCACTGGGCCGTACGAGGGCAAGGTCCTGCGCGCGTCAGATAAAAAACATCCCCAAAAGGTGGCCTGGATTCAGTGCGTGGGTTCCAGGCGCGTCACGCCAAACCAGAACAGCTACTGCTCGGGCGTGTGCTGCACCTATACCCAAAAGCAAGTGATCTTGACCAAGGAGCACGATGACGCGGCGGAATGTACGGTGTTCCACAATGATATTCGCGCCTTTGGCAAGGATTTTGAACGGTACTACCAACGGGCAGAGCAGCTCCCTGGGGTGCGATTCATCCGGGGCTTCCCTTCGATTGTGAGGGAAGTGCCAGACAGCAAGGACGTGCTGGTTCGATACGCGACCGCCGACGGCGTCAAAGAAGAGGCGTTCGAGATGGTGGTCCTATCGGTCGGCTTGAATCCGCCCCAAGACCATCAGGGGCTGGCCGATGCGTTCGGCATTGGGCTCAACCCACACGGGTTCTGCAAGACTGACAAAACCAATCCAATGGAGACCACCCGCCCTGGGATCTTTGTCAGTGGTGGCTTGCAGGGGCCGATTGATATCCCCGAGTCCGTGTTTGGCGCTAGTGGAGCTGGCACCCAATGCGGGCAGCAGTTGGACTTTAGGCGGGGGAAATTGGCCAAAGAGCGGATCTATCCACCAGAGCGGGACGTGGCCAAAGAAGAAGCCAAGATAGGGGTCTTTGTCTGCCATTGCGGGGCCAATATCGGCAGCGTGGTCAATGTTCCCTCAGCAGTTGACTATGCCAAGACCCTGCCCAATGTGGTCTACGCTCAGGAACAGTTATTTTCCTGCGCCACCAACGCGGCCAAGGAGATCACTGACCTGGCCAAGGAAAAGGGCCTCAATCGGGTGGTCATCGCCGCCTGTTCGCCAAGGACCCTCGAGGCACTGTTCCGCGACACCCTGCGGGAGGCCGGGCTCAACCAGTACTACTGCGAAATGGCGAATATCAGGGAGCAATGCTCCTGGGTACACGCCAAACAAAAGGAAGCAGCCACGGATAAGGCCAAGGACATCATCCGCATGTCCGTGGCCAGGGCCAGCTATTTAGAGCCGCTTCAGGAGTACGACCTGCCGGTCAACAAGGCCGCTCTGGTGGTTGGCGGCGGTATCGCCGGTATGACCTGCGCTCTGTCTATCGCTGACCAGGGACACCAGGTATACCTGGTGGAAAAGGACAAAACCCTGGGCGGCATGGCCCAGAGGATTCACGGCACCTTAGAGGGCATGGATGTCCAAACCCATCTGAGCGATGTGATCCGCGCCGTATATCAAAATCCCCTGATCCACGTCTCCTGCGAAGCCACCATAAAGGCCGTTGACGGTTACGTGGGCAACTTCACCACCACAGTCGAGACCAAAGGTCGGGTCAAGCAGATCGCCCACGGCGCAGCAGTCATCGCGATTGGCGCAGATGTGTATCAGCCCACCGAATATCTCTATGGGCAAGACGATCGGGTGCTGACCCATCTCGAGCTCGGGGAGCAAATCGCCAACGGGGATGAGAAGATTCTCAATGCAGACAGCGCAGTGATGATCCAATGCGTGGGCTGTAGAAACGAGGACAGGGATTACTGCAGCCGGGTCTGTTGCGGCCACGCGATCAAAAACGCCCTAAACCTAAAAGAAAAAAAGCCTGAGATGAATATCTATATCCTGTTCAGGGATATGCGGACCTACGGGTTCAAAGAGGATTTTTACCGGGAAGCAGCTGACAAAGACGTCAAGTTCGTCCGCTACGACCCGGAGAACAAGCCCCAGGTAGAATCGGCCACCAACGAGGCCGGCAACCCCTGTGTGCGGGTCACGGTGCCGGATCCAATCCTCGGCAGTCAGCTCGAATTGGACGCTGATATTCTCTCTTTGGCCGCTGCGGTGGTGCCTGCTACCAGTACCAAAGAGGTCGCTGGATTGTTCAAGGTCACCCTGAGCCCAGACGCGTTTTTCAAGGAGGCCCATGTCAAGTTGAGGCCGGTCGACTTCGCTGCAGACGGCGTGTTTCTCTGCGGTACTGCCCACTATCCCAAGCATATCCAAGAGACCATTGCCCAGGCCTATGGCGCGGCGGGTCGCGTATTGACCCTGCTCTCTCAGGACACGGTCGTGGCCTCGGGGTCTGTCTGCGAGGTTAAGGAGCACGATTGTGTCTCGTGCGGGGCCTGTATCACCGCATGTACCTATGACGCCATCACATTCCGCAATACACCACAGGGCAAAAAGGCTCGGGTAAACCCGATCCTGTGCAAAGGGGACGGCCTGTGCAATGCAAAATGCCCGACAAATGCAATCGTGCTCAAGCACTTTACCGACAAAGCACTGCACAGCCAAATCGATGCGGCTGTGACCGACGAAGACATCTTAGAACAGATCGACGCTGTGGTGGATAAAGCAGTATAAAGGAGGAAACCCCAATGGGTTCACGTGTTGAATTCAAGCCCAAGATACTCGGCTTTGTATGCCATTGGTGAGCGTACGGGGCTGCTGATATGGCCGGAGTTTCCCGGCTACAGTATTCAAGTGAGATCAGGCTCATTCGGGTCATGTGTTCGGGCCGCGTGGACCTGGAATTTATCCTGCGGGCCTTTTACAACGGGCACGACGGCGTGTTTATCGGCGGGTGCAAGCTAAACGAATGTAACTACGTCACCCATGGCAACTACGATGCCTTGAGCAATACCTATATCTCAAAGAAAATCATGGAACAGATCGGCCTCGACCCCAAGCGGTTGAGCATCGAATTCATGTCTGGCGGGGATGGGATCCTGCTGGCCAAGGTCATCGACAGGGTCACCCAGCAGATCAAAGATATCGGCCCCCTGGGGCAAGCCGAAGGTATGGATAAACAGGCATTGCAGGTCAAGCTCCTGGCAGCGAGAAAGTTGGTGCCCTACCTCAAGCTGGTGGAACGGGAGCGCCTGCGCGTGCCAGAGAGATCAGAATCTGCCTATCGCGACTTCTATGCCAGTGACGAGATGACCCGGTTATTCGACGACCTCATCGGCGAAAAACTGACCACCAGTCAGATTATCTCGCTCCTCGAGACCAATAATAAACCCCTTTCCGTAAGTGATATCGCGGACAAGCTGGGTCTCAGCCCATCTCAAGTATCCAAACACATGAACAGCTCATCGCGACAGGGGTTGGTTAAATACGATACAGACAGCAACGCCTATGCGCGCGTCTGAGGTGAAAAAATAGACCATGGACAACGATAGAGTCGATCAGATTATTGACACACACAATGGCGAAGCCAGCGCGCTCATTCAAGTGCTGCTGGCGATCCAAGCGGAAAACAGTTGGCTTCCCAACCAAGCACTCGAACGGGTCAGCCAGCGGCTCCAAGTGCCGCTCAGTCAGATCCAGCACATCGCCACGTTCTACAAGGCCTTCAGCTTGGTGCCCAAGGGACGGCATCAAGTGCATATCTGCATGGGCACGGCCTGCCATGTTCGCGGTGCTGGGCGCGTGCTCGACAAGGTGGAAGAGCTCACCGGCATCAAACCCGGGGAGACCGACGTAGCGCTCAAGTTCAGCCTGGAAACGGTCAACTGCCTGGGCTGCTGTGCCCTGGGACCGGTGGTGGAGATCGACGGCAAGACCCACGGTAAGATCTCACCGGCCAAAACATCGGATATGCTCAAGAGCTATGACTGAGGAATCACAATGCCAAGGATAAAAACCCAGGCCGAGTTAGATCAGTTTAGGCAGGATATTTTAGCCCAGCGCAATCCCAAGACGCCTTGTATCACCCTGTGTAGTGGCACGGCCTGCCATGCCACAGGGAGCAAGCAGGTGGCCGCGGCCATTGAACAGGCAATCGAGACCCAGGGACTGGCCGATGCGGTTGACTTCAGAAAGACCGGCTGCCATGGCTTTTGCGAAAAAGGTCCCATTGTGGCCATCGATCCCGAGGAGATCTGCTATCTCCAGGTCACGCCAGAGGATGTGCCAGAGATCATCACATCGACGATAAAGGAAAAAAAGGTCGTCGATCGCCTGGTCTACACCGACCCCAACACTGGGGAAAAGGCAGCCCGCGAATCTGAGATTCCCTTTTACAAACATCAAAACCGGTTGGTCTTCGGCGCCAACCGGAAAATTGCCCCAGAAAGCCTCCAAGACTACCTGGCCCATGGCGGTTACAAGGCCCTGGCCAAAGCCCTGTTCGAAATGACGCCCGAGCAGGTGATCGAAGAGGTCAAAGCAGCAGGGCTCAGGGGCAGAGGTGGCGCGGGATTCCCGGCTGGTGTGAAATGGGAGCTGGCCCGCAAGGCCCAGGGATCGCCCAAATACGTGGTCGTCAATTGCGACGAAGGAGACCCCGGGGCCTACATGGATCGATCCCTCATGGAAGGAAACCCGTTTGGCGTGCTCGAGGGATTGCTCATCGGTGCCTATGCCATTGGCGCCCAAGAGGGGTATTTTTACGTGCGCCAGGAATACCCGTTGGCACTCGAGAATCTGGGTATTGCAATTGAGCGGGCCAGAGAATACGGCCTGCTCGGCAAGGACATCCTAGGATCGGGATTTGACTTTGAGGTCAAGGTGCACCGGGGCGCAGGGGCCTTTGTCTGCGGCGAGGAGACCGCCCTGCTCAAGTCCCTGGAGGGCAAGGCTGGCGAGCCCAGGCCGCGGCCACCCTATCCAGCGGTCAAAGGCCTCTGGGACCGGCCGACCAATATCAACAACGTGGAGACCTGGGCCAATGTACCCCTGATCATCAATGACGGCGCCCAGGCCTTTGCCGACATCGGCACTGAAAACAGCAAGGGCACCAAGATCTTCTCCCTGGTTGGCAAGATCAACAACACCGGCCTGGTGGAAGTGCCCATGGGCATTACTTTGAGAGACGTGATCTTCAAAATCGGGGGCGGCATTCCCGGGGGCAAGCAGTTCAAGGCAGTGCAGACCGGCGGACCCTCTGGCGGGTGTATCCCAGAATCCCTGCTCGATCTAAAGGTCGGGTTTGACGAGCTGACCAAGGCCGGCTCGATGATGGGGTCTGGCGGCATGATCGTCATGGACGAAGACACCTGTATGGTCGACGTGGCTCGGTACTTTATTGATTTTCTCACCGACGAATCCTGCGGCAAGTGCGTGCCCTGCCGCGAAGGCCTCAGGCAGATGCACAAGATCCTCACGGGCATCACCGAGGGCAAGGGGACCGAGGGTGACATTGGGCGACTCGAGAATCTGGCCGAAACCGCCTTGGACGCCTCCCTCTGCGCCCTGGGCAAAACAGCGGCCAATCCTTTTCTGAGCACCTTTCGCTACTTCAAAGACGAATACAAAGCCCACATCGAGGACAAGAGATGTCCGGCCCGCTCCTGCAAGGCGTTGATTTCATACTACATCGATCCGGCCAAGTGCACGGCGTGTAGGCTCTGCCTGAAGAACTGCCCGGACGACGCCATTGACGGGGCCAAAAAGACGATCCACATCATCGACCAGGAGAAATGCACGAACTGCGGCACCTGCTTTGAAGTGTGCCCGGCCAAGTTCGGCGCAGTCATAAAACTCTCGGGCGAGCCCGTGCCCCCGCCGATTCCCCAAGCAGAGCGAACCATCATCAGAAAGAGCAAGAAAAAATGAGTGAGATTGGGCTTAGCATTGACGGAAGAAACGCAAGCGCCAAAACTGGGATGACCGTCCTCGAAGCTGCCCGGAGCGTTGGCATTCCCATTCCCACCCTGTGCCATCACGAAGCACTGACCCCCTTTGGCGGATGTCGCCTCTGCATCGTGGAAGTCGAGGCGAGCGGCAGGAACAGTCTGGTTTGTTCCTGTGTCTACCCGGTGGAACAAGACCTGATCGTTCGGACCCGATCCGAAAAGATAGACCGCATCCGCAAGAACCTGCTGGAGCTCTTGCTGGCCCACGCACCAGATGCCCCCCCATTGTTGGCGCTGGCTAAAAAATACGGTGCAGCTAGAGACCAGTACCCCAAGGAGCCCTCGTTTTGCATCCATTGTGGCCTATGCGTCAGATACTGTGCTGAAGTGAAAAAGAAAAACGCGGTCGGATTTATCGACCGGGGCATCAGAAAGGAGATCAGCTTCATCCCGCACATCGCGGCCAAAGAATGCAACTCCTGCAAGGAGTGTTTTCCCCTGTGCCCCACATCCTATCTCCAGGCCGCCTTTGTCTTGACCGAATCCCTCGCCTTTCCCAAGACCTCTTGAGCTATGGCAAACGAATTTTGTCGCGTAAAGTTATCAAATTCCCCCTTGAAAAGGGGGATGGGGATTTTGTCACATCGCGGCGTTGGGGGAAATGACGAAATCCCCCCGGCCCCCTTTGTGAAAGGGGGAGAGCTCCCATCCAAAGCTAATGAATGGACGGAGCACTAGTGCCTGCTGGAAAAATTACAAAGACATATCGGGCTGTTCGGAGCAGCAGCGAGGGGGTTCGACCCAGCTCTCTTGAATTGATTGGGGAGGAACCCCTATCGATTCGCGTTGATGATAAGCCCTATGCCGTGGTGATGCGAACACCTGGTGAAGAGGAATACCACGGTGCGGGGTTTTGCCTTGGCGAAGGTATTGTGGATACACCAGATGATTTCAAGCGCATCGGATATGACGAACATCTGGATTCAAACGTTATTGATTTCTGGCTCACACCAGAGCGGCGCAAGCAGATTCCCGATGTGCTAAAACGGCAGGCGTATGTCAGTCAGACCAGTTGCGGTATCTGCGGCAAGGCGATGATAGCGGACCTGTGCCAGAAACTGACGCCGGCCAAAGACGGCTTTAAAATTGATCTAAACCGCATTTTTGATTGTATTGACGCACTTTCAAAGAACCAGAACCACTACAAAACAACCCGGGGATCCCACGCTGCGCTCATCCTCGACGATCAATTGGCAGCCATATCCTTTGCAGAGGACGTGGGTCGGCACAACGCGCTCGACAAGGCAATCGGTAAAGCCTTTATGAATGACCGGCTCAGCAAGGCCCGCGTCCTGGTGTTATCTTCGAGGAACAGCCATGAATTGGTCCAAAAGGCTGCCAGAGCGCGGCTGCCGATGATGATCAGCAATTCAAGACCGACGGCCCTGGCCGTGGAAATGGGCCAGGCCCTCAACATGACCCTCGCCTTTCCCGATGGCAATGCCCTCGTCATTCCATGTGGTCAGCATCGCCTCTGCCAGACCTCGGCATGATAAACCCCCACTTCATGGTAACGTCATCAGCGCAGGTATCGCCCACAGTACATCACGTCAGGGAACGAGTGAATTTTGTGGTATACAGGTGCGAAATAATTTTGTATAGATAACGTAAGGGGAGATGTTTAATATTATATGTATTACAAAACATACCCCACATACACAATGTAAAAGATAAGAAAAAACAGATAACTCACCTGGCCCAGGGTCAATTGCGTTTGCGAGACACAAATTGCGGGAACACCCCGTCATCAATGGAGAAATAACAAGGAGAATTAGAATGAAACTTAAACCACACAGAAAAAAAATGAAGCGGGCTGGGCTGCCGGTATGGCTGCCTGCAGTCGTTGCGATAGCGCTGCTGAACATCAGTTTCGACGCTTACGCAGCTGGTCCGTGTGCTGCCTCGCAACCGTGCCAACGTGCCGTTAGTGTCGCTCAGGACGGATTCAAGGACTTTCTCGATCGGGCACTGACACCTCACGCCAAGAAGATGCACGCGCTGGCACCGCAGGACAATTCCCACAACGCCGCCCTGGGGCGACCGTATTTGCTGCATGAGATCATCCCGGAAAAAGTCAATCGGTGCGTGAACCAGACCTGTGGTTCTCCCCAATCACTGAGCACGCCGTTTGAGGTTTACATGTTTCCCGTCCTGTTTGACGGAGACATCAAGTTGATGTTGACCGTATACAAAAACCAAAAAACAGGCGAGTTCCAGATCGGCTCTTTGGGAGATAAATGGTTGGCCCGCGAGCTGAGCGCAATCCTGGCCCTGTGGCCCACTGGGCAGTACCCTCTTGAGCTGTACAAATCCAATCAGGCCCAGACCTATGCCTTTTCCATTCCCTCCTATGCCACACCGAATTTGACCCTGATCGACCCGGAAAACAGGGATACAGCAGACTACCGCAAGCTCACTCCCCTCGCGGATGTGGTAGGCGTCTTAAAAACGAGAATCGCGCGAATGCTGCAAGGAGAGGAGTAAACCAATGACAACGATTAACAAGAGGACCAGGCGTCATAGGGTATTGGCCGCAGCGGTTTTCCTGGCTGCGGTGATGGGCCTTTGTCAGTCAGCAGCGGCAGATGTTCTCGATGGATTTGAACTCGTTGCCCAACCAAAGAGCCAATGGTGCTGGGCTGCTTGCTCAACGATGCACCTTAATTATTACGGAGAAAATGTAGATGTAATGGAAGCGGGAAACTTGATCGATCCCAACGGCAATAGCCCCCAGCAGTTGAGTGCGATCGTTCAAATCCTGCAAAATTGGGGTGTTCCGGCTTCCGAAGGCATGGGGCAGTTTAGCGAGTCCCAGGCACAGACCGAGATAGACGAATTTCATCCGTTCACCATTGGATGGTACTATAACGGAGGCGGTGGCCATGTCGTAGATTTCTACGGCTACGAGGGCAGCACTTGGTACTGCGCCGACCCTTGGCCGGTCAATTCGGGGGAATTAAAGCAGTTCAACGGATGGAATGCGGCCACAACCGCGGGCGGTCAAGGGAGTCTGGGCGGATATGTGCTTACTGCCGGAGAAGTGGACACCGACACTGGCACAGATACCGATACGGACACGGACACGGACACCGATACGGACACTGACACCGATACGGACACCGACACTGACACCGACACGGACACTGACACTGACACAGATACAGACACTGATACAGACACTGATACGGATACGGACACAGACGCGGACACTGACAGTGATTCAGACACTGACAGTGATTCAGATTCAGACAGTGATTCGGATTCAGACAGTGATTCAGATTCGGACAGCGATTCGGATTCGGACAGTGATTCGGATTCGGACAGTGATTCGGATTCAGACAGTGATTCGGATTCAGACAGCGACTCTGATGGCAATAGTGCTCAAGGCGACGAGTCCGGGTGTGGATGTAGCCATGTTGGAAGATCCCCTTCAGCACCCCTCGTTCGTCTATTGGGCTACTTGTTCTAGCAGAAACCGGACTGGAAACACCCAGGCGGGGGAAGCATGTCGCGTTGCTTAAGCATGGCCGTAGTCCCCATCGCAGTGGTTCTGCTCGTCGGGTGTTCCCAGGACGATGTCCCTGGCAACCCGCTCACCTACGATATGTTGATGAATGGATTCGACGATACCTCCCCCTTGAACGAGGCTGCCCTGACTATTCCCCAGGACGCCGGACCCCCTCATCACGTGTTCCAGGGCCGGCTGGATCTACACGGCGAGGATGTCGTCGGGCAGATCGCCGTGATCTCGGGTAATGCCGACGTGGCCCCTGAGGAATCCCATCTACCTGAATTCGACTTCGAGTTCGTCCAGAGCGCGGGCTATCTCATTCCCAAAGTGCGCGGCCTGATCATTGCAGATCACGTTTATTGGAACATCATCATCGGTCCTGGGCGCGCATGGCAACAAGCCGGGGACCGTGGCTACACCCGGGCCTCGTTTCCCTTTGGCCTGGCTTGGAAGGGATCCAACGGTATCCTCAACGGCACCATGACCTTCCTGTTCGACGACACGCGCGTCTCCAAGGTGTGGTACCAGATCACCCAGGAAACCACTGTCTCATTCAGCGCCGATCTCTGGGGCCTGCTGGATGCGACCTACCACCGCGGGCCTGTGGCCGATGCGGATGCGATCGCGGCATCCTTTACAAGGGAGCTGGCAGAGCGCCTCCCGACAAAACCAATTGAAACGTTGGCCCAGGATTTTCCCGGGGTTGACATCACTGCATTTGGCGCGGGGATTACCCCTGAGCACATGACCTGGTACGGCTTTGTCGTAAACGGCATCAATTACGTGGGCGGCTGCCGGACCCGGTATGGGATCTATCCCTACTGCGATGAGATGAGGGCCCCTTCATACTCCACGGCCAAGTCTGCCTTTGCGAGTGTGGCCCTGATGCGCTTGGCCCAGAAATACAACATTGATGCGCCTGGCCTGCTCATCAAAGACCACGTGCCAGAGGCCTCGGAGAGCCCTGGTGATTGGGATGCGGTCACGTTTAACCACGTCCTCGACATGTCCACTGGCAACTTTGGATCATCCGAATACATGGTGGATGAGGAGGACTTTAGCGATCCGTTTTGGACCCAAACCTATTATGCCGAAAAAATAGCTGCTGCGTTCAACTGGCCCAACAGTGCACTGCCCGGGACCCAGTGGGTGTACCGCACCTGTGACACGTTTATCCTCACTCGGGCCCTGCACAATTACCTCCAGGCTCAGGAGGGCGCTGAGGCCGATATCTTTGAATTTGCAGTGGACGAGGTTTACAAACCGCTGAAAATAGGCCCGGGCGCCTATGCCACCCTGCGCACTGAGGACGACAATTGGCAGGGGCAACCCTATGGTGGGTATGGCATGTGGTGGATCCCAGACGACATCGCAAAACTGGCTGCGTTCTTGAATGTGCACGACGGTACCACAAACGGGGTGCAGCTCTTGCATCCGGACATGCTGGCCGCGACCCTGCAGCGCAACCCAGACGACCGGGGCGTGGACACGCCCTGGGGCAAGTACAACAACGGGTTTTGGGCAAACGAGGTGACCTACGGTTGTACTTTCTGGATCACTGAAATGATGGGATACAGCGGCGTGGTCGTGGTATTGATGCCCAACGGAACAGCCTACTACTATGCCAGTGACAATCGCGAATTCACCTGGGAAGCAGCCGTAGCTGAGTCTGACAAGATAGCACCGTTCTGTCCAATGGGGTCCTGACCCCATTTTGCTAGGCCAGCATTCCGGCGATGAGTTCGTTTAGCTTCATTAAATCAAAGGGTTTTTCAATGACCGGATTTGAGGTGTCAGCCAGGAATCTCGCCACTTCTGCATCGGTCACACCGCCTGAAACGAAGATAATACTCTCTACAGCCGGCAATTGCAGCCGGGAGAGCTCGTCGAAAAATTCCTGTCCCCCCAATCGGGGCATGGAGACATCGTAGAGGATAATGTCGATTTGTGGTGTGGACTTTATTAGCTCGATCGCCTCTTCCCCGGAGCGGGCCGCGAGCACATCGTGGTTTTTCTCGAGCAACCTTCTCATAGAGCGAATGATCGCGATTTCGTCGTCTGCGATGAGGATCCGGCCTCGCCTGTCGGGTCTTACAGATGGCGGTGGAGGGGTATGGGGCGCGGCGCGGCGCACGCTCGGCAAGGTGACCGTAATGTCGAGATTGCCCTGATGATCCACCGCGTGGGTGAGCTTGCCGCCGGCCCGGGCAATGTGGCGCGTGAGCGCACCATCCTTTTCGAGCTGGGCGAGCAACACGGTGGGTAAGCTGAATGGCCCCGCAGTGACCGTAATGGTCAGGATGACATAATCATCCTTGGCGAAAATAGCCAAACGCAGGTCCAAGTCGATGCCCGATTCGATCGACGCCTCGGCCAGGTCTACCAGGACGAGGAAAAGGGAGCGCATGAGGTAGTGGCTCCGAATGCGTACAAATGGAAGCACGCCGTCAGGGCGTTTGAGAACGATGTTCATGCCCCGCTTGGCGTAAAACCGCATGGATCGAACCACCATGTCCACAACGCGTATCAGGTCGATGGGTTCGAATGAGTGGGTCTCCTCAGGTGCGAACGCCCGCAGTGCATCGCTAAGATCGCAGATGGTGCTCAAGGCGTTCATGGAATCTTTGACAGCATAGTCGTCAAAAACACCGTATCCATAGCCGTTGCTGCGCAGCACAAACTGCTCGAGATTATTGCGCAACACGGTGGTCGAGTTATTGATCTCGTGAGCAAGGCCAGCTGATAGGCGACCCAAGGCAATGGACGCGGCAATATCCCCCCGATGGGAGGCGGGCTTTTTATCCCTGCCAATGGCAGCAAAAAGGGCCTTGAGCCCCAGGCCCAATATTTCTCCCAGAATCGCCAGGCTCTGCTGCTCTTCAGGCACCAGGACGGAGTAACCACTGGCGCTGAGCACAATGATGCCTTGAGGGGCTGTTCCCGATAGGAGCGGGACGATTATCAGACATATATCTGATTCAGTGCCGTCCACTGTTGCCTCTTTTATTACGACATCTCCGCGGGTCAGCCGAGCGATAACAGCTGGTCGAAAGATACCGCGCAGGATAGCTGGATTGAATGGACCCACCGTAATGATCGGCCCGTCCCGGCGCATGTCCTCCCACTCCAATATGGCGCCGGCCGAGGCAGAGGTTATCTCGACAAAGACCTCGAGTCCTTTGGAAAGCAGTTCCTCCTTAGTGGTGGCGCGTCGACTGATCGCTGAGATGCGGCGGGTCACAGGCAATAAATGACCTGAATCGACAAGGGCCGACCCCACGGGATGTCCGGTCGATTCTGGATGTTGGTAGCGGGATAGGGCAACGTGGAAACGACCCTGATCCGTGATGTTTAAGAGAAGTGTGAGCCGCCTGCCAATACCATCGAGACCGATGAACGTACAATGTACGCGGCCGTGTCGCTCGTCCCTGTTTATCAGTGCTTCGATCTCGGCGGTGAATCGAACCCGGTGTTCTGGGATCATCCGGTCCAACAGGGGATGCTGCACGATTTCTTCCATTGGAATGCCGAGCAGCCCAGACGCTGTAGTGGCCGCTTCTAAGACAATGCCCGACTGATCCAGAACGACATATGGTTTTTCCTTCATCATAACTGTTTACTGTCCCGATGACTTGCTGTCAAAGATAAGGGGACGTACCCTTCCTATTGCGCTTTTAGGAGCTGAATCCATTCCCACACCCGACCACCGACGTAGGTACTCGGATTCTGCCGTAGTTTCATCAGAATATGACTCACCGCGGTAGGACTCAGATTCAAT